>NZ_LIQX01000639.1 GCF_001418475.1 Streptomyces ossamyceticus | reverse complement strand
AACGACACCAACGACGGCTACACCGCCCCGTACGCGGACTGGCCGTACTGGGAGCACCAGATCGACCTGCTGGCGGCGCACGGCTGCAACGAGGTCCTGGTCGTCGCGGGTATGGAGGCCGTCTACCACCGGCTGCTGAAGGACTTCGGCTACGCGGACGAGGAGGCCCGCGCCTGGCTGCCCGCCCCCTCGCACCAGCCGTGGTGGCTGCTGCAGAACCTCTCCGGGTACGGCGGGCCCCTCTCCCCCGCGCTGATCGCCCGCCGGGCCGCGCTCGGCCGCCGTATCGCCGACCGGCTGCGCGAACTGGGCATGGCACCCGTGCTGCCCGGCTACTACGGGCATGTGCCGAAGCAGTTCGTGGAGCGCAACGGCGGTGACGCGCACGTCGTCCCGCAGGGCGTCTGGCACGGCTTCGAGCGCCCCGACTGGCTCGACCCGCGCACCGAATCCTTCACCCGGGTCGCCGCCTCCTTCTACCGCCATCTCAAGGAGGTGTTCGGGGCGGTCGACCTCTTCAAGATGGACCTGCTCCACGAGGGCGGGACCGCCGGCGACGTCCCCGTCACGGACGCCGCCCGCGGCGTCGAACGCGCACTCCACCGGGCCCGTCCCGGCGCCACCTGGGTGATCCTCGGCTGGCAGGAGAACCCCCTGCCCGAACTCCTCGACGCCATCGACAGATCGAGGATGCTGATCGTCGACGGAGTCTCCGACCGGTACAAGAACGTCACGGACCGGGAACGCGACTGGGGCGGCACCCCGTACTGCTTCGGCACGATCCCCAACTTCGGCGGCCGGACCACGATCGGGGCACGCGCCCACATCTGGAACGAGAAGTTCTTCGCCTGGCGGGACAAGCCGGGCAGCGCGCTGGTCGGCACGGCGTATCTGCCGGAGGCCACCGACCGCGACCCGGCCGCCTTCGAGCTGTTCTCCGAACTGGCCTGGACACCGAGGCGGATCGACCGGGCCGCCTGGTTCTCCTCCTACGCCGATCTCCGCTACGGCGGCCGCGACGCCTCCGCCCGCGCGGCGTGGCGGGCCCTGCACGACACCGCGTACCAGCACCGGGCCACCGAGCGCAGCGACCCCCACGACTCCCTCTTCTGCGCCCGCCCCGACCTGGCCGCGGACCGCGCCGCCACGTACGCGCCGAGGAGCCTGACCTACGACCCCGGCCGCTTCGACGCGGCTCTCGCCGGGCTGCTCGGCGTCGCGAAGGGGCGGCGGGGCAGCGCGGCGTACACCCATGACGTGGTGGACGTGGCGCGGCAGGCGCTCGCGCACCGCGGCCGCCAGTACCTGCCGCAGCTGCGGGAAGCGTACCGGCGGGGGGACCTGGCGACCTTCCGGGCGCTGTCGACGCTGTGGCTGCGGCTGATGCGGTTGTCTGACGAGGTGACGGGCGCGCACCGGGCGTTCCTGCTGGGCCCGTGGATCAACGACGCCCGGCTGCTCGCCACGGACGACACGGAGCGGGCGGAGTTCGAACGGACCGCGAAGGTCCTGGTCACGGTGTGGGGCGGGCGCGCCACCTCCGACGCGGGGGATCTGCACGAGTACGGCAACCGGGAGTGGAACGGCCTCATGGCCGACTTCTACCTGCCGCGCTGGGAGAAGTGGCTGGGCGCCCTGGAGGACGCGCTCGCCACCGGGACCGCTCCGGCGCCCGTGGACTGGTTCGCGTTCGAGGAACCGTGGACACGGGAGCGGAAGGACTATCCGCTGCGGCCGGTGGGCGACGCGCACCGGCTGGCCACGCGGGTGCGGGACGTGCTGGCGCGGGCGCCGTACCAGGGGACGCTGACCGTCGCCGCCGAGCCGCCGGTGCTGCGGCCCGGCGGCGACGGTCAGCG
>NZ_LIQX01000638.1 GCF_001418475.1 Streptomyces ossamyceticus | reverse complement strand
GGGCGGGTCGTGCACATCGGTGTGCGTGACGCGGTCGACTCGGCAAGCAGTCTCATGTCCCGATATCGCAGATGATTGGCGTGAAACACGCCATCCGGCAGCCGGACGGGTCAGGCACATTGTTGGCTCCGGCCAGATGACTCTTCGGCGGGGGAACGAGGGCGTCCAGAGGCGGGGGGCATGTGAACACGTACGCACAGGGGCGGATCGTTCCGGACAAGAGGCCCTATTTCTTTCTGAGTTACGCCCATACGCCGTCCTCGGGGCCCGGTAGCGGCGACCCGAACCACTGGGTGCACACGCTCTTCAAGGACCTGTGCAAGGACATCCTTGAGCTCACCGCCATCGACGACAGCCCTGTGGGTTTCATCGACCGAGAGATGCGGTCAGGAGAGGGCTGGCCGGAGCAGCTCAGCCTTAATCTCGCGCACTGCCGGGTCTTCGTGCCGCTGTACTCCCCGCGTTACTTCAGCAGTCCGTACTGCGGTCGGGAGTGGTTCGCCTTCACCGACCGTATGCGCCAGGCACGGGACACGGGCGTCGGCGACATTCCGGCCATCGTGCCTGTGCTGTGGACCCGCGTCGACCTCAATCGGCTCCCGGAGTCGGTGCGTAACATCCAGGTCGAGCAGACGGCTTTCGGCGAGCGTTACCTGTCCCACGGAATCTACGGACTGATCAAGCTCAAGCGACTGCGGGACGAGTACGACGAGACCGTGCTGATGCTGGCCCAGCGCATCGTGCATATCGCCGAGGAGACACCGCTGCCTTCCAGCGACCCCCGCCCGTTCGAGTCGCTGCCGAGCGCCTTCCGGCCCTCGGGTGACGGGCCCCGCCGGATCCACGTCAGCGTGGCCGCACCCAACCGCCACACCGTTCCGGAACACCGTGGCAGCGGCCCCTACGGTGACAACGCCCTCAAGTGGAACCCCTATCACAACGAGTCGCAACGCCCGCTGCCCGTGCTGGCGGAGGAGCTGATCCGGTCGCTGGACTACCAGATCACCGTGTCCGACTTCGACGACTCGGACCCGGTCACCGCCGACCTCACCACGGGGGGGCGCCGACGCCGAACCCGGTACCGAATCCAGCCCGTCCGGCCATCCCGCGCTGCTGCTCGTCGACTGCTGGTCGATCCTCGACGAGGAACGTAGACGCAGACTCAAGGCCTTCGACTCCGCCGCCCAGCCCTGGGTGGCGGCGGTGGTGCCCTGGAACCGCGCGGACACCCCCTGCCAGGGTGACGAAGGACGGCAGGTCAAGGCCGAACTCGAGCGCACCCTCCCGTCGATCCTGGACCGCGGCCGCCGTACCGACTTCCGGATCGCCGTCAACGGCGTACCGACACTCAAGGCATTCACCGATGTGCTGCCGTCCGTCGTCGCACACCTGACCAGGCAGTACCTCAAGAAGGCCGAGGCGCACCCACCCGAGGGCCCGCACTTCGAGCAACCCCGGTTGAAGGGCCCCACCTACCCGCCGTACACCACCGCGGGTCCCGACCCCCGAGGAGAAGCATGACGGCCCGGCCCGGCGGACGCATCATCACCTTCTACTCGTACAAAGGCGGAACGGGCCGCACGATGGCCCTGGCCAACACGGCCTGGATCCTCGCGGCCAATGGCAAGCGCGTGCTGGCCGTCGACTGGGACCTGGAGGCGCCGGGCCTGCACCGGTTCTTCGAACCGTTCCTCGACCCCAACGCGCTGGCCGCGACCTCAGGCGTCATCGACATCATCACCGAGTACTCCTGGGCGGCCACCACGGGCGAACCCCGCCCCGGGCCCTGGCACCTGGACTACGCCCGTGTCGAGGACCACGCCGTCTCCCTCGAACCCGAGCGGTTCGGCCTGTCGTTCCCGGACGGCGGCACCCTCGACTTCCTGTCCGCCGGACGGCAGAACCGGGAGTACTCGGCGACCGTCTCCTCATTCGAGTGGGACAACTTCTACGAGCGACTCGGCGGCGGTCTGTTCCTGGACGCGCTGCGCGACGACATGAAGGCGTCGTACGACTACGTCTTCATCGACAGCCGCACGGGCCTGTCCGACAACGCGGACATCTGCACGATCCAGATGCCCGACGTGCTCGTCGACTGCTTCACACTCAGCGGCCAGGCGCTGGACGGCGCCGCCGCCGTCGCGCAGACCGTGGCCATGGGCTACCGCAAGCGGCGCATCCGGGTCCTGCCCGTGCCGATGCGGATCGACGAAGGCGAGAAGGAGAAGGTCGACGCGGGGCGAGCGCTGGCCCGGCTGAAGTTCGACGGGCTGCCCAAGGGGGTCGAAGGGCAGGAGCTGAGCCCGGAGGAGCAGACCACGTACTGGGGCACGGTGGAGATCCCCTATCGCCCGTACTACGCCTATGAGGAGACTCTCGCCACCGTCGGTGACAAGAGCGGCATCGCGAACTCCCTGCTGTCGGCCTTCGAACGGCTGACAGCGGTGCTCTCCGACGGCGAGGTCACCCAGTTGCCGCCGGTGCCCGAACCGGTACGGCTGCGTTGTCTGGAGGCGTTCACCCGGCAGTCGCCGGCGACGCGGACGGTGCAGGTCCTCGTGGCGTACGCGGCGGAGAACCGTATGTGGGCCGAGTGGACCGAAGGCGTGCTCAAACGGGCCGGCTGTCGGGTGGCCCTGCACGACGTGGCCACCGAACCCGGGGAGAGACCCGGCGCGGAGACCCGTGTGCTGTTCCTGCTGTCGCACGCCTTCCAGAAGTCCCGCAACGCGGAGTCGGTACGGCGCGTCCTCACCCACACTTTGCAGACCGCTCCCGCCTCCGTCTCCGCCCACGCGCGCGTGGACGACGTCCGGCCGACCGGCCACACCTCGGACCTGGTCGACCTGCACCGAATGGACGAGACGTCCGGCGCCAGAGCCCTCCTGGAGGCCCTGGGCCTACGGGCGGAGCCCGTGGCCACCGGAGCGTCCGACCCCCGTTTCCCGGGCCGGGCACCAGCCATCTGGAACGCTCCCCAGCGCAACACCACCTTCACCGGGCGCGGCGTCATCCTCGACGAACTACGGGAGCAGCTCCGCAGCGGCATGTCCGTCGTACTGCCGCGCCCTCAGGCCCTGTTCGGGCTCGGTGGCGTGGGCAAGACCCAGCTGGCGCTGGAGTACGTTCACCGGTTCATGGCCGACTACGACCTGGTGTGGTGGATCTCCGCCGAGCACGTCGACAACGTCGTGGACTCGCTCGCCCTGCTCGGCTCCAGGATCGGGGCACCCGGCGGCAACGACATGGCGCTGGCCAGCCAGGAAGCGGTACAGATGCTGGCCCGGGGAGTGCCGACCACGCGCTGGCTGCTGGTCTTCGACAACGCGGACGACCTCGCAGTGCTCTCGCCGTTCTTCCCGATGGGTGGCGGCGGGCACATCCTCGTCACCTCCCGTAACCAGGCCTGGGCCGACCGGGGTGCCTCACTGACGGTCGATGTGTTCCTGCGTCAGGAAAGCGTCGAACATCTCTCACTGCGTGCTCCCGGGCTGAGCGGCGAGGAGGCCGACCGGGTCGCGGAGACGGTCGGTGACCTGCCGCTGGCCGTGGAGCAGGCGGCGGCCTGGCTCGCCGAAACGGCCACCCCCGTGGAGGAGTACCTGCGCGAACTCACCGAGCAGACGACCCACGTCCTGGACCTCAACCAGCCCACCGACTACCCGATGACGGTGGCCGCGACGTGGAACATCTCGATCGCCCGCCTGGCGGAACGTTCCCCTGCCTCGGTGCGGCTGCTCCAGCTGTGCGCGTTCATGGCTCCCGAGCCGATCTCCTCCCGGCTGCTGTACAGCAAGGAGATGCGCGACGAGCTACGGAAGGTCGACCCCGCACTGCAGGAGAACCTGATGCTGGGCCGGGTGATCCGCGAGATTGCCCGTCTGGCCCTCGCCAAGGTCGACCGGGTCAGCAGCAGCGTGCAGATCCACCGTCTGGTCCAGGCCGTGATCCGCTCCCAGCTCACCAAGGACGAGCAGCGACGTGCCCGGCACGTCGTCCACACCGTCCTGGCGGGCGCCCGTCCCGACGTCGACGAGCCCACCGACGACCCCGGGACGTGGCCGCTGTTCGAGGCCATCTGGCCCCATCTGCGTCCCTCGGGCATCCGTGACTGCACCGAGGTCGAACCCCGCCGGCTGCTCATCGACCGCATCCGCTACCTCTGGAAGCGCGGCGCCTTCCCGGACGCCCAGCGACTGGCCGAGGAACTGCTGGCGCACTGGCGGCAGACGCTCGGCGAGAACGACCGGCAGCATCTGTACCTGCGGGGCCAGCTCGCCAACGTCCTGCGTTCCCAGGGGCGTTTCGTGGAGGCCAAGGCGATCGACGAGGGCCTCGTGGAACACCAGCGCCGTGTCCTCGGCCCGTCCGATGCCCACACGTACATCACCACCTCGTCCCTCGCCAGCGACTGCGCGGCCCTCGGCGAGTACCGCAACGCGGTGGAGCTGGCCCGCGACGCCCACCAGGGGTTCAGCGAGATCTTCCACGAGTCGCACCCGCGGACGCTGAGTGCCGCGAACAACCTCGCGCTGGCGTTGCGCATGGTCGGCCGCTACGACGACGCCCGGGACATCGACCAGGAGACCTACGGCCGCCGCAGGGACGTCCTCGGCCCCGACCACCCGTACACGCTGTCCTCGGCCACGAGCCTCGGCCGAGACCTGCGCGAGGTGGGCCGTTACACGGACTCGGTGGCCCTGCTGTCGGAGGCGTACGAGGCGCACAAACGGGTGCTGGGCAAGAACTTCCCCGGCACGCTCAGCTGCGCGAAGTCGCTGGCCGTGTCGCTGAGACGAGCGGGGGACTTCGAGAACGCGAAGCGGCTGACGCACGCGACCCGGGAGCAGTACCACAAGCAGTACGACGCCCATACCCCGGACTCGCTGGCCTGCGACCTGAACTGGGCGGCGGACCTGTATGCCGCCGACGAGCGTGAGGAGGCACGCAGGATCGCGCTGGCCGCGCTGGCCGAGTACGTGCGGGTGCCCGGGGAAGAGCATCCGTACACGCAGGCCGCGCTCAACAACCTCGGCGTCTACCACTGGGCCTGCGGGGACGCCGAGGAGGCTGACGCGGTGTTCCAGCGGGTGATGCACCGGATGGCGGACGTGCTGGGCGACCAGCATCCGCACACCCTCTTCTGCCAGGCCAACTACGCCAACATCTGCGCCGAACAGGGCCGGTACGAGGAGGCCTGGGCACTTGAGGAGCCGGCCCGGGCCGCGCTCCAGCAGGTACTGGGCTCGCACCATCCGGAGGCACTGGGCGTCGTCGCCAACTCCACCCTGACCCTACGGGGGCTCGGCCGGACCGAGGAGGCGGAGCGCCTGCGCGCGGAGACGATCGCGGAACTCACACGGCAGAACCGCCAGTTGGGCGAGGAGAACGGCATCTCCAACCTCGTCTCCCAGGAACGCCGGGTCTACCGCGATCTGGAGCCACTGGCAGTCTGACGGAGTTCCACGGGTGTGTCCCCACGGATCAGACCGGTGGTGTCATGGGCAGGGGTGCCCCCTTGAGGAGCCAGCTCAGCACCGTCGGCAGGGCCCGAAGCGAGGCGAAGTGGGCGGCGGCAGGTTCGAGGACGGCCGTGGCACGCGGGATCCGTTCGGCGAGCCACGACGAATGGGCCGCCGGGGAGAAGACGTCCTTCGCCCCGAACCAGAACAGCACGGGCACTCGGATCTCGCCGGGGTCGAAGCCCCAGGGCGAGGTCAACGCGAGCGCGTCGTCGAGCCATCCGTACGGGGAGAGCCGCACCGCCTCGTGGTAGTTGCGCAGCAGCATGGAGCGGATGCCGTTGTCGGAGACGATCAGACGGTCGTCGTCGGTGAGATCGGCGCGGAGGTCCTCCAGCAGGCGGGCGGGGTCGGAGCGGATGGCAGCGGAACGCGGGATCAGTCGGTCGGTGAAGCCCTGCGGGTCGGCGAGCAGCGAACGGAAGTCCCGCACGTTCGACGGCGCCATACCCGCGAACCAGTCCAGACCCGCCGCGTCACGGGGCGCGAGGGTGACCAGTGCCGCGGCCCTCGTCACCCGATGCGGCAGCCGGGCGGCGCACGCCAGGGCGTGCGGGGCGCCCCCGGAACGGCCCACCACCGCGAACCGGTCGACACCGAGTGCGTCGGCGACGACGGTCACGTCCTCCACCGCGTCCACGATGCGACGCCCCACTCGGCGGTCGGAGCCTCCGTAGCCGGGGCGGTCGTAGCTGATGAGTCGCGTCCCCCGCTGATAGAGGAACATCGGCCGTGGCCGGGGGCCGACGCGGCTGCCCGGCATGCCGTGGAAGAGAAAGACGGGTTGTCCTGCCGGATCCCCCGAGCACTCGACCCGCAGCAGGCGACCGTCGGGCGCCCGGATATGGTCCGGTGCCCGTGCAAGGTCATGCACAGCGCTCCCCCTCCCTCGGTCCGTCAGGACCGGGACCACGCTGCCCGGACCGTTCCCGTTCGGCCTTCCCGCGAAACGGTTCCAGCGCGTGACGTCGGCTCGGACGTCGGGCGACGCGCCTCATCCGGCCATGTGCACATCACGATGCCGACATCTCCTGTCTCGGCGCCCGCCACGGGTCGTGCGCCACACCCACCGCTGCCGCCTCACGTCCCTTTCACCCGCAACAATTTCGCCGCGTCGGGTGCGAGACGTCGGTGGATGTGGTCGACGAGCAATGCGAGATCGGCGCAGTAGACGGACGGAGCGGAGAAGGGGTGCTCCGCCTCCGGGTCGTAGCGGTGCGTGTACAGACCTCCGCCGCAGACGGGGGCGCGGAAGCAGCCCCGGCACACCGACCCCAGGCCGTCGAGGCCCAGCTGGCGGGCGCGGAATGCCGGGTGCGCCGCGGCATCGTCGAAGGTGTCCTGCGACACATGGAGTCCTGCCGCCGGGGCACCGTGATACGCGACCTTCAACGAGTCCACCTGCTCGATCGCCCCGTCGGTCTCCACCACCACGAGGTCGACCGGCGTCAGTCCCACCGCCTCGCTGCACGCTCTGCCCCCCAGCATGGGCGCCATGATCGCTTCGAAGAGCCGGATACGGGTCTCCCGTCGCGGGGCGTCGTACCAGCGGTCGAAGACGGTGCGCAGCCAGTCACCGTAGGGGGTGGATCGACCGTAGACCCCCTGCGGCGGCGGGGCTTCGGGTCGTACGGTTCCCTTCTCCAGGCCCGGCGGCGGAGTCTGCCAGGTGGCATGCGGCAGCAGCAGGTCGATCAGGGGTGGGGCGCACTCGATCAGCGCTTCATATGTCTCGACCGGGTCGGCGGTCATGTCGATCACACACAACAGTCCGGTGTAGAGCGGTCGGTAGGGACCGTCGGCGAGTTCCTTCAGGGCTCGGACGGTGTCGGCGTGACTGCCGCGCCCATCATGGTGGCGTCGGTGCCGGTCGTGGGAGGCCGCCGTGCCGTCCAGGCTGACCCCGATACGCACGCCGTACCGGTCGAGGACGGGAAGCAGCCGAGGATCCTCGGCGAGACGGAGCCCGTTGGTCTGCACGACCAGGCGCGGCGTCACGACCCCTTCGAGCGCGTCCACGAGCACCCCGAGCAGCGTCTCCAGATGATCCGGGCCGACCAACAGCGGCTCCCCACCGTGCAGGACCACGGTCACCTCGCGGAGCCCATGTCTTGCAGCGTGCTCAGCGATCAGCCGCCCCGTGCGCTCCGCCGTGGCCGCCGTCATCCGGCGGGGGCGCCCCCGCCAACTCTGGTCGGCGGCCTCGTACACGTAGCAGTAGTCGCAGGCCAGATTGCACCTGCTGTGGATCTTCAGGAGGAACTGCCGGAACGGGACCACCGGTTGACCACTGCCCGGCTCGGCGTGCTGGGAACTGGTGGCGCACATCGGCATCGGTCGCTCTGGGTTCACGGGAGAGGAAGGAAGCGTCCTGGGGAGTCGTCGTCTCACTCGACCGTCGCATCGAGCCACCACCGATCATGTGGTCGGCGGTTCGACGTCCGAGTCGAGCCGCTCTCCCGACAGGAGTCTGCGTGTCATGGGGTGGGCTTCGCCCAGCGTACTTCTCGCGCGGCGCACCGCCTCCTCCATCAGACGATCGGCCTCGTCCTGCTGACCCACGGTACGCAGACTCAGGGCAAGGTTGGCCGTGACCGCGATGGTGTCGTGGTGCTCGGGGCCCAGGACTTCGAGGCAGGCGTGCCGAGCCTTCCGCTCCAGTGCGCTCGCCTCCTGCGGGCGTCCGGCGGCCACCAGGTCGTTGGCGTGGTTGATCATGCAGCTCAGTGTGTACGGATGAGTCTCACCGACCGCGGCCTCAAGTCCGCGCAGGGCGCGCTCCGACAGTGCCAGCGCCTCTTCCCTGCGGCCCAGTAGACGCCGGTAGACGGACAGATTGGTGACGGCCACGAGCGTAGCGGGGTGTTCGACGCCCAGGTACGACTCCCAACGTTCCACAGCCTGCTCGGCCAGTTGTTCAGCGCGGTCGAGTCTGCCGAGGGCCGCCAGGTCACCGGCGAGACTGGATACCGCGGCCAGGGTGTCGGGATGGGCGGGGCCGTGCGCGTCGACATACCAGGCGTGGATGTCCTCATCCATCTCCAGGGCGCGTTCGTACTCGCCGGCTCTGCGCAGTGCCACCGCAAGGTTCTTGCGGGCACGCAGTGTACCGATGTGGTTCTCTCCGCAGGTCTGCTCGAACCCCCGCACGGTGACGTCCAGCAGCCGCAACGACTCGTCCAGCCGTCCGCTGTCCCGCAGGCCTCGGGCGTAGTTACTGGCGAAGATCAGGGTGTAGAGGCTGTCCGGGCCCCGTAGTCGGCTCTGCAACGTGTAGGCGTGCCGGTGGAGCTCCACAGCCGCGCGCCGGTCACCCGCCACATGCTCCGACACCGCGAGGTTGTTCATGGACATCAGGGTGCGCTGATGCTCCTCACCCAGCACGCGCCGGGCCGTCTCCAGGGTCGTCCGCTCCAGCACGCGAGCCTCCTGGTAAAGGCCCAGGGAACGCAGGTCGGCGCCGACGTTCCCGGCCACGGCCAGGGTGTGCTCGTACGCCGGCCCCTGGGTGGCGCGGAACCGCTCGAAGGTGTCCCGGTCTATGCGGTACGCGTCCACCAACTCGCCCTGTGCGCGCAGGATGTTGCCGAGCTGAGTGCGGAGCAGCAGGGTCTGGGGGTCGTCCTGATCACCGATTCCGGCTTGCTCCCAGGTGCTGAGGGTGCGTTCGGCGAGTTCACGGGCGGCCCCGTAAAGGCTGCGCTTCCAGAGGTAGCGCGTGGCGTCGGAGATCCAGCGCCGGACCTTGGGATCAGCGGTGCGGGCGGCGTCGGACGGCCACAGGTGCGGGATCAGCTCGGCGTAGCGACCCCAGTCGGCCGGTACGTCGGGGTCCTCGGGGCTGGCCTGGACGAGCGCCGAGTGCACGACACCGCGCACTCGAAGGGCTCGGTCCTCCGCCACCTGGTCCCGGATGACCGCTTGGACCAGCCGGTGCACGGTGACGCTCTCACTCGCGCTGTCGCTCCGCGCCAGTCCGAAGCGGTTGACCGCACGCACCGCGCGAGCGGCGGCGAACGCGTCGGCGGGCTCGCCCTCTCCCGGTGCCAGCGCCCGGGCAACAGGATCGCTGTAGAGCAGACGCATGGGAATCGGCTCGGGGCCGAGGAAGCAGCAGATCTCCAGAAGATCGGCCGCTGCCGGGTCGACACGGCGCAGGTCCTCCGCAGCGAGGCACCAGGTGGCGGCGGCGGAACGCGGATAGTCCCGCTCAGGCAGACGGGTGTCGCTCAGGACGGTGGTGAGCCGGTCCTTCAGAAGATCCAGATAGATGGCCACCGGCATGCTGCTCTCGCTGAGCCAAGCGGCGGCCTGGCCGACGGCCAGCGGTAGATCGGCGAGTTCCTCGGCCACCTGGTCGGCCTCCTGCTCGGCCAGGCCGGGGTTCAGGCGGTGCAGGAGTTCGGCGCTCTCACGTCGACGGAACACGTCGACATCGATGAGTTCCCCGCCGGGCACACGGGCGCGGTCGCGAGAGGTGAGCAGGACATGTCCGCCGACTGGCCCCTCGGGCAGCAGGTCGGCCAGCTCGTCAGGGCGTTCGGCGTTGTCGAAGATCAGGAGCCAGCGGTCGTAGGGCTCGCCCCGCCGCAGAGCCCGAAGCACCGCCTCGGCCGTGCGGTCGGCGTCGTCGCCGGCATCGATTCCGAGCCGGGGGGCGAGGTCGGCGAGAGCGGGTCGGATCAGGCCGCGCTGCTCGGCGGGGATCCACCAGATCACGTCGTAGGCAGCCTTGAAACGGTGGGCGTACTCGACGGCGAGTTGCGTCTTGCCCATGCCTCCCACTCCGCACAGGACGAGGGGCGGAGTCGCGGGCCCGGCGGTGAAGTGGTCGCGCAGCTCCTCGAGTACGGCGTCCCGTCCGGTGAAGGACGGGTTCCGTGCGGGCAGGCTCCACACGGCGGGTGACTCGCCGGGAAACGGCACGGTGACGGCCTCAAAGGCAGCGGACCCCTCACCGGTGGCCGAACCCGGGGGCGGGCCGACGGCCGCCAGCAGCCGACGGGCGGCGTCGGAGGCGGAGCAGAGGGTGAGGTCGGTGGCGAGCGAGACGCCGACGCCGCTCGGTGGGGCGCTCGCGGATCCCCGCACGCGCACCGCCACGGGAGCGCTGCGGGAGATGTCGCGCCATGACTCGTCCCGGGCTCCGCCGGTTCGGAACCAGTCCGGGTGGTCCGGTGAGAGCAGTGTCACGCGCCGGGCCCGCCGGTCGGTCTCCTCCTCGCGCTGTGTTCCGTCGGCCTGGGCGCGGGTGCTGTCGAGGGAGACCTCGTAGCCGACGGATGTCAGGTGGGCGAGGGCCCATTCCGCCCACATCCGGTCGGGCGGCGCGTAACTGACGCGAACACGCGACGGCGGCGTCCGGGAGCCGTACAGGTACGCCGCCTCGTACCGTTGCCGTACATCCGTGGGCAACGGCGCGAACGACGTCACGCGTCCCTCGGTGATCCACTTGGTGAGTCTTTCGAAGGCGCTGAGCAGGGAGCCCTCCCGGAAGGAACCATCACCCACGGTGGCCGGAATCTCGTCGTACGCGTAGAAGGACTTGTACGGGATCTCGACGTCGCCCCAGTAACGCTGGTGGCTCTCCGAAGGGAGCCATGAGAGGAACGGCGCGAAACGGTCCTGGGAGGAGGCCCGGCCCGCGTCGAGCCGTTCCCTCTGGTCGTACTGGACCCGCATCGGCACCGGGAGGATGCGGATGGGGCGCTGCGCGGACTCGGTCACGGATGAGGCGACATCGACGCCGCCGTTGATGCTCTGGAGGTTCAGAGCGAAGCCGTCCACCAGGATGTCGGGCATCAGGACCGTACAGATCCCAGAGATGTCGCTGACACCCGTTCGGCTGTCGATGAGCACGTAGTCGTACGCGGCCTTCATCTCCTCCCGCAGTACTTGGAGGAAGGAGCCGCCGCCCATGCGGTCGTAGAAGGCGTGCCAGTTGAAGCTGGTGACGGCGGCGGAATACGACACCGACTGCCGCCCGGCAGGAAGGAAATCCAGGCGGCCGGCGGGCGGCAGACTCGGATCGAGGCCCGTGGTGTAGGGGCCGAGACGGGCGCATTCCCGAAGCTCGGCCTCGCTCATCGGGGCGGGCCGCTGTGGGGCACCCGCGTCCTGCATCCGAGGGTCGGCCTCCCCGGCGCCCATCACCCGGCCCACATATGCCTGTACGAGGTTGATCAGACCGTCGGTGTCGCGCAGTTCGGGGTCGACGAGGAACGGCCGGAGATAGCGGTGCAGGCCGGGTGCCTCCAGGTCCCAGTCGACGAGCAGGACCCGAAGGCCGTTGCTCGCCATGATCCAGCCGACGTTGACGAGGGACATCGTCCGTCCCGTGCCACCCTTGTAGGAGTAAAAGGTGACGATCCGCCCGGTGTCCGGGTCCTGTGAGGTCATCGCCCCGGTCCTTCCGCCGGAAGGGCTGCTCGACGATCCACGTCTCTCGCACCGGGCTGAGCCGGCACGGTGAGGGCGGGCAGCGGAGGAGGCAGGGGTCCGACCGGCAGCCTGCGCGGAGTGGCGTTCTCCATCAACCGATTCTGGGACACCGTGACCATCACGGCCAGCCGGCTCTCGAACTGCTCCTTGCCCACCCGCACCCGGAACAGCGGGTCATAGGGGTCGTTGCGCCGCATCCAGTTGCGTTCGAAGACGTCACGCAGGTCTTCCCACAGGGCCTCGTCGCCGGACTCGTCGTCCGTGTTGTGGCAGGGCACGAGCACCCCGGTGGCGGGATGATGCCGCCTGTCGTAGTCGACGAGGGGGTGGCGATAGGGCACATCCCGTGCGGCCCAGGCATCCACCAGCAGCACGCTGGTCTGGTTGTTGCGCAGCGCCTCGTCGAGTTTGCTGCCGAGGTCGCGGTCGACGACTTCGAGGCTGGTTGTGCAGCCTTCGTCGATGATCACGCGCTGGGCACGGTGGGCGACTGTGGGGTGCAGAGGCGGGCGGTACGGCGTCCAGTCGAGTGGTGACGGGCCGTAGTACTCGCGCCGCAGCCTGTCGGCGGGCAGAGCGTCCTCGGCCCCGGCAGCCACGAACACACGGACATGCCCGGTGACGCGCTCGGCCGAATGGGCCGCGTCTCCTCCGAGGAAAGGGCTGCGCACGGTCGCCAGGTCGAGGTGCTCCACCCGGGGCAGCCGGAAACGCTCCGCGGCGTACCAGACCCGCTTCGCGACGAGGTGCAGCACCGTCCGGTAGGCATCGCCCGTGGGGTCGGTGCGCAGCAGGCCCATCAGCCCCTGCTCGGGGTACTCCTTACCCATCGCGGGTTCGTAGTACTGATAGCGGCTGATCTCCTCGGGCATTCCGCCGCGCAGGGGAACCCACAGCACCGGGATGAGCGCGGGTACGTCGAACTCGGTCTCTCCGCGGTAGGCGACCAGCCGCTCCTGGAAGGCCGCCCATTCCTTGCCGCAGTATGGGCTGTTCAGATAGGCGGGCGAACACAGCGCCACCAGGGCACGACAGTTGCCGACCTCCCGCCCGAGCATCCGTTCCCACGCGGTACCGAGTCCCATCCGTTCGACATCACGGAACGGTGTCTGACCGCCGCAGTCCGCGCCCAGGCGGTCCAGTTCCGCGACCAGGTCCTCGTAGAACCGACCCACGAAAGCGTCCTCACGGTCGTCCCGGCGCGCATAACTGAGAAAGAAGTACGGCTCCCGGTCCAAGGGCACCCCCCGCCACCCCACGTCCGGCTGCGGCGGATCCCGCGCCGGTAGGTGTACGCGGCTGTCATACCCATGCGGTCAGGGCGCTATGGCAGGACGAGGCATCCGTTCACACTTGGCCGAAACACAGGAGAACAGTGGAGCCGAAACGAAAGCCACGGGTCAGACGAGGGCAGAGGTGAACCCGGCGCAGGGTTCACTCGACGGATTCCGCACCTCCGCCGTCACTCCGGCGAACGCGGTTTCCGTTAGTTCCTCCAACGCCTCCGCGGGCAGCGCCGAGACATCCACCAGGAGTACGACGTATTCGGGAGCCGTCGGTTTCATCAGCAGCTTCACCTAACTTTGCGGGAGGTGCCTGACGCGCGCAGCCGAGCACCGCGAACGGGCACCCAAAGGGGCAGAGCCTGCGGCGGTCCGGTCGAGACAGCGCCGGAGATTCAACCATGCAGAGACAGCCGCATTGTTGTACAGCACGCTTCGACGAGCCGACCCGCTGTGCATGCGAAACGCAGACGCATTCTCGTACCGAACATCCTGCCCGACACATGCCTTGACTTCGCCATCCCCGCCCGTCAGATTCAAGGCTCCGCACCCCGCCCAGGGACACACGGCAGACGTGTGTCCGCCGGGCGAACAGCACGGCCACCCACCCCTTCACCAGGCTGGAGCGACCTGCATGTCCAAGAGCGCGGACCCCCACAGACGTACGACCGTTCCGGCCGCCGCCCCGTCGCGGCGGCGTGTGCTCGGGGCCGCCGCCGGGGCCGCCGTGGCGGCCGGGGGGCTCGGTGGTACGGCCGTCGCGGCGGAATCGGCTGCCGCCCCTCCCCTGCTCGGCACCTACGACGTCGTCGTCATCGGCTCCGGTGCCGCCGGGATGACCGCCGCGCTGACGGCGGCCAAGAAGGGGCTGAGCTGTGTCGTCGTGGAGAAGGCGCCGACCTTCGGGGGGTCGGCGGCCCGTTCCGGCGCGGGGATCTGGCTGCCCAACAACAGCGTCATCAAGGCCGCCGGTGTGCCCGACACCCCGGCCAAGGCCGCCCAGTACCTCGCGGCCGTGGTCGGCGACGACGTGCCGGCCGACCGGCAGAAGGCGTTCCTGGACCACGGCCCCGCCATGCTCTCCTTCGTCATGGCGAACAGCCCGCTCAGGTTCCGCTGGATGGAGGGGTACAGCGACTACTACCCGGAGCTGCCCGGCGGTCTGCCGAACGGCCGCTCCATCGAGCCGGACCAGCTCGACGGGAACGTGCTGGGCGCCGAACTCGCCCGGCTGAACCCGGCGTACCTGGCCACCCCGCCCGGCATGGTCGTCTTCAGCGCCGACTACAAGTGGCTCGCCCTGACAGCCGTGAGCGCCAAGGGGATCGCCGTCGCCACCGAGTGCCTCGCACGGGGGACCAAGGCCGCGCTGCTCGGGCAGAAGCCGCTCACCATGGGCCAGGCCCTGGCGGGCGGACTGCGGGCCGGGCTCCTCTCCGCCGGCGTTCCGGTGTGGCTCGACACCCCTCTCACCGACCTGCACATCGAGAACGGGACGGTCACTGGGGCCGTCGTCACCCGCGACGGCTCCCCCGGACTGCTGCGCGCCCGGCGCGGCGTCATCGTCGGCTCCGGCGGCTTCGAGCACAACGCCGCCATGCGCGAGCAGTACCAGGAGCAGCCCGTCGCCCACTGGTCCGTGGGCGCCAAGGAGAACACAGGCGACGGCATCCGCGCCGGGCAGCGCGCGGGCGCCGACGTGGCGCTGATGGACGACGCCTGGTGGGGACCGGCCATCGCCACACCGGGGCAGCCGTGGTTCTGCCTCGCCGAACGCACGCTCCCCGGTGGGCTGTTGGTCAACGCGGCGGGTGCCCGGTTCGTCAACGAGGCCGGGCCGTACAGCGATGTCGTCCACACGATGTACGAGCGCGACACCCCGGCCGCCCGGCACATCCCGGCCTGGCTGATCGTCGACCAGAACTACCGCAACCGGTACCTGTTCAAGGACATCGTGCCGACGTTCCCGTTCCCCGCCGAGTGGTACGACGCCGGGGCCGCCCACAAGGCGTGGTCGCTGGACGCGCTCGCCTCGGCGATCGGCGTTCCCGCGGGCGCGCTGCGCGCCACCGTCGACCGCTTCAACTCCCTGGCCCGGCAGGGCGACGACGCCGACTTCGGGCGTGGCGACAGCGCCTACGACCACTACTACACGGACCCGTCCGTGCAGCCCAACTCCTGTCTGGCGCCACTGTGGCTGCCGCCGTACTACGCCCTGCGCATCGTCCCCGGCGACCTCGGCACCAAGGGCGGGCTCCTCACCGACGCCCGCGCCCGCGTGCTGCGCCCGGACGGCTCGGTGATCCGCGGCCTGTACGCGGCGGGCAACGCCAGCGCCGCGGTGATGGGCCACAGTTACGCGGGAGCGGGCTCGACGATCGGGCCCGCGATGACCTTCGGTTACGTGGCGGCGCTGGATCTCGCGGGCGCCCTGTGAGCTCGGCGGCCGGGCCGCTCCGCGGGCG
>NZ_LIQX01000637.1 GCF_001418475.1 Streptomyces ossamyceticus | reverse complement strand
GTCGGAGACGTCCCACAGCCGGACCGTGTTGTCGTTGCCGCCGCTGGCCAGGGTCCGGCCGTCCTCGCTGAAGGTCAGCGACACGACGGCCTCGGTGTGGCCGGTGAGCGGCTCGCCGAGCCGGGTCGCGTCGCCGGGGTCGGAGACGTCCCACAGCCGCACCGTGTCGTCGTCGCTACCACTGGCCAGCGTGGAACCGTCCGGGCTGTACGCCAGGTCGTTGACGGGGCCGCGGTGGTCGGTGAGGGGTGCGCCGAGCCGGGCGGGGCGCCGCGGATCGGTCACGTTCCACAGCCGGGCGGTGCCGTCCGCGCTGCCGCTGACGAGCGTGCGGCCGTCGGGGCTGAAGGCGAGGGCGAGGATGTAGCCCTTGTGGCCGGTGAGCGGCTTGCCGAGCGGGACGGCACGGGCCGGGTCGCTCACGTCCCACAACTGCACGGTGTGATCGTCGTACGGGGTGGCCAGGGTGCGCCCGTCCGGGCTGTACGCCATCGCGTCGGTGTAGCGGGTCCGCAGCATCAGGGGCTCCGCGTGGGGGACCGGGTGCGCGGGGTCGCGGACGTCCCACAGGTGCACCGCCCGGTTCCCGGTCACGATCGCGAGGGTGCGGCCGTCGGGGGAGAAGGCGAGGGAGCGGTTGCCGCCGTCCTTGACCAGGAACGGCCTGCTCAGCGCCACCGGCCGGCCGGGACTGCGCACGTCCCACAGCCGGATCCGGCCGTCGCGCCCGGCCGTGGCGAGCACCCGCCCGTCCGGCCGGAACACCCCGTTCTGGCCGACCATGTCCGCCGTCGGTATCGACCACAGCCGGACCTTGCCGTCCCCGCTCCCGGTGGCGAGGGTCCGGCCGTCCGGGCTGAAGCCCAGCGCGTACATCTCGCCGCTGGCCCCGGCGAGCGGCTCACCCACCTGCGACGGGTACGCCGGGTCGCGGACGTTCCACAGGCTCGCCGTGCTGTCCGCGCTGGCGACGGCCAGCATCCCCCCGTCGGGGCTGAACGCCACCGACCACACCGGCCCGGTGTGGCCGCTGAGCGGGGCGCCGAGCGCGGCCGGATGCCGTCGGTCGGCGACGTTCCACAGCCGGACGGTGTTGTCGGCGCTGCCGCTGGCGAGGGTGCGCCCGTCGGGGCTGAACGCCACCGAGTGCACGGTGCCGGTGTGGCCGCTGAGCCGGGCGCCGAGCGCGGCCGGGTGCCGTGGGTCGGCGACGTTCCACAGCCGTACGGTCCGGTCGTCGCCCCCGGCGGCCAGGGTCCTGCCGTCCGGGCTGAACGCCACGGAACGCACGGGCGCGTCGTGCCCGGTGAGGGGCTTGCCCAGGGCCTTCGGGCGGGACGGGTCGGACACGTCCCACAGCCGCACGGTGCGGTCCTCGCCGACGGACGCCAGCGTCCTCCCGTCCGGACCGAAGGCGACCAGGTAGATCGTGCCGTCATGACCGGTCAGCGGTGCGCCCGACGACCGGGGCGAGCGGGGGTCGCGGACGTCCCACAGCCGGATCTCCCCGTCGTCGCCGGCGCTGGCGAGCGTCCGGCCGTCCGGACTGAAGACGGCGCTGCTCACCCAGCTCCTGTGCCCGGTGAGGGGCTTGCCCAGGGCCTTCGGGCGGGACGGGTCGGACACGTCCCACAGGCGGACGGTCCGGTCGTAGCTGGCGGTGGCCAGGTACTTCCCGTCGGGGCTGTAGGAAGTGAGGTAGACGGCGCCGGTGTGGCCGAGCAGCGGGGTGGCCAGCGGCGCGTTCACGATCGAGATCAGCCGGTTGTTGGTGCCCTCGTCGCCGGGGCGCAGCCCGTGCGCCACCAGGTCGAGCTGGGCCGACAGCGACGGATCGGTGTACTGGACGCGGTCCGCCTCGGCGACCACCTGCTCGAACACGGCGTCGTTGCGCTGCTGCCAGGCGACCACCGCCGAACCGACGGCCACCAGGGCGAGCGCCACCAGGGCGGCCACCGCGCTCCGGCTGATCCACACCGTGCGCTTGCGCAGTCTCACCGCGGCGGCCAGGAACTCCACCGCGCCGCGCGTCAACAGGGTGTCGTCGGCGGACCTCGCCCAGCTACGGGCCTGCTCCAGCCGGGAACCCCGGTACAGCAGCGACGTGTCGCGGTCCGACTCCTCCCAGGCCCGGCCGTCCTCCTCCAGGCGCTGGCGCAGCAGATGGTCGCCCCGGCCCTCGTCGATCCAGCTCCGCAGCCGGGGCCAGGCGTGCAGCAGCGCCTCGTGGGTGATCTCCACGGTCTCCGCGTCGAGCGTCACCAGCCGGGCGCGCACCAACGCCTCCAGCGACTCCTCCGTCTTGCCGGGGTCCGTCGACTCGTCCGCGAGCTGCCGCCGGGTCCCGCGCCGTCGGGTGGCCTGCGTGTCCTCGCCGAGCCGCACCAGCCGCAGCAACAGCAACCGCGCCGCCGTACGGGCCGCCGGGTCCAGCCCCGACCAGGCCCGCTCGGCGGTCGCCGCCACGGCGCCCTGGATGCCGCCTGCCGCCCGGTACCCGGCCAGCGTCAGCCGCCCCGCCTTGCGCCGCTGCCACGTCACGAGCAGCGCGTGCGACAGCAGCGGCAGCACCCCCGCGTCGTGCGCGCCCCGCGGCCCGTCCGCGCTCACCTCGCGCACGATCAGCTCGGCCAGCCCCGGCTCCAGCTCCAGCCCCACGGCCTTGGCCGGCCCGGTCACCGCCTCCCGCAGCTCCGCGGTCGTCAGCGGCCCCAGCACCATGTGCCGGTGCTGCAAGGCGTCCGCCAGCTCCGGATACCCGAGGCACTCCTCGTAGAAGTCGGCCCGGATCCCCAGCACGACCAGCACGGGCGCGAGGTCCCCCGCGGCTCCGGGCGTGCAGGCGGCGGTGAGCAACTGGATGAACGTCCGCCGGTCGGCCTCGTCTGCGGAGAGCGTGAACGTCTCCTCGAACTGGTCGACGATCAGGACGGGGCGGGCGGGGTCGCTCGTTCCGGACGCGGCGGAGGTGACGGAGGAGGCAGCGGACGTGGGGGAGGCAGCGGACGTGGCGGAGGTGGAGGTGGCGGAGGCAGCGGAGGTGGAGGTGGCTGAGGCAGCGGACGTGGTGGAGGTGGCTGAGGCAGCGGACGTGGCGGCGGTCGTGCGGTGGCGGGCCCAGGCCGTGACGGCCTCCCGTACCGCGTCGGCGAAGAACGATGTACCGGGCTCGTACGCGGCGGACACGACCTGCGCGAGCTCGGGAATGTGGCGGGTCAGCTCCCCGATCGGATCGGCACCGGGGACCAGCTGGAGAACCGGGCCGCCGGGTCCGTCCGCGCCGGGGCCGTCCCCGCCGCCGAGCGCGCCCTCACGCACGGCGGGCACCAGGCCGGCGTTGAGGAGGGAGGACTTCCCCGCCCCCGAGGCGCCGACGAGCATGACGAGGCCGCCCGTCTTCTCCACCGCCCGGAGCTGCCCGACGAGGGCGTCCGTGCTGCGCTCCCGCCCGAAGAACCAGCGGGCGTCCTGCTGCCGGTAGGAGGCCAGCCCCCGGTACGGGCAGACCCCGCCGGGGACGGCGGGGGCGTCCCCCGGAGGCGGCGGTTCCTCTTCCGTGGAGGCCCCGGCCGGGGCGGTCCGCTCGCCGGCCGGGTCGGCCACCGCCCGCTCCCAGAGCCGCTGCCACTGGGCCAGGTCGTACAGCCCCTTGGACACCGGCACGGGCCGCGCGCGCCGCGCCTCGGGTATCAGGACGTGCAGGACGGCGGCGAGGGCGGCGAACTGGGCGGGCACGTTCTTGGCCCGCCGCCAGTCGCTGATCCGCTGGGCGGAGACCCGCACCGGACGCCCGCGTTCATCGACCCTTTGCAGTCGGACGACCGCCTCGGAAACACTCTTGAGGGGAGGATTGCCCGCCTCCTTGTACAGCAGTGCGAGACGTTCCGCGAAGGCCGTGCGTGCCCCTGAGTCGTCACTCAAGGCCTCCACCCCTTAACTTCCCCCGCTGCTGGACATCCGGACCGGAAAACTCACTTTATATGCCTGACCTGCGGCGAAGCCGTCCGGACGCCCTCGGGCCCTCCTCGCCGCTGGCCCCGACTGGCAGGATCACGACCAAGCAGTCACCGCCTCGGGTGGCGCCCTCGCAGGCCACCAGCGCAGCGCACGCAGAGACGACTCATGCCGCCGTTCGTTTTAGGTCAGCTTCACCGATGCGATCACCGACACCGACGGACGTGATCATCCAGAGCACACGGACGGGATCAGCGACGATCCGTCCGCCGAGACCTCGATCCAGTCCCCTGACCCGGATCGAGCACCCCCGCACCGTTCGGCACCGGTCCCCACGTGGGGAGGGACCGGTGCCGAACGAAGGCGGCCGACCAGGCCCGGCTCGACGCGCACGCCGCGCCTTCGGACCGGGATGACATCGCCGCGTTTCGGCGCTGTGCCGTTTCCCTGCGGTGTGTCGAGGGGAGGCCGGGGGATGGCTGACACGGTGTGGCTGGTGACGGAGGGCCTGTCCAGGCTGGGGCGGCCGGTGGTGGGAGGCCCGCACAGCTTTCGGGCCTGTGTCGAGCGGTCCGTCGGCGCTCGTACGCCCGGCAAGGGGAGGCCCGTCCGCCTGCGGGCGATCGTCGTCGGCGCCGGGATCGGAGGGCTGACCGCGGCGGTGAGTCTGAGCCGAGCCGGATGCGAGGTGACGGTGGTCGAGCGGGCGTCCCGCTTCGGCGAGATCGGCGCCGGCATCCAACTCGCCCCCAACGCCACCCGCGTCCTCCGACGCCTGGACCTTCTCGACGCACGGTAGCCATGGCGCCCACGACTGCCGGTAGGCGGTCGATCTCAGCTCGACGCGCCACCCCTCGGGCGCCCGGATGCCGACCGTGTGCCCTGAGGTCCGGGTACCTGGCACTGTTCACGAGTGGTGACAGCACCCGGTCAAGAGGTGCGCGGGGCCACCAAGCCGGACTCGTACGCGAAGACCACGAGTTGGGCCCGGTCACGGGCCCGGAGCTTGGTCATGGCCCGGTTGATGTGGGTTTTCGCGGTCAGCGGGCTGATCACCATGTGGTCGGCGATCTCGTCGTTGGACAGACCCCGTGCGGCCAGGACGACAGCCTCGCGTTCGCGGCTGGTCAGCTCCCCCAGCCCCGCGCCGGTGTCCGTGGGGAACGGCTGGGTGACGTACCGGTGGATCAGCTTGCGGGTGATCGAGGGCGCGAGCAGGGCGTCGCCGCGAGCGGCGACCCGTACGGCGTGCAGGAAGTCCTCCGGCACGACGTCCTTGACCAGGAATCCGGCGGCGCCGGCGCGCAGGGCGTCGAAGACGTGCTCGTCCAGGCCGTAGTTGGTCAGGATGACCACGTGCACCCCGGCCAGGGCCGGGTCCGCGGCGATGCGCCGGGTTGCCTCGATGCCGTCGACGACCGGCATCCGGATGTCGATGAGAGCCACGTCGGGCAGGTGTTCCTTGACGAGTTCCACGCCCTCGCTGCCGTCGGCGGCCTCCGCCACCACCTCGATGTCGTCCTCGAGGTCGAGGAGGGCGCGGAATCCGCTGCGAATGAGGGGCTGGTCGTCGACCAGCAGGACACGGATCATGATGTCCGCTCCACGGGGAGCTCGGCCCGGACGGTGAAGCCGCCCCCGTCTCGTGGTTCGGCGCGCAGCCGGCCGCCGAGGGCGGTGACGCGTTCGCGCATGCCGAGCAGGCCGAGGCCGGGCAGCGGGGCGGCGGCCGGGGTCGCCCTGCCGTCGTCGTCGACGCGTATGGCGAGGGAGTCCGGAAGGCAGTCGATGCGGACCGCCGCGGTGGTGGCGTCAGCGTGCCGGGCGACGTTGGTGAGTGCCTCCTGCACGATCCGGTAGACGGTCCGGTCCACCGCGGCCGGTACGTCGTGCTGCCGTCCGTCGATCGTCAGGGTCGCGTCCAGCCCCAACGTCCGGGACTTCTGCACCAGTTCCGGGACGTCGTCGAGCCCGCGCGGCGGGGTCGTGTCGTCGTCGCGCAACGCCTCCAGCGTGGCGCGCAGTTCCCGGCTGGCCTCGCGTCCGGCCTCCTGGATCGCCAGCATCGCCTCCGGCACCTGTTCGCCGAGTCTGCGGGCGACATGGACCGCGACCTCGGCCTGCACCTTGATGACCGAGATCTGGTGAGTGAGCGAATCGTGCAACTCCCGTGCGATGCGCAGCCGCTCCTCGTCGGCGCGACGTCGCGCCGTCTCCTCCCGGGTCCGCTCGGCCTCCTCCGCCCGCCGCTCGGCCTGCCGCACCGCCTCCCCCGCCGCGAAGGCGGCGATCAGCCAGGCGAGTTCGAGCACTCCGCCGCCCCGCCCGAACGCCTCCCGCACCGGCTCGCCCTGGAAGACCAGCGCCGTGAGGTGGAGAGCGAACAGCAGGGCGACGGACGCCACCACGGTGAGGCCGCGATGCCCGGCCCGCACCGCGCCGTACACCGCGACCAGGTAGGAGACGGCCAGCACGTCGAACCCGGCCGCCTGATACCCCACCGCACACAGCCCGGTGACGGCCAGGACCACGAGCGGAGCCCGGCGGGCGGCGGCCAGCGCCAGCCCGCTGCCCGCCAGCAGCGCATGGCCGAGCAGGTCGCTGTCGGCCGTGGAGCTCTCACCGGACAGCCCGGTGCCCACCAGCAGCCCCGCCACGCCGACGGCGACCGCCCAGTCCCGGACACCGGCCGGGACACCGAACCGTCCTCTGCCCATACGCGCACCCTAGCCGGGCGCCACTACGGGCGAGTCCCGCTCACGAACGAGAGGCCGACTACCGCGCCCGCGGTACCCGCGCGTCGTCTGCCGCGCCCGTAGCAGGCGCGTGAGCCACCGGCGGCAGCGCGCATTGTCTGCGTCCGCCGGACGACCGGCGGCGGGGCCGACGGACATGCTGGCCGACATCGAATCGCACTGAGGCGACATCGAATCGCACTGAAGCGACATCGAATCGCAGGAGACGAGGAGGCATCCCATGGCAGTCCCATCCGTGCTTGCCGTACCGGCAGCCGCGCACATCGCAGTCCAGTCGGCTGCCACCACCGGCCTGACCTCCGGGCGACTGGTGGGCACCACGGCCGCCCTCGTGGCACTGGCCGGCGTGGTCAGCGGCGTATTGGCTCTGACCCGATCCACCGATCGTCCCGGCAACGGCAGCAGCGGCAATGGCAACGGCAACGACAGCGGCCGTGGAAACGACAGCGGCCGTGCAAACGACAGCGGCCGTGCAAACGGCACCAGGCGAAACAGGGCCGTCATGGCCCTGGCGGCGGCACTGGTCGGCCTGGTCATGGGCGTGGTGAACCTGGCCGTCGCCGACGGTGGCCCCGGCACCGGCAACGGGGTGATCGCCGGCGCCATGGCCCTGGCACTGGGACTGATCGGCACGGCTCTCGGCGGCCTGGCAGTGACCCGCGCCCGGCGCACGGGCTGACGGCGACGCATACGGGCACGCGTTCGCATCCGTGTGCCCACCGCCGTGGCCACGAGGTACTCGGCCCAGGGCACCGCGCATGGCGTCGTCGGCAGGGTCGGAGCAGGCCCAGCTCCACAACTCGGCCAGCCCGCCGACCGTTTCGCGTTGGTCCGACCGGCTCGGTGCTGCTGCGGCGCGCGTGATGACCAGCGGACCAAGCTCGCCACTCATGCAGTCCCTCCGGATGACGACTCCTCGCCACCCACATCCTGACAGCGTCCACTGACAACGGCGTTGGAGCACGGACGCACCTGACCGACGTCAACGGGGCGACCACCACCGGCACATGGACCCTGCCGTGGAGCTCGCGCTACGACCCCGGCTCGTCCCAGCCTCCGGGCGTCTCAGGACGGCATCTCAGGCAGCACACGTTTCCGCAGCTCAGGGTGGGTGGGATGGTTGCGTCGTCGCGGGTCGGGCGGTGGTGGTTGCGGGGGACGCCCGCTGTCTCCGAACCTGTGGATGTCGCACCGACCGGGGCGGATCGAGGGCCCCGGTCGCAGCCTGTCGACGCCCCTTCCTGGTGCCTGCGTACCGGGCATCGGTGTGCCCCTGTGGGGGCGCCCGATGCCCGGCGGTCTGCCCCAGGGGCGGCTTCCGGCGGGAGAGCCGGCGCAGGCCGGGAGCGACCCCCTACTGATGCGAGCAGAAGGAAGAAACGACATGAGCAGGAACACCCGCGCACTCCGTCGTCCGGGCCGCCGCGCGGTCGTCGCCGCCGGACTCGTCCTCGCCGTCGGCCTCGGCGTGTCGACTCAGGCGGTGGCCCAGGCCGCCGCCCCCGCCCCCGCGAAGGCATCCGCAGCGGCATCCGCCGCGCCGCGGTCGATCACCGGCTTCAACGGTGACCTGGTGACCCAGACCGCCGACTTCTACGGCGCCTACATCGACGCGAAGGACGACACCGCGGGCCCGGACACCAAGTTGGCCAAGGCGCTGCGCACGCACTACCTGGCGCCGGCCTTCGCGAAGCGGCTGGCGGCGTGGGAGAAGAAGAACAACCTGGACGGTGTCCTGCGTGCCCAGAACGTCCCGGTGGAGTGGACGGTGGGCGAGAGCCGCAACGGTCTCGACGTCATCGTCTCCCTGACCTACGGCGGCGGGGAGTCGCCGACGACCACGACCAGGTTCGTCGTGAAGCATGAGGTGGTCGGCGGCATCACCGACATCCGCCCCACGAGCGCGGCCCCCGCGAAGCCGTCCGCCACGAAGCGGTCGGTCAGCGGCCGGACCGGTGAATCGGTCACCCGGATCGCCGACTTCTACGGCGCGTACGTCGACGCGAAGGACGACGCCGGGGGCCCGGACACCAAGTTGGCCAAGGCGCTGCGCACGCACTACCTGGCGCCGGCCTTCGCGAAGCGGCTGGCGGCGTGGGAGAAGAAGAACAACCTGGACGGTGTCCTGCGTGCCCAGAACGTCCCCGTGGACTGGACGGTGAGCGAGGGCCGCGACAGCCGCGAGATCAGGGTCACCCACGCCTTCGGCGGAGGGGAGACGCCGACGGTGACGACCGACCTCGTCGTGAAGCTGGAGCCGGTGTCCGGCGACGTCACCGACATCCGCCGCACAAGCACCCACTGACCACTGTCCGCGACCTGTCGTGGCGTCAGCCCTCCCCTCCATCCCCCTCCATATTGACGGCGGGGATCGGAACCCAGCGGCCGGGGCTGTGATAGATGCGGTCGTACCGGTAGCCCTTCAGCCCCTTGGTGCTGGTGCTGCGGAAGGGCTGCCCGTGGTCGTCGATGCGGACGGTGCCGGTGCGGCCTTGTGAGGACCAGGCGAGTTCGAGGTACCAGTCGCAGGTGCAGGACTTGTTGAGCGTGGAGACGACCAGGACCTCGGGCTTCTGCAGGGACACCCGGTAGGGGAAGTTGATGGCGGGGATCTTGGTCCCCGACCCGTTGTCGCCGGGTACCGAACGGGCCAGGGGCTGGTGCGCGTCGAGGTTCACGGAGAAGAAGCGAGGGATGATGCCGGCGCCGCAGCCGTCGCCCAAGGAGTACACGGTGCCCCGGTCGGCGGCGGGTGCGGCCCGGTTGACCACGCGCACGTGCAGGGCGTCCAGGACGACGGCCGCGGAGCCGCGTCCCTGGACGGTGATCTGCACACCGGTGGGACCGCCGTGCACCGCCCGCTGGGAGTCGACCCACGCCGCGACGTCCTCCGGGTGGGGCGGCGGAGGAACCTGCTGCGGAGCCTTGGCGACGACGTAGTCCTCGCCGCACCCGTTGACCCCGCGCGTGTGGAAGTTGGCGGTCCAGGTGAGGGGAGCCACGGGCTGAGCCGTCCCGGCCCGCGCCTGGTGCGGCTTGGGACGACCACTGCCCGTGACCGACGTGGAGGGAGGCCCGGCGGCGGAAGCGGTGAGCCCGAGAAGCCCGGCGACGAGCGAGACCGCGAGCACCACCGACCGCACGGGCCGCCGCCGAGGGCGCCCGCCGGAGAACCGCGACCCGGCCGGTGACGAAGCCGCCCCAGGAAGCTGAACGCCCGTTGCCACGGGACCGGTTACAGCCCCGGCCGCGCCCCCACCCACCCCCACACCCC
>NZ_LIQX01000636.1 GCF_001418475.1 Streptomyces ossamyceticus | reverse complement strand
CTGAGGCAGTGGCTCGGCGCCCCGGGTGACGACGACCAGCGGCAGGTCGGCCGTGCCGGCGGCGCCGAGCCACTGCCTCAGCAGGTCCAGCCCCCAGAGGGTGGCCCGTTCGGCGGCCGCGGCCGGATCGTCGTCGGCGGCCGCGACGGGGCAGCGGGCGACCACGGCCGAGGGCACCGGTTCGCCAGCGGTGAGCGCGGCGTCCAGTTCCGCCACCGTGCCGTACGTCCGCGTGCCGTCCAGCGTGTCCGGGCCCAGTGCCGCGTAGGTCCCGGTGGTGGCGGCGGTGACGGGGATCTCCGGCCACTCGACGCGCAGGAGCGCGTCCTGCCCGGCGGGCGGGCGCACCGCCGGCCGGTCGGGGGAGAACGGCCGGAAGGTCAGTTCGTCCACGGCGAGGACGGGGGCGCCGAGCGCGTCCACCGCGTGCAGGGACAGCGCGTCGGTCCCGGCCGGTGCCAGTCGCACCCGCAGGGACGTGGCGCCGGTCGCGTACACGGTGACGCCGGACCAGGTGAACGGCAGCCGTGCTCCGCCGTCCAGGGTGCCCGGCAGCAGGCTGGCCCCGTGCAGGGCCCCGTCGAGGAGCGCGGGGTGGGCGACGAACTCGTCGCCCCCGGTGTGCGCCGGGTCCGTCGCCACCTCGGCGAAGACCTCCTCGCCACGCCGCCACGCGGCCCGCAGTCCCCGGAAGGCCGGTCCGTAGTCGAACCCGGCGGTCGCCATCTTCGCGTAGAGCCCGTCCAGTTCGACCGGCTCGGCCCCGGTCGGCGGCCACGCCCCCAGGTCGAACTCCGGTTGCGGGGTGCCGCTCAGGACAGCGCTGCCGTGCCGGGTCCACTCCTCGGCGTCCGATTCCGCACGGGAGAAGAAGCGCACGGCCCGACGCCCGTCGTCGTCCGGCCCCTCCACGACGATCTGCAGCCGCACCGGGTCCGACGCGGGCAGGGGCAGCGGTGCCTCCAGGACGAGTTCCTCGACCCGTGGCGTCCCCGACCGCTCCCCCACCCACAACGCCAGTTCCAGAAAGGCCGTTCCGGGCAGCAGCACCGTGCCCTGCACCACGTGGTCGGCCGTCCAGGGCTGCTCCCTCGGCGACAGCCGCCCGGTGAACACCGTGCGATCGCCGTCGGCCGGCTCCACGACGGCGCCGAGCAGGGGGTGATCGGCCCGGCCGAGCCCGGCGAGCGCCGCGTCGCCGAACCGCGCGGTGGGCATCTCCGTCCAGTAACGCCGTTGCTGGAAGGCGTAGGTGGGCAGGTCGACCGTCCGGGCGCCGGTCCCGGTGAAGCACTCCCGCCAGTCGACCGGGGCGCCGTGGGCGTACGCCTCCCCGAGCGACAGCAGCAGCCGCTCCGGGCCGCCCTCACCCCGACGGAGCGTCCCGGTGACCGCGACCTCGCGGCCGGCCGCCTCCGCCGTCTCCCGCACCGCACCCGTCAGCACCGCATGGGGGCTGACCTCGACGAACAACCCGTGACCTTGCTCCAGCAGGGCCCGCGTCGCCTCCTCGAACCGCACCGGCTGCCGCAGATTGCGGAACCAGTACCCAGCGTCCAGCCCGGCCGTGTCGAGACGGCCACCGGTGACACACGAGGAGAACGCCACCGAGGAGGGCCTCGGGGCCACGGGGGCCAGCAGGCCCGCCAACTCCGCCTCGATCTCCTCGACATGGGCGGAGTGGGACGCGTAGTCCACGGCGATGCGCCGCGCTCGCACCCCGTCCTCCTCCGCCCAGGCCAGCAGTTCCTCCAACGCGTCGTTCTCACCCGCGACCACCACGGAGGCCGGGCCGTTGACGGCCGCCACCTCCACCCGGCCGTCCCAGCGCGCGAGCACCTTCCGCACCTCGTCGGAAGCGAGGGGGAGGGAGACCATGCCGCCCTTGCCGGACAGCGCCAGGATCGCCCTCGAACGCAGCGCCACCACCCGAGCACCGTCCTCCAGGGACAACGCCCCCGCCACCACGGCCGCGGCGATCTCACCCTGCGAGTGACCGACCACCGCAGCAGGCTCCACCCCGTACGAGCGCCACACCTCCGCAAGAGAGACCATCACCGCCCACAACACCGGCTGCACGACGTCCACCCGACCCAACGCCGCCTCGTCGGACAGGACTTCACTCAACGACCAGTCGACGAACGCCGACAACGCCTCCCCGCACTCCCCCATCCGCACCGCGAACACCGACGAGGAAGCCAGCAGCTCCACCGCCATCCCCGCCCACTGCGACCCCTGCCCCGGAAACACGAACACCGGACCAGGACCACCACGCGCACGCCCGCGCACCACCCCCGCGTCCGGACGCCCCCCCGCCAGCGCCGCGACACCCCGCACCAGCTCCTCACGGTCGGCACCCACGACCACGGCCCGGTGCTCCAGCGCGGCACGGGAGACGGC
>NZ_LIQX01000635.1 GCF_001418475.1 Streptomyces ossamyceticus | reverse complement strand
GAACGCTGCCAGGCGAGCGGCAGCGCCACCGCTCTCGTGACCCGCCCGGCCAACGTGCGGTACCTCACGGGCGCGGCCCCCCGCGGCGCCGTCCTCCTGCTCGGCGTGGCCGAGGACGTCCTCCTCTGCGGCGCACCCCCGAGGGGCGACAGCTTTGAGGGGCGGCCCGACGACGCCGTCCGCGTCCAGCTGCTGCCGAAGCCCAGCGGCGACCCGGCGGTCACGGCCGCCGACCTCGTCACGGCCGCCGGCGCCGAGTCCCTCGCTGTGGAGGAGCACCACCTCACCGTGGCCCGGCACCGAGCGCTCCGCTCCGTCGCCCCGCGGCTGCGGCTCACCGACCTCGGCGGCGCGGTCGAGCAGCTCCGGGTCGTCAAGGACGAGGAGGAGATCTCCTGCCTGCGGATCGGCGCGGAGATCGCCGACCAGGCCCTCGGGGAACTCCTGGAGTCGATCCTCGTCGGCCGTACCGAACGCCACCTCGCCCTCGAACTGGAGCGTCGCCTCGTCGACCACGGCGCCGACGGCCCCGCCTTCGCCACCTCCGTCGCCACGGGCCCGAACTCCGGCCGCCGCGGCCATCTCCCCACCGATCGCCGCGTCGAGGAGGGCGACTTCCTCTCCGTGTGCCTCGGCGCCGTCTACCGCGGCTACCGCTGCGAGATCGGCCGGACCTTCGTCATCGGGACCTCGCCGGCCGACTGGCAGATCGAGCTCTACGACCTTGTCTTCGCAGCCCAGCGGGCCGGCCGCGAGAGCCTCGTCCCCGGCGCCGCCTACCGCGCCGTAGACCGCGCGGCCCGTCACGTACTGGACTCCGCGGGTCACGGCGCGGACCTCCCGGCACTGATGGGGCACGGTGTGGGACTCGAAATCGACGAGGACCCGCAGTTGGCCCCCGCGGCCATGGGTAAACTGGACGCTTGCGTGCCGGTCACCGTCGAACCGGGGGTTCACCTCCCGGGCCGGGGCGGTGTCCGGATCGATGACACGCTCGTCGTACGCCCCGAGGCGGACGGCGGACCCGAGCTACTCACCATCACGACCAAGGAGCTGCTCGCGCTCTAGCCCTTGAGCTGCGCGCGTGCCCCGGGGTCGTCCACGTAAGTCCAGGAGATTGAAGCAACCGTGGCTTCCACGAACGACCTCAAGAACGGCATGGTGCTCAAGCTCGACGGCGGCCAGCTCTGGTCCGTCGTCGAGTTCCAGCACGTCAAGCCCGGCAAGGGCCCGGCCTTCGTGCGCACCAAGCTCAAGAACGTGCTCTCCGGGAAGGTCGTCGACAAGACCTTCAACGCCGGCGTGAAGGTCGAGACGGCCACCGTCGACAAGCGCGACATGCAGTTCTCCTACATGGACGGCGAGTACTTCGTCTTCATGGACATGGAGACCTACGACCAGCTGATGGTCGACCGCAAGGCCGTCGGCGACGCCGCCAACTTCCTGATCGAGGGCTTCACCGCCACCGTCGCGCAGCACGAGGGCGAGGTGCTCTTCGTCGAGCTGCCGGCCGCCGTCGAGCTCGTCATCCAGGAGACCGAGCCGGGCGTCCAGGGCGACCGCTCCACCGGTGGCACCAAGCCGGCGACCCTGGAGACCGGCCACCAGATCCAGGTGCCCCTCTTCATCACCACCGGTGAGAAGATCAAGGTCGACACCCGCACGAGCGACTACCTCGGCCGGGTGAACAGCTAACCGTGGCTGCCCGTAACACGGCCCGCAAGCGCGCCTTCCAGATCCTCTTCGAGGGCGACCAGCGCGGGGTCGACGTCCTCACCGTCCTCGCGGACTGGATCCGGCACTCCCGGTCCGACACCAGGCAGCCGCCGGTCAGCGAGTACACGATGCAGCTGGTCGAGGGGTACTCCGAGTACGCCAAGCGCATCGACGAGCTGATCGCGCAGTACTCGGTGGGCTGGACCCTCGACCGCATGCCGGTCGTGGACCGTAACATCCTGCGGCTCGGCGCCTACGAGCTGATCTGGGTCGACGAGACCCCGGACGCGGTGGTGCTGGACGAGATGGTGCAGCTGGCGAAGGAGTTCTCCACGGACGACTCCCCGTCGTTCGTGAACGGACTGCTCGGGCGCCTCAAGGACCTGAAGCCGTCGCTCCGCAGGGAAGCCGAATAGGGGCCCTCCCACGCGAGGCCGGCTTCCCACGCGAGGCCGACCTCCCATGGGAGGCCGTCGGCGACGCAGGCCTGTCCGCGTCACCGCCCGCCCCTTTGCGTCCCTGGAGACAGAAAACCGCCGGGGTGGCCCGAACCGAAAGGTTCCGGCCACCCCGGCGGCACGTTTCTGCTGAGCCTCGCCCGAGGGTTCAGCCCTCGTCGTGGGAGACGGCGCGACGCGCGTCCGCGTCCAGGACACCCCAGCTGATCAGCTGCTCGGTCAGGACCGAGGGGGACTGGTCATAGATGACGGCGAGTGTGCGCAGGTCGTCCTGGCGGATGGAGAGCACCTTGCCGTTGTAGTCACCGCGCTGGGACTGGATCGTCGCGGCGTACCGCTGGAGCGGGCCCGCCTTCTCGGCCGGGACGTTGGCCAGGCGCTCCAGGTCGAGGACGAGCTTCGGCGGCGGCTCGGCCGCGCCACCGGGGGTCGTCCCGGGAAGCAGCTCCTGCACAGGAACCCCATAGAAATCCGCCAGCTCCGCAAGGCGCTGCACGGTGACGGCGCGGTCGCCGCGCTCGTACGAACCGACCACGACCGCCTTCCAGCGTCCCTGGGACTTCTCCTCGACACCGTGGAGGGAAAGGCCCTGCTGGGTGCGGATGGCCCGGAGCTTGGCCCCGAGCTGTTTGGCGTATTCGCTGGACATATAGCTCCCCGGACGAAGGCTGGTGACTCACTGTGAGGTTACGCAGCGTGACTCTGCCCCGTCAAGCCGAATGGTCCGGACCGACTCTTCCGTGGTAAACGCTCTCCATTGGGCCAGGGGGGTGATCAGGGGCGTTGCCGGGGCCTGCTACCGTGGATGGCGCAAATCCGACGTCCTTTAAGATCCGTCCCGTGAGGCGGAGAAGGAGGTCCGTTTCGTATGGACACGCAGGAAAATCCGCAACAGGATCCGCAGCCGTCCGATGCCAGGCCCGTCCTCGAGGCCCCCGACATCGCACGCGTACTGACCCGCATCGCCCACGAGATCGTCGAACGCGCCAAGGGCGCCGACGACGTGGTGCTCCTCGGCATCCCGACCCGGGGCGTCTTCCTCGCCCGGAGGCTCGCCGACAAGCTGGCGGAGATCACCGACCGCAAGATCCCGGTCGGCTCGCTCGACATCACCATGTACCGCGACGACCTGCGCATGCACCCACCGCGTGCGCTGGCCCGTACGGAGATCCCCGGTGACGGGATCGACGGCCGCCTCGTCGTCCTCGTCGACGACGTCCTCTTCTCCGGCCGCACGATCCGCGCGGCGCTCGACGCGCTGAACGACATCGGCCGCCCGCGAGCGGTCCAGCTCGCGGTGCTCGTCGACCGCGGCCACCGCGAACTGCCCATCCGCGCCGACTACGTCGGCAAGAACCTCCCCACGTCGCTGCGGGAGACGGTCAAGGTCCAGCTCGCCGAGGAGGACGGTCGGGACACCGTGCTGCTCGGTGCGAAGCCGGCCGCCAGGGGCGCGCAGCAGTAGCGACCACCCGGCGTACGGCCCTGCCGTGCGCCCCGCGTCGCCCACCCGCGCGTCCGCCCGCCCGGCTGTGACCGGCCGACCGGGCCTCGCCTCCCGACACCGAATCGCCTTTACGGAGCCTGACAGATGCAGCGTCATCTCATCTCGGCCGCCGACCTCACCCGCGACGACGCCGTCCTGATCCTCGACACCGCCGAGGAGATGGCCCGGGTCGCCGACCGGCCGATCAAGAAGCTGCCGACCCTGCGCGGCCGCACGATCGTCAACCTCTTCTTCGAGGACTCCACCCGTACCCGGATCTCCTTCGAGGCCGCCGAGAAGCGCCTCTCCGCGGACGTCATCAACTTCTCCGCCAAGGGATCGAGCGTGTCCAAGGGCGAGTCCCTCAAGGACACCGCCCAGACCCTCGAAGCCATGGGTGTCGACGCCGTCGTCATCCGCCACGGCGCCTCCGGAGCGCCGTACCGCCTGGCGAACTCCGGCTGGATCGACGCCGCCGTCATCAACGCGGGCGACGGCACCCACCAGCACCCCACCCAGGCCCTGCTCGACGCCTTCACCATGCGCCGCCGCCTCGTCGGCCGGGACACCGGCCTCGGGCAGGACCTGTCCGGCAAGCGCATCACGCTCGTCGGCGACGTCCTGCACAGCCGCGTCGCCCGCTCCAACGTCGACCTGCTGCACACCCTCGGCGCCGAGGTCACCCTCGTCGCGCCGCCCACCCTGCTGCCGGTCGGCGTCGAGTCCTGGCCCTGCGAGGTGTCGTACGACCTCGACAGCACACTGCCCAAGTCCGACGCCGTGATGATGCTGCGCGTGCAGCGCGAGCGCATGCACGCCGCGTTCTTCCCCA
>NZ_LIQX01000634.1 GCF_001418475.1 Streptomyces ossamyceticus | reverse complement strand
CGCGACGAGTGGACGGCCGTCTTCGAGGGCTCCGACGCCTGCGTGGCGCCCGTGCTGTCGCTGCGCGAGGCCCCTGACCACCCGCATCTCGCGGCCCGCGGCACGTTCACCGACTTCGGCGGCATCACCCAGCCCGCCCCCGCACCCCGTTTCTCCGCCACCCACACCTCGGTCCGCGGCGGCCCCGCCCAGCCGGGCGCCGACACGAGGGACGTCGCCCACGACTGGGGCATACCCGGCCTCCTCGACGCCCGTTCCCCGGCCGCCCACACGGACGTTCCCCTCGGGGAACCCGTCCCGAACGGCGAGGCCGGCGTCTGACGCCCGGCCACCGCGCCCCCGACCACCCGGCTCTCCACCGCCATCCGAAAGGCCAGACCCGTGAGCACCGAAGCGTACGTGTACGACGCGATCCGCACCCCGCGCGGACGCGGCAAGGCGAACGGCGCCCTGCACGGCACCAAGCCCATCGACCTCGTCGTCGGGCTGATCCACGAGGTCCGGCGCCGGTACCCCGGCCTCGACCCGGCCGCCGTCGACGACATCGTGCTCGGCGTGGTGGGCCCCGTCGGCGACCAGGGCTCCGACATCGCCCGTATCGCCGCGATCGCCGCCGGACTGCCCGACACGGTCGCCGGCGTCCAGGAGAACCGCTTCTGTGCCTCCGGTCTGGAAGCCGTCAACATGGCTGCCGCAAAGGTCCGTTCCGGCTGGGAGGACCTGGTGCTCGCCGGCGGCGTCGAGTCGATGTCGCGGGTGCCGATGGCCTCGGACGGCGGCGCCTGGTTCAACGACCCGATGACCAACCTGGCCGTCAACTTCGTGCCGCAGGGCATCGGCGCCGACCTCATCGCCACCATCGAGGGCTTCTCCCGCCGGGACGTCGACGAGTACGCCGCCCTGTCCCAGGAGCGGGCCGCCGCGGCGTGGAAGGACGGCCGCTTCGACGCCTCCGTCGTCCCCGTCAAGGACCGCGCGGGCCTCGTCGTCCTCGACCACGACGAGCACCTGCGGCCCGGTACCACCGCCGACTCGCTCGCCAAGCTGAAGCCGTCGTTCGCCGACATCGGCGAGCTGGGCGGCTTCGACGCGGTGGCCCTGCAGAAGTACCACTGGGTCGAGGAGATCGACCACGTCCACCACGCGGGCAACTCCTCCGGCATCGTCGACGGCGCGGCGCTCGTCGCCATCGGCTCCCGCGAGATCGGCGACCGCTACGGCCTGCGCCCGCGCGCGCGGATCGTCTCCGCCGCCGTCTCCGGCTCCGAGCCCACCATCATGCTCACCGGGCCCGCGCCCGCCACCCGCAAGGCCCTCGCCAGGGCCCAACTGACCATCGACGACATCGACCTCGTCGAGATCAACGAGGCGTTCGCCGCCGTCGTTCTGCGCTTCGCGAAGGACATGGGCATCTCCCTGGACAAGGTCAACGTCAACGGCGGCGCCATCGCCCTCGGCCACCCGCTGGGCGCCACCGGCGCGATGATCCTCGGCACCCTCGTCGACGAGCTGGAGCGCCAGGACAAGCGGTACGGGCTGGCCACGCTGTGCGTGGGCGGCGGCATGGGCATCGCGACGATCGTCGAACGCGTCTGACACCCCGCGGAACCACAAGACTTCTACGGAGAGCCCCCTCATGACCGAGAGCACCACCATCCGCTGGGAACAGGACCGCTCGGGCCTCGTCACCCTCGTCCTCGACGACCCCCACCAGTCCGCGAACACCATGAACCAGGCGTTCCGCGACTCCCTCGCCGTGATCACCGACCGGCTGGAGGCCGAGAAGGACTCCGTCCGCGGCGTCATCATCACCTCCGCCAAGAAGACCTTCTTCGCCGGCGGCGATCTGCGCGACCTCATCCGGGTCACCCCCGACACCGCGCGGCAGCTGTTCGACGGCGGCCTGGAGATCAAACGGCATCTGCGCCGCATCGAGACCCTCGGCAAGCCCGTCGTCGCCGCGATCAACGGCGCCGCCCTCGGCGGCGGCTTCGAACTTGCCCTCGCCTGCCACCACCGCGTCGCCCTCGACGCCCCCGGCTCCAAGATCGGCTGCCCCGAGGTCACCCTCGGCCTGCTCCCCGGAGGCGGCGGCGTCGTCCGTACGGTACGGCTCCTCGGCATCGCCGACGCGCTCCTGAAGGTGCTGCTCCAGGGCACCCAGTACAGCCCGCAACGCGCCCTGCAGAACGGCCTCGTCCACGAGGTGGCCGCCACCCACGACGAGCTGATGGCCAGGGCCCGCGCCTTCATCGACGCCAACCCCGAGTCCCAGCAGCCCTGGGACAGGCCGGGCTACCGCATCCCCGGAGGCACACCCTCCAACCCCAAGTTCGCGGCGAACCTGCCCGCCTTCCCCGCCACCCTGCGCAAGCAGACGGCCGGCGCCCCCTACCCGGCCCCGCGCAACATCCTCGCCGCCGCCGTCGAGGGAGCCCAGGTCGACTTCGAGACCGCCCAGGTCATCGAGGCCCGCTACTTCGTGGAGCTGGCCGCCGGCCAGACCTCCAAGAACATGATCCAGGCGTTCTTCTTCGACCTCCAGGCCGTCAACTCCGGCGCCAACCGCCCCAAGGGCGTCGAACCGCGCCAGGTCCGCAAGGTGGCCGTCCTCGGCGCCGGGATGATGGGTGCCGGCATCGCCTACTCCTGCGCCCGCGCCGGCATCGACGTCGTCCTGAAGGACGTGTCCGCGGAAGCCGCCGCGAAGGGCAAGGGCTACTCGGAGAAGCTCTGCGCCAAGGCCGTCGCCAAGGGCCGTACGACGCAGGAGAAGGCCGACGCCCTGCTCGCCCGGATCACCCCCACCGCCGACCCGGCCGACCTGGCCGGCTGCGACGCGGTCATCGAGGCCGTCTTCGAGGACACCGCCCTCAAGCACAAGGTGTTCCAGGAGATCGAGAGCGTCGTCGCCCCCGACGCGCTGCTCTGCTCCAACACCTCCACCCTCCCCATCACCACCCTCGCCGAAGGGGTGGAGCGCCAGTCCGACTTCATCGGCCTGCACTTCTTCTCACCCGTCGACAAGATGCCGCTCGTCGAGATCATCAAGGGTGAGCGGACCGGCGACGAGGCCCTCGCCCGCGCCTTCGACCTGGTCCGGCAGATCAAGAAGACCCCGATCGTCGTCAACGACTCCCGTGGTTTCTTCACCTCCCGCGTCATCGGCCACTTCATCAACGAGGGTGTCGCGATGGTCGGCGAGGGCATCGAGCCCGCGTCGGTCGAGCAGGCGGCGGCCCAGGCGGGCTACCCCGCGAAGGTCCTCTCCCTGATGGACGAGCTGACCCTGACCCTGCCGCGCAAGATCCGAACGGAGACGCGGCGGGCCGTCGAGGAGGCGGGCGGCACCTGGGAGGAGCACCCCGCCGAGGCGGTCGTCGACCGGATGGTCGACGAGTTCGGCCGCACCGGGCGCAGCGGCGGCGCCGGCTTCTACGACTATGGTCCCGACGGCCGCCGCACCAAGCTCTGGCCGGGCCTGCGCGAGCACTTCGCCCGGCCCGACCACCGGATCCCCTTCGCGGACATGCAGGAACGCATGCTGTTCTCCGAGGCCCTGGACACCGTCCGCCTCCTGGAGGAGGGCGTCCTCACCTCCGTCGCCGACGCCAACATCGGCTCGATCTTCGGCATCGGCTTCCCCGGCTGGACCGGAGGCGTCCTCCAGTACATCAACGGCTACGAGGGCGGCCTGCCGGGCTTCGTGGCCCGGGCGAGGGAGCTGGCCGACCGCTACGGCGCGCGCTTCACACCGCCGGCGCTGCTGGTGCAGAAGGCGGAGCGGGGGGAGAGGTTCGCCGACGCGTGACCGTCGCGGGGGTGCGGGGTTCGTCGCCGGCCGCGGGTTCGTCGTGGCTGGGCGCGCAGTTCCCCGCGCCCCTGAAGGCACGGGCCTGCGGTCCGGCCTTCACCCCCCTCACCCCTCCTTCAGCCACTCCCGCAGCTCGTCCCTCAGGGAGCGCTGGAACGTCGTCAGCAGGGCCTGGACGACCAGGGGCTGCATATGGGCCGAGAGGGACTTCACCGCCTGCGGGTCCCGCTCGGCCACCGCGTCACGGAAGAGACCGGACAGCTCGTGGGCGGCCGCACGGGCGTGCTCGATCAGGACGTTCCGTGCGGCGAGGATCGACTCCTGGGACAGGGGCACGTCGAGGAGTTCCGCGCCCAGCCGCAGCAGACCGGGGTCCACCCGGAACCCGTCGCCGTCCCGTTCGACCAGGCCCATCGCCGTGAGCCGCTCCACGTCGTCCTCGTCGAGGGACCGCCCGGCCCGCGGCTCCAGCTCGTCCCGTGTCACCGTCTCCACCGCGTCCGGCGCCCAGGAGGCCACGACGGCCCGCTGGAGGGCGAGATCGCGCGGCGACAGATCCGGCGGCAGCTGCCGCAGATACCGTTCGATGGCGGCCAGGGTCATGCCCTGCCGCTGGAGTTCCTCGATCAGCGCGAGCCGGGCCAGATGGCCGCGTCCGTACCGGCCGACCCGACGCGGACCGATCACCGGCGGCGGCAGCAGACCCTTGGTGCTGTAGAAGCGGACCGTGCGCACCGTCACGCCGGCCCGCGCGGCCAGCTCGTCCACGGTCAGGACCCCCTCCTCGGTGTCCTCGGCCGCGTCGGCGCCTTCCCCGGTCTCGGTCGTCATGCACAGCAGTATCGCTGTCCCACCAGTGCTGTGAAACCTTCAACAGCTGCTCGGGGCGATTGTCAGTGGCGGCTCGTACGGTGGGTCCATGTCGGGGATCACGTACGTCAGGGGGGACGCCACCATGCCGCTGGGCAAGGGCGTCAAGGTCATCGCCCACGTCAGCAATGACCTCGGCGGCTGGGGCAAGGGCTTCGTCCTCGCCGTGTCCCGCCGCTGGCCGGAACCGGAGACGGCCTACCGCGCCTGGCACCGCGACCGCGCGCACAACGACTTCGGGCTCGGCGCGGCCCAGTTCGTCCAGGTCGGCCCGTACACCTGGGTGGCCAACCTGATCGGCCAGCGCGGCATCCGTAC
>NZ_LIQX01000633.1 GCF_001418475.1 Streptomyces ossamyceticus | reverse complement strand
GGCGTCTGCTGCCCCGCCGCCTGCTGTCCGACCGACTGCCCGCCCACCACAGCCCGCTCGCCGTCCACAGCCCGCTCGCCACCGACGGCCCGCTCACCCACCACCTGCCGGCCCTCGCCCACCTGGGCCGCCTGGGTCGCCTGGGTCGCCTGGGCCGCCGTCACCGTCGCGGGGGACGGTTCCTGGGCTCCCTGGGTGAGCTGGTCCTTGGTCAGGTAGGGGCGGGGGTCCACCTTCCAGGAGGGCGCGTCGGGGTCGACCTCGCGGCGGACGACGCGTTCCATGAGCGTGGCCATCTCGACCGGCCCGATACCGCCCGGCACCGGCGTGAGGTGCTGCGGGATGCCGTACGCCTCCCGCTGGACGTCCCCCTTCACGCTGCCGTCCGGCTGTGGGACGAACCCGGAGTCGACGACGAGCCGGTGGTGGGGCCGGAGGTGGTCGGGGCCGAGGATGCCGGGGTTGCCGGTGACGGAGACGACGATGTCGGCGTCGCGTACCCGCCGCAGGTCGTCACCGGCGTCGAGTTCCATCAGCCTGTGGCCCTGCTCGCGCAGCGTCGTGACCACGCCCTGCCCGACGAACCCCTTGCTGCCGACCACCGCGATCACCGGGTCGTCCTTGGCGAACGGTTCCACCACCCGGCAGATGCCCTCGGCCGTGGCGCACGCGTTGTAGGGGGAGCGGCCCTTGGTGAGCGCGTCGATGTCCTTCGCCGGGTCCATCCGCTGCACGAGCGGCTGGAGATGGGCCGGCGGCGGGAACTGCACGATGATCGCGCGGGTCTGCGGATCCTGGTTGGCCCGCTCCAGCACCTCCGCGAACTGCGCACGCGTGGTGCCCGGCGGCATCACCACATGGTCCGCCTGGAAGCCGAGGTGCTCGAAACTCTTCACCTTCTGCTCGGCGGAGACCTTGGACGCCTCCAGCTTGATCTTCCAGTCCGGCGGGTCGTTCTCCGCGGGCTGGAACCGGATGATCGCCACGCGCTGCCCCGTCGGGGCCACGTCGTCGCGGTAGGGCTCGTACAGCTCCTTCGCCTGGCGCAGGACGTCCCGCCCCGACACGTGCTCGGTCATCGCCGGCTCACCCCCGGGTCGCTTCGTGGTCGATACGGGCGAGCACCCGGTCGACCGGTTCGAGCGCGCGGCCGAGGAGCTCCTCGACGTCCCGGACGGTGAACGTCCGGTCGCCCGTCAGGTCGTCGACGTGGCCGTTCGGGCCCGCCGTCAGCAGGATCTGGGTGAAGGACTCCGGCCCGGTCGGGTCGTGGTACGAGAACGCGCCGAAGTGGGCGATCCAGAACACCTCGACCGGCTCCGCGCCGAACGCCCGCCGCAGCGCGGGCAGTACGGCGTCCGCGACGCTGCCGAAGTCGTCGGTGACGCCGCGGTCGTCGGGGTTGCTCGCCAGCTCGGACACGACCGCGACCACCCGCCCCGTGGTGGTCGAGTGGACGGCGCGCACCAGCGTGTGCGCCCGCCCCGCCCGCCGGTGACGCCAGTCGACGACGTCCTCGAAGTACCGGAGAGTCGGGTTGGTGGAGCCCTCGGAGCCGCTGGAGCCACCGGGCCTGTCGGGGCCACCGTGGCCACCGTGGTTGTCGTGGTTGCTGGGATCGGTGGGGCTGTTCGGGGTGGTCGGAGTGTTCATGGTGTTTCTCCTGTCGGCCGCGTGACGACGGCCGTCGGTGTGTCCGGGAACCCGCGTACGGCACAGGCCGGGACCGCGTTCCCGCTGCCGGCCGCGCGATGATCCACCGCGCGCCGGTCCAGGGTAGGGAGACCGGCCGCCGTGCTCAGTGGTCCGTCCCGTACGGTTCGGCGGTCGGCGGCTGCTTGGCCCGGTGGCTGCCCGCCTTGCAGCCCGCGAACGGGCCCGCGGGCGAGCGGAGTTCGGCGAGTACCGGGCCCAGGTGGTCCCGGTGCCAGACCGCCGGACCGGACAGGCCCGCCGACGGGTCGGTCAGCTCCTGCCAGGCCAGCCACAGGCCGTGCAGCCGGGCCACCGCCTCCAGGTGCTCCCACCAGCGCGGGCACCAGGGCTGCTGGGAGCTGACCTCCCGGCCGTACACGGGGAGCAGCAGATCACCGACCCAGACGGCCAGGCTCCGCATCTCGTCCGTGTACTCGGCGCCGTCGAGGTAGAGGATGAACGGCGGTGAGGCGGACACCGCTTCCTCCACGCCGGGCTGGTCCACAGCCGTGGTCATCGGGGGCTCCCTTCCTGGGGTTCGTGGCCCGCGCTCATCGGACGAAGCTCTCCGTCGCGCGGGCCGTGATGGCCTTGACCTCGGCCTGGGCGGCCAGGGCGATACGGTCGGCGCCGGGCTCGGCGTACCAGGGGCGCAGCCTGACCAGGGCCGGCTTCACACCGGTGGCGAGAAGCAGCGCGGTGCCCTTGGGGAGGGCGCGGATGCGGTCGGCGGGCAGGATGCGTTCCAGGCGGTACGACGTGGAGCGCGACCTGCCGTCCTTGCTGCGGGAGTAGCTCACCGTCGACACGTCGTGCTCACCCACCAGACGGGAGACCTTCTCCACGAAGTCCGCGTCGTCGAGGCCCGCGCCGAGCAGCTTGATGGTGGCGGCGCCCCACAGCGCGTCCATCCCCGCGTCGCCCCACACGCGCGTGCCCTGCCGGTAACTCTGGAGCAGGGTCACGACGTTGATGCCGCGCGAGCCGAAGTGGGAGTACAGGTCGGGCAGGTCGGAGATGCGGCACACGTTCGCGGCCTCGTCCAGCACGGCCGTCATCGGCGGGTCGAGGCGGCCGCCCATCCGCTCGGCGGCGACGACACCCGCGCGCAGCACGGAGTCGGCGCACGCGGCGATCACCCCGGCCGCGGAGCCGCCGCCGTCCTTGGAGAGCAGGTAGAGCGTGTCCGGGGAGAGGACGTGCCGTTCGGGCAGGAACTGCGGGAGTTCCGGGTCGGGGCTCACCCAGGCCGCGATCGTCGGGTCGAGCAGGCAGGCCACGCACTGGCGGGCCGTCTCGTAGATGCCGTCGCGGGTCTCCACCGCGCCCTGGACGGTGCCCTGGAGCTGGTCGGCGAGGGCCGCCATGCCCGCGTCCCGCAGCAGGTCGACGGGCGTACGGTCGGCCGGGTCCGCCAGCCAGGCCAGCACCTCCCCGACCTGCCGTCCGCCGCGGTTGGCCGCGTGGAACAGGGCCGTGAGGGTGTTCTGGGCCGCGGAGATCCAGAAGTCCCGCTTGGAGGCGTCGTCGTTGACCGCGCCGACGAAGTGACCGGCGAGGCGGCGGGCGCCCTCGATCGTCGCGGCGTCGGCCAGCATGTCCCACCACAGACCGCGCGGGGTGTGGGCGATGCCCTGCGGGTCGAACGTCCACACCGTGCCCGCGCGTTCGCGTTCGGCGCGGGTCACGCTGTAGACGTCCGCCTTGTTCGAGGTCAGCAGGACACTGCCGCGGGCGCGCAGCACACGCGGGACGGCGATGCCGGTGGACTTGCCCGCCCGCGGCGCCATCAGGTCCAGCTCCACGTCCTCGTAGCTGCTGCGCAGCTCGGGGCCGCCGGGCTCCAGGTTGCCGAGGAGGTTGCCCGTGTCGTCCGGGGCGAGACGGCCCGACTTCGGCAGGGACGGGCGGAGTTGGCGGGCGCGGGCGGCGGCGCCCTTCGGGAGGAGACCGGCGAGTTCCTTGCGGCCGGCCAGACCGGTGGGCTTCGCTCCGCGGCGGCGGATCAGGACGACCGGGGTGACGAGGAGGGCGACGGCCGCGCCGAACACGGTGCCGATGCCGGCGGTGATCGCGCCGGTGGACGTCGTCGGCCACACGGTCGCCGGGCCCTCCTTCACGAGGGTGGACATCGTCTCCAGGGTGAACGGCGGTGGGTCCCAGCCGTTGCCGGTGAGGGCGGCGCCCAGGGTGCCGCCGAGCCAGGCGGCGAGGAAGAGGGTGCCGGCGAGGAGGGCGACGCCGGGGATGATCCAGGGGAGGAGGTCGTCGGCGGTACCGTGCGGTTTCTTGCGGGTGCTCATTGTCTTGGTCCCCCGTCAGGTCGTGGTGTGTCTGGCTGTGTGGGGTCGGACGCGTCAGGGCTCGGGGGTGCGGGGTTCGTCGGCCGGTGCGGGTGGGTGGGCGGTGTTCGCGCCCACGCGGCGGAGCCGCATGTGTCACCGACGCACCACGCACCCCACCCCCCGCCCGCGCACTCCTCCGCCGCGTTAGATACGTTGGCCCCGTGGACAAGAAGAACGCCCTGCGCGCCGGCGCCCTGGCCGCCGGTACGACGCTGATGATGCTGCTCATGTCGTCCCCCGCGCTCGCGCTGACGCCCGACGACGGAGACGACCCGGGTCCGGGCCTCAGTGTGATCGAGACGCTCGGCCTCTTCGTCGTGGCGCCGATCGGGCTGTTCGCGCTGATCACCGGCCTGGTGATGGTCCTGGACCGGTCGACGGACCGCGAGCCCAAGGTCAAGGCGAAGGCCTGACCGCCCCCCACTGACGGCGTTCCGCCGAGGGCACCCTCCGCACACCCGTGCGCCGAGGGTGCCCTCGTCGTGTTTCCGGGCGTGACCACCGGCCGGAGGAACACCCGCCGCCCGGCCGCCCGCCGTCCGCTGGCCGCGGGCCGTGGGCCGTGGGCCGTGGGCCGTTCAGGGGTGCGGCGACGGGTCCGGCGCCGTGAGGTACCGCTGCACCGTCGGCCCCAGCCACTCGACGATCTCCTCGCGGCCCAGGGCGACGGTCGGCGGGAACCGCAGGATGTAGCGGGTCAGCGCGAGCCCCAGCACCTGTGACGCGATGAGTGCCGCCCGCGTCGGGGCCTGCTCGGGGTCGGGGCACACCTGCCGGGCGAGCGGCAGCAACTGGTCCCGGAAGACGCCCTGCATCCGCTCGGCGCCGGCCTGGTGGGTGGCGCCCACCCGGAGCATCGCGCTGAGCACCTCGTTCTCCTCCCAGAGGTCGAGGAAGTGGCCGACGAGTACGCGTCCCACGTCCCGCGGATCCAGTGAGGCCGGGTCGGGCAGCCGCAGGTCCACGTCGAGCGCCGCGGCGTAGAGGCCCTCCTTCGAGCCGTAGTAGCGCATGACCATCGACGGGTCGATGTTGGCCGCCTTGGCGATCGCCCGGATGGTGGCCCGGTCGTATCCGTCGGCGGCGAACCTCTCGCGCGCGGCGACGAGGATCGCGGTCCGTGTGGCGTCGGAGCGGCGGTGGGGTCGGGCGGCGACGCGCCCCGTGTCGATCTCGGTCATGCCAACAAACGTAGGCCAACAAGCGTTGACGGTCCAGTGATGCCAACGTATGTTGGCAAACAGATGTTGGCAAACATGTGTTGGCGAACGAGCGTTGGCCCACAGGTGTTGGCCGGCAGGTGATGGTCCATGAGCGCGGGCGGCGGGAGGCCGACATGAACGGCAGCACCAGCGACATCCGGCACATCGACGACGAGGGGGACCGGGGCACCGGCGCGGCCGAGGTCATCGTCGTGGGGGCGGGCCCCACCGGCCTGCTGCTGGCCGGCGACCTCGCCGCCGCCGGCGTCCCGGTCACCCTCGTCGAGAAGCGCCCCCGCGGCATCAGCAACCTCTCCCGTGCCTTCGCCGTGCACGCCCGCACGCTGGAGCAACTCGACGCCCGGGGGCTCGCCGACGAACTGGAGGGCAAGGGCCGGGTGCTCGACCGGATGCTCCTCTTCGGACGGCTCTCCGTGCGGCTCGACACCCTCCCCTCCCGCTTCAACCACCTGCTCGTGATCCCGCAATACGAGGTGGAGGCGGTGCTGCTGCGGCGGGCGGTGGAGGCCGGGGTGAGGTTCCGGTACGACACGGAGGTGACCTCCGTGGAGCAAGGCGCCGACGCGGTCGCCGTCCATGTGCGTGCCCCGGAGGCGGACGGGGGTGGTGTCGAGCGGCTGAGCGCCGCCTATGTCGTCGGCGCGGACGGTCACCGCAGTGCCGTGCGGGAGGCGATCGGGCTGCCGTTCCCCGGCAGGCGGGTCATCCGTTCCGTCGTCCTCGCGGACGTGCGGCTCGACGACCCCCCGGAGCAGGTGCTGACCGCCAACGGCGTCGGTGACGCCTTCGCCTTCATCGCGCCCTTCGGCGACGGCTACCACCGGGTCATCGGCTGGCGCCGGGGCCTGGACGTCCCCGACACCGCACCGCTCGACCTCGACGAGGTCAGGGAGATCGCCAGGCTCGCCCTCGGGCGGGACCACGGCATGCGGGACGCCCGCTGGATGTCCCGGTTCCACAGCGACGAGCGGCAGGCGCCCGCCTATCGCGTCGGCCGGGTCTTCCTCGCGGGCGACGCCGCCCACGTCCACACGCCGGCCGGCGGCCAGGGCATGAACACCGGCCTCCAGGACGCGGCGAACCTCGGCTGGAAGCTCGTCGCCGTCCTGTCCGGCCACGCGGATCCCGCCCTCCTGGACACGTACCAGGCCGAGCGCCATCCCGTCGGCAGGGCGGTCCTGCGCAGCAGCGGCGGCATCGTCCGGCTCGCCATGGCCAGGCGTCCCTGGACACTGGCGTTCCGGGCCGCCCTCACCACGGTCCTCAACCACGTGGGACCCGCCCGTGCCCGCATGATCGGCCAGATCTCCGGCATCGGGTACGCCTATCCCGCCCCGCGGGGTGCCCACCGGCTCGTGGGTACCCGTGTCCCCGACGTCGCCCTCTCCGTCGGCCGCCTTTACGAGGCGCTGCGCGGCGGCCGCTTCGTCCTCGTCACCCCGCGGATCTCCCCGCCGGGCGACCCGCTCGCGTCCGGCTCCGGGTCCCGTGAGGACCGTCTGGCTGTGGCGACCTGGACGAGCGACCGCCGGACCACCGTCCTCGTGCGGCCCGACGGCCATGTGGCCTGGGCGGCGGACGACGCCGACGCCGGCGCGGTCGAGGAGGCGCTGACGACGTGGCTGGGGGCCAAGTCCTGAACCGTGTCCGGCACTTCCCGTCGGTCTCGCGTATGGGTGGTCACGGCCCGGCGCGTCACGAGCCCGTCCCCAGCACGAGTGTGCGCAGCAGGTCGGCCAGTTGGCCGGCCTGTTCCTCGTCCAGGTGGGCGAGCGCCTCCTTCTGGACGGCGAGCCCCGCGGACACCGCCTCGTCGATCACCCGCAGACCGTCGTCCGTGAGGGTGACCTGGAGGGCGCGGCGGTCGTGCGGGTCGGGTGAACGACGCAGCAGACCCGCCCGTTCGAGCTTGTCGAGGCGGCCGGTCATCCCGCCGGTGGTGAGCATGAGGGTCCCCGACAGCTGACGGGGCGAGAGGGTGTACGGCTCCCCGGACCGGCGCAGGGTCGCGAGCACGTCGAACTCGCCGCGGGAGATCCCGAACCGGGCGTACGCCTTCTCCATGCGGTCGCCGAGCGTGCGGGACAGCCGGTAGACCCGCCCGAAGACCTCCATCGCGGTGGTGTCGAGGTCGGGGCGGACGGCCGCCCACTGCTCGATGATCGCGTCGACGGGGTCGCGCGGGGACGTGTCGGACTCGGGACGCACTGTCATGGGTCGAGTATCGGGCGCGCGTCGGTCGGTCGCAAGAAAGTGGCTTGACGGAAAGTTGCTTAGCGCTAAGCTAATGGCAGGCAAGGTAATGCGGTGTACGGGCGGTGGCCATCAACCGCCGTCGCTTCACCTCGTCCGCCCCCACCGCCCCCACCGCCCGTACACCGCAGTAC
>NZ_LIQX01000632.1 GCF_001418475.1 Streptomyces ossamyceticus | reverse complement strand
TGATGAGCTTCGGGGTGTGCGCGGCGATCGCCCCGCACACCCCGAAGCTCATCACCAACACCGACGCCCCCGAACACACCCGGCTACGCCGGTCGGTCAACGCGCCCTTCCTGGTCAAACGGATCGAGGCCATGCGGCCCGCCGTGCAGCGGATCGTCGACGACCTGATCGACGAGATGCTCGCCGGCCCCAACCCGGCGGACCTGCTCACCGCGCTGGCCCTGCCCGTGCCGTCACTGGTCATCGCGGAACTGCTCGGCGTGCCGTACGAGGACCACGAGCTGTTCCAGGAGAACAGCAACCGCGTCCTCGACAGCTCCCTCACCGCGGACGAGGCGGCCGAGGCGGGCCGCGCGCTCAGCACATACGTGGGCACCCTCTTCCAGCGGAAGCTCGCCGAGCCCGGAGACGACGTGCTGTCGGAGATGGGCGCCAAGGTCAGGGCCGGTGAGATGGCCCCGCAGGAGGCGATCAGCATGGGCGTGGCCATGCTGATCGCCGGACACGAGACGACCGCCACGATGATCAGCCTCGGCACGCTCGCCCTGTTCGAGCACCCCGACCAGCTCGCCCTGCTGCGCGAGAGCGACGACCCCAAGTTCGTCAACGGCGCCGTCGACGAACTGCTGCGCCATCTCTCCATCGTCCACTCGGGGCTGCGCCGCGTCGCCAAGGACGACATCGAGATCGGCGGACAGACCATCCGCCAGGGAGACGGCCTCCTCTTCGACCTCCAGGCCGCCAACTGGGACCCCGAGGCGTTTCCGGAGAGCGAGCGGCTGGACCTGACCCGGCCCGCACGGCAGCACAACGCGTTCGGGTACGGCCCCCACCAGTGCCTCGGCCAGAACCTCGCCCGCCTGGAACTCCAGGTCGTCTACAGCACCCTCTACCGGCGAGTCCCCACGCTCCGCCCCGCCGCCCCGATCGACCGGCTGACGTTCAACCACACGGGAACCGCGTACGGCGTGGGGTGCCTGCCCGTCACCTGGTGAACCACCGGCCTGTTCGTGACTGGCCTGTTCGAGACCGGTCCGTTCGAGACCGGCATGTTCGAGAACCGAGGAGCAACCCAACCCATGCGTGTGGAACTGGACGAACCGAAGTGCGTCGCGTCGGGGCAGTGTGTGATGGCCTCCCCCGAGGTGTTCGACCAGCGGGACGACGACGGCGTCGCGATCCTGCTGGAGGAACACCCCGCCGACGCCCTCATGGACGGCGTCCGGGAGGCCGTCGCCATCTGCCCGGCCGCCGCGATCCGCCTGGTGGAGCGATGAGGCGGATCCTGGTCGTGGGGGCATCGGCGGCCGGCCTCGCGGCGGCCGAGACCCTGCGCCGCGAGGGCTACGAGGGCACGCTGACCCTTGTGGGCGACGAACCTCACGTCCCCTACGACCGCCCCCCGCTGTCCAAGCAACTCCTCGCGTCCGAGTGGGACGTCGACCGGCTCGCCCTGCGCACCCCGGCCGACCTCGCCGGCCTCGACCTCGACTGGCGTCCCGGTACCGCCGCCACCGGCCTCGACCTGACGGAACGCGAGGTGCGGCTGGCCGACGGGTCGACGGTGCCGTACGCCGGTGGCGACGACCAGCCCGTCGTACGGCCGCGCCGGCTGCCCCGTACGGACGCGCATGTGCTGCGCACCCTGGAGGACGCCCTGACGCTGCGGGACCGGCTGGCGCCGAGGAACCCGGCGCCGACCACGACCAGCCGCCGCCCCGGCGCCAGCCGGTCCCGCAGCGTCACGGCGTCCTCCAGGGACCGCAGACCA
>NZ_LIQX01000631.1 GCF_001418475.1 Streptomyces ossamyceticus | reverse complement strand
GCTACGAGGGCACGCTGACCCTTGTGGGCGACGAACCTCACGTCCCCTACGACCGCCCCCCGCTGTCCAAGCAACTCCTCGCGTCCGAGTGGGACGTCGACCGGCTCGCCCTGCGCACCCCGGCCGACCTCGCCGGCCTCGACCTCGACTGGCGTCCCGGTACCGCCGCCACCGGCCTCGACCTGACGGAACGCGAGGTGCGGCTGGCCGACGGGTCGACGGTGCCGTACGACGGGCTGGTCGTCGCCACCGGCGTACGGCCGCGCCGGCTGCCCCGTACGGACGCGCATGTGCTGCGCACCCTGGAGGACGCCCTGACGCTGCGGGACCGGCTGGCGCCGGGGCGGCGGCTGGTCGTGGTCGGCGCCGGGTTCCTCGGCGCGGAGGCCGCGGCCGTCGCCTGGCGCCTCGGGGCACGGGTCACCCTCCTCGAACCCGCCCCGGTGCCGCTCGCCCACGCCGTCGGCACGGAGGTCGGCGCCGCGCTGGCGCGGGCGCACCGTGACCACGGGGTGGACCTGCGCACCGGGGTCACCGTCACCGAGGTGACCGAGGGTGGGGTGCGGCTCGCCGGAGGTGGGACCGTCGAGGCCGACGAGGTGCTGGTCGCCGTCGGCTCGGTGCCCAACACCGAGTGGCTGGCGGACAGCGGACTGGACGTGAGGGACGGCGTCGTGTGCGACGCGTACTGCGAGGCCGCCCCGAACGTGTACGCGGCCGGGGACGTCGCCCGCTGGTACAACCCGCTGTTCGGCACCTCGATGCGGATCGAGCACCGTACGCACGCGGCCGAGCAGGGCATGGCGGCGGCCCGGAACCTCCTCGCCCGTCCCGAGGCCCGCAAGCCGTTCGCGCCGGTGCCGTACTTCTGGTCCGATCAGTACGACATGAAGGTGCGGGCGTACGGCCATCTCCGGGGCCACGACGAGGTGGCCGTCGTGGACGGCGACCTGGGCGAGCGCCGGTTCGTGGCCGTCTACCGCACGGGCGACCGGGTCACCGGTGCCCTCGCCGTCGGGGTGCCGCCCAAGGCGATCCGGCAGTGGCGGCAGGCCATCGCGGCCGGAGCCGCCTGGCACGAGGCCGTACGGGGACCGCGGGGCCACGAGGCCGTCGGGCCGGGTCACGACGCGGCCGGGACGGTCGGCCGCGGCTTCGTGGGAGGCGGAGCGTGACGGAACGGCCGTCCTACGCCGTCCGTTCGTCGCTGTCGCGGACAGCGCGGCCATGGTGCGGGCGAGGAGGACGCGGTCGGCCGGCCGAGATCGCCGCCGCCGTGGCATTCCGAACCGGCCCCGAAGCGCGCTACATCAACGGTACGGGCCTGCTCGCCGACGGCGGCCGGGCCGCGTGGCCGCGTCGGCACCGACCGGTGTGACACCCCCGGCCGCCCCGGCGGCACC
>NZ_LIQX01000630.1 GCF_001418475.1 Streptomyces ossamyceticus | reverse complement strand
CCGGCGAGCCCCAGGCCGGCCCGGACGCCGTGCCCTCCCACTGGCCGGCCGCCCTGGACCGGCTCCTGGAGCTGGGCGGCGAGGACGCGCTGTACGTGCCGGGGCACGGGGCGGTGGTCGACGCGGCGTTCGTCCGGGCCCAGCGCGACGCGCTCGCGCACCGCTTCGGCGTGTCGGGCTGAGCGGGGGCGACTCCGGGCGCGGGTTCTCCTATCGTCATCCGAATGCGCCAGTACTCTCCGGATCTGACCCCGCCGTGGAAGAAGCCCAAGCCGGTTCCCGAGGTCCCGGCCGATCCGGGCCTGGTGGTCGAGGAGGCCGACACCGGTTTCTGCGGTGCGGTGATCCGCTGCGAGGCGGGCACGGTGACCCTGGAGGACCGCTTCGGCAAGCACCGGGTGTTCCCGCTGGAGCCGCGAGGGTTCCTGCTGGAGGGGCGGGTGGTGACGCTGGTGCGCCCCTCGTCCGCTGCCCCGCCCCGTCCGACGCGTACGGCGTCCGGCTCGGTCGCCGTCCCCGGCGCCCGCGCGCGGGTGGCCCGCGCCGGCCGCATCTACGTGGAGGGCCGCCACGACGCCGAGCTGGTCGAGAAGGTGTGGGGCGACGACCTGCGGATCGAGGGGGTGGTGGTGGAGTACCTGGAGGGCGTGGACGACCTCCCGGCGATCGTCGCCGAGTTCGCCCCCGGCCCCGACGCGCGCCTGGGCGTCCTGGTCGACCACCTGGTCCCCGGCAGCAAGGAGTCCCGCATCGCCGCGTCCGTGACCGGCGAACACGCGCTCGTCGTGGGCCACCCGTACATCGACATCTGGGAGGCGGTGAAGCCGTCGTCCCTGGGCATCGAGGCGTGGCCGCGGGTGCCCCGCGGGCAGGACTGGAAGACAGGGGTGTGCCGGGCCCTCGGGTGGCCGGAGAACACGGGGGCGGTGTGGCAGGCGATTCTGGGGCGGGTGAGTTCCTACAAGGACCTGGAGCCCGAACTGCTGGGCCGGGTGGAGGAGCTGATCGACTTCGTCACCGTCGGCGACGGCGCGTGATGCCGACGGTCAGCCCTCTCCGCGCCGCCCTGCCGTTCGCTCCCGGTGTCCGGCGACGTCGGGCCGTCCCATGTACGACAGCGGCTGCGCGACCAGCCCGAACCACAGCTCGGGCGCCCACCGGCGCAAAGCCTTCTCGTAGGGCTTGAAGGAGTGCGGGAGGCGGATGCGGTAGCGCACCCGGGGCAGGCCGGGCCGGAGCGGTTCCGTGTCACGGACGAACTGCCACAGCAGCGGGTCGTCGCGGTCGATCTCGTCCCGGGGGCACAGTTCGACGGTGAAGGTTTGGTGCGTGTAGTAGATGCCCACCCCGGCAAGGGAGTCCCAGCGGATCAGGGCGATCTTCTTGCCCCGGATCCACCAGAATCCCGTCGCGTCGAAGGCCGTCACCCATCGACGGGCCCGCCAGCCCGAGACGACCGGGATGGCGAACAGCAGCGCCATGAGCAGGAACGCCATTGCGATCCACCTGGTGAAGGAGCCGCCACCGCCGTACATGAGCTCGTTCACGCCGAGGCCGCCGGAAACGAGCGTCACCGGCGCGAACAGCAGCATCCACAGAAACCGCCGCAGCCCGTGCCGCACGATCGTCGCGTCCGCGGCCGGCGCTCCCCCAGAGATCATGGGGCGGGACCCTAGCCGAGCGACTTCGCTCCCACCAGGGCCATGGCGGCCTCAGTCCACCAGGTCCCGGACCACCGCGTCCGCCAGCAATCGCCCCCGCAGCGTCAGCACCGCGCGGCCCTCCTTGTACGGGCCCGGGTCCAGCAGACCGTCGGACAGGGCGCGTCCGGCCGCCGCAAGGCCCTCCTCGCGCAGCAGGGACAGCGGGCACCCCTCCCGCAGCCTCAGCTCCAGCAGGATCCGCTCCACCCGGCGGTCCTCGTCCGACAGCAGCTCCCGCCCCGCTCCCGGCGACCTCCCCGCCGCCAGCGCGCCCGCGTACGCGCCGGGGTGCTTGACGTTCCACCAGCGCACGCCGCCAACATGGCTGTGCGCGCCGGGGCCCGCGCCCCACCAGTCCGCGCCCCGCCAGTACAGCTCGTTGTGCAGGCACCGGCCGGCGTCGGAGGTCGCCCAGTTGGAGACCTCGTACCACTCGAGGCCCGCCGCCGAAAGCATCTCCTCGGCGATCAGATAGCGGTCGGCGTGCACGTCGTCGTCCGTCATCGGCACCTCGCCCCGCCGGATCCGCCGCGCGAGCTGGGTACCCTCCTCGACGATCAGCGCGTACGCCGAGACGTGGTCCGGCCCGGCGCCGAGCGCCGCGTCAAGGGAGGCCCGCCAGTCGTCGTCGGACTCGCCGGGCGTGCCGTAGATCAGGTCGAGGTTGACGTGCTCGAACCCGGCCGCGCGCGCCTCCGCGACACACGCCTCGGGCCGCCCCGGTGTATGCGTCCGGTCGAGGATCTTCAGCACGTGCTGCCGGGCGCTCTGCATACCGAAGGAGATCCGGTTGAAGCCGCCGGTCCGCAGGGTCGCCAGGTACGCGGGGTCCACGGACTCCGGGTTCGCCTCCGTCGTCACCTCGGCGTCGTCCGCGAGCCCGAACTCGTCCCGGATCGCCCCGAGCATCCGTACGAGATCGTCGGCGGCCAGCAGCGTGGGGGTGCCGCCGCCGACGAAGACCGTGCGGACGGGCCGCGGGTCGTCGCCGAGGACCTTGCGGGCGAGCCGGATCTCGTCGACGACGGTGTCCGCGTAGTTGTCCCGGGACGCGAGCACACCGCCGGTGCCGCGCAGCTCGGTCGCGGTGTAGGTGTTGAAGTCGCAGTACCCGCAGCGGGTCGCGCAGTACGGGACGTGCAGGTAGAACCCGAGAGGCCGCTCGGCAGCCCCGGCCAGGGCGTGTGCTGGCAGCGCCCCGTCGTCGGGAACGGGCTCACCGTCGGGAAGTGCGGAAGGCATGCGTTCCATTGTCCAGCACCGGCCCACCGCCCCCGGACGGCCGTCGTCTCGGGTGACCGTCGTCTCACGGCGGCCGTCGCGTCCGGGCGGCCGTCGCCTCTGGGTGGCCGTCGCCTCTCAGTAGCGGTCGTCGCCTCCGGGGGCCGTCATCCGTGGACGCCTCCTCCCGGTGTCGGCGCGGGGCTACTCCGCCTGGAGCACCAGCAGCGCCAGGTCGTCCTCCGGGGCGCCCTGGCCGAACTCGTGCACGAGTCGACGGATCCGTTCGGCGATCAGCTCGGCGTTGAGCCCGGCGCAGCCGGCCAGCGCGCTCGCGAGGCCGTCGCCGTCGTCGAACATGACGGGACCGCTGCGCCGCTCGGTCACCCCGTCGGTCACGCTGAGCAGCGTGTCGCCGGGGCGCAGCTCGAACGTCTCGGAGACGTACTCCGCATCCTCGATCACCCCGAGCAGGGTCTGCGGCTCGGCCACGGTCCGTACGTCGCCGTCGGGCCCGAGGAGCAGCGGCAGCGGATGCCCGGCGGAGGCGAGGGTGCAGCGGACACCGCCGTCGAAGGGGACGAGTTCGCCGTAGAGGAGGGAGAGGAAGCGGGTCTGGGAGGCCTCGGGGTCGACGAGGCCGGGATCGCCCGCCGTGACCAGGGCCCGCGCGGCGGCGTCGGCCGTCTCGGTCGCGTCGTCGAGGAGGAGCTGGTTGAGGCGGTCGAGTACGTCGGCGACGCCGTAGCCCTCGCGGGCGAGCAGCCGGAGCCAGGGGCGGGCGAGGCCGATGACGACGGCGGCCTCGGGGCCCTTGCCCTGGACGTCGCCGAGGGCGAAGCACCAGCGGCCCCGGCCCGCCGGGAACAGGTCGTAGAAGTCGCCGCTGGGCCCGCCCTTGTCGCGCGGCTCGTACACGAGGGCGCTGGTGACGCCGGGGATCTCGGCGACCGCGCCCGGGAGCAGCCCGCGCTGCAGGACACGGCTGATGGTGGCCTGGCGGGCGTACTGCCGGGCCGCGCCGATCGCCAGCGCGATCCGGCGGCTGAGGTCCTCGACGAGCCCGGTCAGCTCGTCCGGGAAGCGGAGCAGCCCGGCGCGGCCGATCACGAGC
>NZ_LIQX01000063.1 GCF_001418475.1 Streptomyces ossamyceticus | reverse complement strand
GCCTGCGGCGGGACGGCGGGGGCGCCGTTCGTCGTGTACCACTCCGAGGTGTCCCTGGAGAGCGACGGCCCCGCCGTCCCGCCGCAGGCCGCCGCGCCCTCCTCCAGCCGACCCAGCGACGCCCCGATCCACGCCGGCAGCTCGTCGACCAGGAGGTGCCGTGCCTGGGTGAGCACCACCTGCGCGGCCGTGTCGACCGTCTCGACCACGAAGGTGCCGCAGGCCCCGGCCCCGGCCCCGCCGACGGTGTTCGTTCCGTCGGTGCCGTTCGTTCCGTTCATACCGTTCGAGCTGATCGTGCCGTCCGTACCGTGCGTGGCGTCCATGGCCGGGTCCCTTCCCGTGAGCCGTCCACGGAGGTATCCGACCAGGGCCCGCTGCGACGCGAACCGCTCCTCGGCGACGGCCCAGTACGCGGCGAGCCGCTCGGCGGCCAGCGCGCCGTCCGTCCCGACGGCCTCCACGATCTCCGCGACGCGGGCGAGAGGCATGTCGAGCTGCCGCAGCAGGGCGACGAGACGGGCGCGTTCGACCTGGTCGGACCGGTAGTAGCGGTAGCCGGTCAGCTCGTCGACGTACGCCGGGGCGAGCAGCCCCAGCCGGTCGTAGAGCCGCAGCGCCTTCGCCGACAGCCGTGCGCGGGCGGCGAAGGCACCGATGGTGAGCAGGTCGTCGGTGGCCACTGGGTCATCCTCCGTCACCGGGCGTCCGCGCCCGGCGGGAGGGACGGTGGTCCTTGACCCAGGGGGAAGGTCAACGGGTGGCGGGGTGGCGGGTGGCCGCTGGTCGGCGGCCTGGTGGCGGTGGCCTCAGCCGAGGGCCTTCTCCACGGCGGCCACCAGCTCAGCGGCCTCCGGCTCGGTCTGCGGGGAGAAGCGGGCCACGACCGAGCCGTCCCGGCCGATGAGGAACTTCTCGAAGTTCCAGCGGATGTCGCCGCTGTGGCCCTCCGCGTCCGCGTGGCCGACCAGCCGCTCGTACAGGGCGTGCCGGCCCTCGCCGTTCACCTCGACCTTCTCGGTCATCGGGAAGGTCACGCCGTACGTCGCCGAGCAGAACTCCGCGATCTCCTCGGCCGAGCCCGGCTCCTGCCCCAGGAACTGGTTGCAGGGCACGCCCAGCACGGTGAAGCCCTGCTCCGCGTAGCGGGCCTGGAGGGCTTCGAGGCCCGTGTACTGGGGGGTGAGACCGCACTTGGAGGCCACGTTCACGACGAGCGCGGCCTTACCGGCGTACTGCGCGAGGTCCGCGGAGCCGCCCGTCAGGGCACCGATCTCGACGTCGAGGGGAGAGGTACGGGGGGTGTCTGTAGTCATAAACGGATGCTATCTCCGGAAACTTTTTCGCCTCCGCCGCCCCGGACGCGCTGCGCCGGCCCTCGCCCGCGTCGGCGGCTGTGCGTCGGCGTTCGCCCGCGTCGGCGGCGGGGTGTCAGCCCTCGCCCCCGTCGGCCTCCCGGCGTTCCGGGGCCCGTACCAGGACCTCGCCCGCCGCCGTCCGCGTGTACAGCACCGAGCGGCCCGCTCGCCCGCGTCGGACCAGGCCCGCGTCCAGCAGGACCTTCAGATGGCGGCCCACCGAGCCGAGGGGGCGGCCGGTGACCGCGCACAGCTGGGTCGTGCTCATGGGGGAGTCGAGGAGGGCGAGGACGCGGGCGCGGGCGGTGCCGAGGAGCGGGCCGAGGGCGGCGGGCGCGGCCGCCGGGCCGCCGCCGTCGGCGAGGACGCCCGAGCACGGGTACACGACGGCGTACCGCTCGCCCTCCTCCCACGCCACCCAGCCGACCCGCTGCGGGGTGACCGGCACGAACACCAGCCGCGCGCCGGAGATCTCACGCGGCGGATACTCGTGGAGGTTGACCTGGAGCCGGTTCTCGCCGAGCCAGCGCATGCCGGGCCGCAACGCGTCCAGCACCGCCGCCCAGCCGCTCTGCCCCAGCTGCGCGGTCCGGGCGAGGACGTCGGCCTCCAGCACCCGTCGCCGCCGCTCCCAGTCCGGCCGTACGGTCTCCTCCCACACGTACGTCAGGAGGTCGGCCGCGCGGCCCGGCAGGTCGTCGCGGTCGAGGGCGGCAGGGAGCGGGCCGCGCAGGGACAGCACGAGGTGGGCGCGGGCGGCGGCCGGGTCCACGGCCCGGACCCGGGCGACCTCCTGTGCGAAGGTCTCGCCCTCGCGCGGGGTCGGGGTGAGGAAGTCGGCGATCCACTCCTCGCCGAGGCCCGCCCGGACCAGCAGGGGGGTGACCGGGTCGCGCGCCAACTCGGCCCGGTAGGCGGGAAGGTGGTCCGCCAGCCAGGCATGTTCGCCGGGATGGGCGCCGGTGCCGGCGTGCAGCCGCTTCAGGCTCGCGAACGTCTCCGCGAGCGGCGACACCACGAACCGGCTGCCGGCGAGAGTGTCGGCGTTGACCTGCCACCAGCCCACTGCGAGACCTCCGGGGTGCGGCGGACGGCCCCTGCGGGGC
>NZ_LIQX01000629.1:1194-2017 GCF_001418475.1 Streptomyces ossamyceticus | reverse complement strand
GGTCAGGGAGCACCCGGAGAGCACGCTGCTGCTCGGTGCCTCGGGGGCCTTCACCTTCGTCCTGTCCGCGCTGAAGCTGCCGTCCGTCACCGGCAGTTGCTCCCACCCCACGGGCACCGGACTGGGCGCCATCCTGTTCCGGCCGCCGATCATGGCGGTACTGGGCACCATCACCCTGCTCTTCCAGGCCCTGCTGCTCGCCCACGGCGGCCGGAACAGGATGGCGCCCAGTCCGGTGCCCGTGGGGTGGGAGCAACTGCCGGTGACGGACGGCAGCTTCAGCGCGGACAGGACGAAGGTGAAGGCCCCCGAGGCACCGAGCAGCAGCGTGCTCTCCGGGTGCTCCCTGACCTCACGGGTGAGTGACCGTACTCCGTGGACGACGAACGGCGCGGACGCGACACCCCAGGCGATCGCGTGCGCCGGAGGAAGGAAACCCTCGGCTATGTGCATGGCTCAGCAGACCCTCTCCAGCACCTCGTGGATGGTTGACGTGCCTTGGCCGGTCTCCTGGCTGACGGGTACCACCGCCCGTGCTCCGCCTTCCCGGGTCACAAGGACCCAGTGGCTGTCCGTGAGGACTGGAGCCGGACTTCCCGATCACAGTGGCGAGGGCCGCACCGGCATCACACCGGATTTCCCGTTCACCAAGGCGTGGTGACAGTAGTGCCCGTACAAGGGCGCTGACAAGCGCAGACGGGGGCGCGAGGACGGTGGTGAACAGCACACACCCCGGCGCACGCCCCATCAGTCCCACGCGGCGCACACCATGGAAGGGCCCAACACCCCTGCCCCATACGACGGATTTGCCGTCACGGCGGCC
>NZ_LIQX01000629.1:661-1180 GCF_001418475.1 Streptomyces ossamyceticus | reverse complement strand
CTCGGCCGGCATCACGAAGCTGGAGGTGATCCTGCCGAAGGGCATCGCCCCCGCCGACGTCACCTACGAAGAGGGCCCCAAGGGCTGGAAGTTCGCCGCCACCGACCGGGGCTACACCGTCTCCGGCCCGAAGCTCGCGGTGGGGGAGGACGCCGAGTACGAGGTCACCGTACGGCAGTTGCCCGACGTCAAGGCGCTCGTGTTCAAGACCTTGCAGTCCTACAGCGACGGCAAGGTGGACCGCTGGATCGAACTGGACGACTCCGGCGGTGACGGGCACGGCCACGGCCATCCCGCGCCCCGTCTGGACCTGAAGCCCGCCGCGCCCGGCGCGAAGCTCGTCAGCCCCACCCCCAGCCCCTCGGAGGAGCCTTCCACAGCGGCCCCTTCGGCGGACCCCGGCGCCGAGAAGTCCCCGGCGCCGTCGGCGAAGCCCGCGGCGGACGACACCGATGACGACGGGCTCCCTGTGGCCGTCCCCCTCGGTATCGGCGCGGTCGTCCTCGTCCTGGGCGGCGG
>NZ_LIQX01000629.1:0-644 GCF_001418475.1 Streptomyces ossamyceticus | reverse complement strand
CCCGCGGCGACCTGACCGAAACGTGGCACGGGCTTTACTGCGACCTAGTTGCAGCTGCCAATCACCGGCACAAGGCTGAGGGGGCCGACCGCTCGACGACAGAAGGCGCACGCTCCATGGCCACCGTTCCCGACACCGCCCGCCCGGCCCCCGCCGGGGAGGGCGGCTTCTCCTGGCGTCGGATCCGCGCCTCCCTGACCCGCGAGGAGTGGGCGAGCCTCGGCACGATGGCCGCGTTCATCCTGGCGCTGCACCTCATCGGCTGGTTCACCCTGGTCGTGATCGTCGCCCCCGAGCACTACAGCGTCGGCAGCAGGACCTTCGGCATCGGCATGGGCGTCACCGCCTACACCCTCGGCATGCGGCACGCCTTCGACGCCGACCACATCGCGGCCATCGACAACACCACCCGCAAGCTGATGAGCGAGGGGCGACGGCCGCTGTCCGTCGGCTTCTGGTTCTCCCTCGGCCACTCGTCGGTCGTCTTCGCCCTCACCTTCCTGCTCTCCCTCGGCGTCAAGGCGCTCGCCGGGCCGACCCGGAACGGGGACTCCGGACTGCACGCCGTGGCCGGCTGGATCGGCACGACCGTCTCCGGGACGTTCCTGTACGCCATCGCGATCGTCAACCTGGTGATCATGGCG
>NZ_LIQX01000628.1 GCF_001418475.1 Streptomyces ossamyceticus | reverse complement strand
GGGGAAGCCCGGTGAAGGATTCGGGGGACGCTGGGCCGAGGGATGAGGGATGTGGAGTGAAGGGGGCGGGCAACGCTGGGGCAAGGGCTGGGCAACGCCGGGTCGTTGATCGAGCGGCGCTGGCCTGAGTCTCGGCAACACCGGCCAGACGGCTCGCGCAGCGCTCACGACAAGGGGGCGGCATCCGCACCTCGCTCGTCAGGGGCACCCCGTCCCTCGGGAGCCAACGCGGTCCGGCATTCGAGAGCCAGCGGGGATCCGGGACCGGCCGGGCCGGGGCTCGGCGGAAACCTGGAGGGCTCGCCCCCCGGCCGGCGGGTCACCGCCGTCGGGATTTGCCGCCGCGCGGCGCGCGGCCTCACTGCGGCCGGGAGTGGCTCGGAGCCCGGCGGAGCGGCGGGGCACTGGCCGGTAGGGCGCCTCCATCGGTGCCGCCACCCCCGGTGGAACCGCCCCCGGTAGGCACCCGGTGGGCACCCTGCGGGCCGCCCCCCGGCGGGGCCGCCCGCAGGGCCCGGCACTGGTCGGAGCGCCGCGCGTGTGCGGGGCGCTCCGGGCCGGCGTCGGAGCGTCGTCAGACTCCGGGGACGCCCGCGTTTTCCATCAGGCCCCGGACCTCCGTGCCGTGGGGTGTGAGGAGGAACACGTTGCGGTCGACTCGGTGCATTCCGCTGGCGAGACCGAAGACGACACCGGTGCTGAAGTCGAGGACGCGTTTGGCCACCTCGGTCTCCGCGCCGGAGAGGTCGAGGAGCACCGGAATGCCCGCCATCAGCGTCTCGGCGACGTCGCGGGCGTCGGCGAAGACATTGACGCGGAGGACGACGAAACGCCGCCGGGCCTCCGTCTCGGCCTCCGGTATGGTCCGGTGGTCGACCGCGGACGGCCAGGCGTCCCGGCCCCTCAGCGGCACGACCTGTGCGAGCCCCTCCCACTGTTCGTCGGTGACATCGTGGCTGTTCACCCTGTTCACCGGCCTTCCCCCTGGCTCGCACTGATTGACTGCATCGACCAATTCTTACGCATGGTCACCCGTTCGGCCCAACAGCGACACGGACCGCGAGGCAGGCCGTGGGACACCCCTCCGGCGTATCGGCCGGATCGTGGCCTCACAGCCCCGCGCCGGACGGTGTGTGGTGGGCGTAACCCCTCATGATCAGGTCATGTGACATCGGCGTAACGGGCAATTCGTACGATCGAGCCTGCCCGGCGGCCATCAGGACGCTGAGCGGAAGCAGTCCGACCGCCGTACCAGAGGGGGACCGGACACCCCGCACGCCGACAGAGAGGGGCCGCCCGTGGTCGCGCAGGGCCCGCAGAGCACCACCACCCAGGTGCGGACCGTGTGCTCGTACTGCGGTGTCGGCTGCGGCATGCTCCTGGATGTCGGGATGGGTCCCGACGGGCGGCGCACGGTCCTGAGGGCGACCGGCGACAAGTCCCACCCGGCGAACTTCGGCCGACTCTGCACCAAGGGCGCGACGACCGCCGACATGCTGGCCGCGCCCGGCCGGCTCACCACGGCCCTCGTGCGGGACGGCCGGGGTGACGAACCGCTGCCCGTGCCGGTCGCGGACGCCCTCTCCGAGACGGCCCGGCGGCTGCGCGCGATCATCGACGAGCACGGGCCCGACGCGTTCGCGTTCTATGTCTCGGGCCAGATGAGCCTGGAGGCGCAGTACCTGGCGAACAAGCTGGCCAAGGGCTTCATCCGCACCAACCAGATCGAGTCGAACTCCCGGCTGTGCATGGCGAGCGCCGGCACCGGCTACAAGCTGTCGCTGGGCGCCGACGGGCCGCCCGGCTCGTACGAGGACCTCGACAAGGCGGACGTCTTCCTCGTGATCGGCTCGAACATGGCCGACTGCCACCCCATTCTCTTCCTGCGGATGATGAACCGGGTCAAGGCGGGCGCGAAGCTGATCGTCGTCGATCCCCGGCGGACGGCGACCGCCGAGAAGGCCGACCTGTTCCTCCAGATCCGTCCCGGTACGGACCTCGCGCTGCTCAACGGGCTGCTGCGTCTGCTGCACGAGAACGGGCACACCGACCAGGAGTTCATCGCCGCCCACACCGAGGGCTGGGAGGCGCTGCCCGATTTCCTCGCCGACTACGCGCCGGACGTCGTCGCCTCCGTCACGGGCCTCGCGGCGGACGACATACGCGAGGCCGCGCGGCTGATCGGCGAGGCCGCCGAGTGGACGAGCTGCTGGACCATGGGGCTGAACCAGTCCACGCACGGCACATGGAACACCAACGCCCTCGTCAATCTGCATCTGGCGACCGGCGCCATCTGCCGGCCGGGCAGCGGGCCGTTCTCGCTGACCGGGCAGCCCAACGCCATGGGCGGGCGCGAGATGGGCTACATGGGGCCGGGGCTGCCGGGCCAGCGGTCGGTGCTCGTGGACGAGGAGCGGGCGTTCGTCGAGGAACTGTGGGGGCTGGCGCCGGACACGCTGCGCCCGGACGGTTTCGGCAAGGGCACCGTCGAGATGTTCCGGAGGATGGCCGACGGCGAGATCAAGGCGTGCTGGATCATCTGCACCAACCCCGTCGCCTCCGTGGCCAACCGGAAGACCGTGATCGAGGGGCTGGAGGCCGCGGAGTTCGTCGTCACGCAGGACGTGTTCGCCGACACGGAGACCAACGCGTACGCCGATGTCGTGCTGCCCGGGGCCCTGTGGACCGAGTCCGAGGGCGTCCTCGTCAACAGCGAGCGGAATCTGACGCTGGCCGCCGCGGCCGCCGACCCGCCGGGCGAGGCGATGGCGGACTGGCGGATCATCGCCGCCGTCGCGCGGGAGATGGGCTTCGAGAAGGGCTTCTCGTACGACAGCGCCGAGGAGGTCTTCGAGGAGATCAAGCAGGCGTGGAACCCGAAGACCGGGTGGGATCTGCGGGGAGTGACGTACGAGCGGCTGCGGTCGACGACGGTGCAGTGGCCGGCCGCGCGGGAGACCGGACCCGCACGGAACCCGATCCGGTACGTGGACGCGGACGGCGGGCTGACGTTCCCCACCGCGAGCGGGCGTGCCGTGTTCCACGCGCGGCCGCACATGGAGCCCGCCGAACTCCCCGACGACGACTTCCCGTTCGTGCTCAACACCGGGCGGCTCCAGCACCAGTGGCACACGCTGACGAAGACGGGCAAGGTCGCCAAGCTCAACCGGCTGAACCCCGGGCCGTTCGTGGAGGTGCATCCGCAGGACGCCCAGGCGCTGCACCTCGCCGACGGCGACTTCGTCGAGGTCGCCTCGCGGCGGGGGCGGGCCGTGCTGCCGGTGGTCGTGACGGACCGGGTGCGACCGGGCTGTCTGTTCGCGCCGTTCCACTGGAACGACCTGTTCGGGGAGTACCTGAGCATCAACGCGGTGACCAGTGACGCGGTCGACCCGCTGTCGTTCCAGCCGGAGTTGAAGGTGTGCGCGGTGGGCCTGACGAAGGTGGCGGCGCCCGCGCCGTCACCGGCCGGGGCCCAGCCGATCGCGGCCGGCGCGGTCGAGGCTCGTACGGGCCAGGGCCGGGGCCAGAGCGGGGGGCAGGGCCAGGATCACGGCTCGGGCGGGGCGGTCGAGGCGCTCGTCCCGACCGCGGTCGCGCCCGGCGCCAACCCCTTCGGTCTCGCACCCGCTCCCCCGCCCGTGCTCTCCGCCCAGGAGCGCCAGTACCTGACCGGTTTCCTCGCCGGGCTCGGGTCCGGGGTCACCGGGGTCACCGGGGTGCCCGTACTGCCGCCGGACGCGCCGTTCAGTCCCGAGCACGCCCTGTGGGTGAACGGGGTGCTCGCCGGGATGTACTCGCGGTCCGCGGCGCCCGTGGCCGTCCCCTCGGCCGAGGCGGCCGGGCGGGACGTGGTGGTGCTGTGGGCCTCGCAGACCGGTACGGCGGAGGAGTTCGCGGTGGCCGCCGCCCAGCATCTGGGCGCGGCGGGGCACCGGGCGACGCTGGTCGGCATGGACGAGGCCGCCCCGGCCGAACTGCCGCGCGGCGCGGACCTGTTGCTCATCACCAGCACCTTCGGCGACGGGGACGCGCCCGACAACGGCTCCGGTTTCTGGGAGGCGCTCACGGATCGGGAGGCGCCACGGCTGGACGGTGTGCGGTACGCGGTGCTGGCGTTCGGCGACTCGTCGTACGACGACTTCTGCGGGCACGGCCGGCGGCTGGACGCCCGACTGGACGAGCTGGGCGCGGTGCGGCTGACGCCCCGTACGGACTGCGAGCCGGACTACGAGCCGTCGGCGGACGCCTGGCTCGGCCAGGTGCTCACCGCGCTCGGCACCGGGACGGAGACCCCCGCTCCGCGGGGGCTCATGGAGGCGGGCCCGCAGGCCGCGCCCGGCACAGCCCCCGTCACGGGCTCCCTCTCCGCGCCCGTCGCCCCCCGGTCCGCCAGGCCCGCGCCCGCGCACGCCCGGCTGGTCGGCAACCGGCTGCTCAGCCTGCCGGGGGCGGGCAAGGAAGTACGCCGGTTCACCTTCGACACGAAGGGGACGGGGCTCACGTACGAGGCCGGTGACGCGCTCGGGGTGCGGCCGGTCAACTCCCCCGATCTGGTCGCGGAATGGCTGGCGGTGACCGGTCTGGACGGCTCAGCCGCGGTGGAGGTCGCCGGTGTCGGCGAGGTGCCCTTCGCCGAGGCGCTGCACCGGCATCTCGACATCACCCGGATCACCCCGGACCTGCTCCGCTTCGTCTCCGAACGGACCCGGGACAACCGGGAGTTGAAGAAGCTGATGCGACCCGACAACAAGGACGGGCTCGCCCAGTGGTCGTGGGGCAGGCAGGCCGTGGACGTGGTCGCCGAGTTCGCGGTGCGGGCCTCCGCGGCCGAGTGGGCCGGGGTGTTCAAGCGGCTCCAGCCCCGGCTGTACTCCATCTCGTCGAGCCCGCTCGTCGACCCGCACGAGGTGTCGCTGACCGTGTCGGTCGTACGGTACGAGAACCTGCGCGGGCAGCCGCGGGGCGGGGTCTGCTCACCGTTCCTCGCGGACGGCGAGGCGGGCCTGGAGGTGCCGGTGTTCGTGCAGCGGTCACCGCACTTCCGGCCGCCGGCGGACGCCACGACCCCGATGGTCATGGTCGGTCCCGGTACCGGCGTCGCCCCCTTCATCGGCTTCCTCCAGGAGCGGCAGGCCCTCGGTCACCGGGCGCCCAACTGGCTGTTCTTCGGCGAGCAGCACCGGGCAACGGACCACTACTACGAGGACGAGCTGGCGGAGCTGCGGCGGGCGGGGGTGCTGGACCGGCTGGACACCGCGTTCTCACGGGACCAGCGGGCGAAGGTGTACGTGCAGGACCGGATGCGTGAGCACGGCCCCGAGCTGTGGCACTGGCTCCAGGACGGCGCCCGCTTCTACGTCTGCGGCGACGCCTCCCGGATGGCGAAGGACGTCGACCGGGCGCTGCGGGACATCGCGGTCGCCCACGGAGGGCTGAGCGAGACGGAGGCCGCCGCGTACGTGAAGCAGCTGGCGAACGAGAAGCGGTACGTGCGGGACGTGTACTGACCGTGCGCGCCGACTGGGTCTCCCGCCTCCCTCCCCCTCAGATCCAGCCCTGCTGCCATGCGTGGTGGGCCGCCGCGTGGCGGGTGGGAGCGCCCAGTTTGGACATGGCGGCGGAGAGGTAGTTGCGCACGGTCCCCTGGGCCAGATGGACCTCGGTGGCGATCTCGGCGACGGAGGCTCCGGTGCGGGCGGCGCGCAGGACCTGGAGTTCGCGGTCGCTGAGGGGGCAGTCGTCCTCGGTGAGCGCGGACGCGGCGATGTCGGGGTCCACGTAGCGGCGTCCGGCGGCGACCTCACGGAGGATCTCCGCCAGCCGGGCGGCCGGGGTCGTCTTGGGGACGAAGCCCCGCACGCCCGCCGCGAGGGCCCGGCGCAGCACGGCGTGCCGGGCGTGCCGGGCGTGCCGGGCGTGCCTGGCGTGCCGGGCGTGCCTGGCGTGCCGGGCGTGCCGGGCGACGATGACGGTGCGGGTGGGCAGTTCGGCGCCGATCTCCTCGGCGGCTCGCAGTCCGTCGGTCGGCGGCATCTCCAGGTCGAGCACGGCGATGTCCGGGCGGGTGCCGCGGTCGCCGTGCCGATTGCGGTCCATGCCAACGACTTTGCCATCTCTTTACAACGGGGTCGGCCGCTGTCTCGTCTCTCCGCTCGATCCGCAACGCCGCCCCGCCGGGTCACCGTCCGGGCGGCCCGACGAGAGAGAGCGACTCATGCGCCGTACCGTCCTCAGTGCCGCGGCCCTGGCCTGCACCGCCGTCCTGGCGGGCGCGCTGCCCGCGTTCGCCGACGACACCGCCCCGTCCGCCGCGCCCCGCACGGCGACCTCCACCCCCACCCCGGTGCCGTCCACCGCCGGGCCCGCCGAGGACTCGGCCACGCCCGAACCCGCCGAGGACGGGAACGCCACCGAGCCGTCTCCGGTACCCAGCCAGGTCTCCGTGGTGCCGAGCGGGGCGCCCGACACCGGGGAGGCGACCGGGTCGGACGGCTCCGGGACCGGCGCCGTGCTCGTCGGCTCGGGCGCCGTCGCGGCCCTCGTCGGCGGGGTCGGCGCGATCGTCCTCGTCCGGCGCCGCCGGGGCGACGCGGCATGACACCGCCCACCGCGGCGCTCTCCCGGCGCTCCCTCCTCGCCGTGGCGGCGGCCTCGCTGCTCGTCGGGTGTCAGGGGAGCGGCGGGGCCGGGGGCCGGGACTCGGGTGCTCCCCCGGTCGACACGGCCCCGTCTCCCCCGTCGTCGGACCCGTCCCGTCGGTCGTCCTCCTCGGGCGGATCGCCGTCGCCGCTGGCGCGCTCCGTGCCGGTCGGGCTGCTGATCCCGGCCATCGGGGTGGACACTCCGGTCATGGGGCTGGGGCTGGCGGCGGACGGGAGCGTGGAGGTGCCGCCGGTGGCGGAGCACGACCGGGCGGGGTGGTACCGGCACTCACCGACGCCGGGGCAGACCGGCCCCTCGGTGATCCTGGGGCATGTCACGGTCGGGGCCTACGGCGACGGTGTCTTCCGCCGGCTCGCGCGGCTGCGGCCCGACGCGCGGATCACCGCGCGCCGGGCCGACGGCTCGACGGCGCAGTTCACGGTCGACCGCGTACGGACCGTCGCCAAGGCCGACTTCCCGGCGGCGGAGGTCTACGGGAACGTGGACCGCCCCGAACTCCGTCTCATCACCTGCGGCGGCCCCCGCTCGGGCGAGGAGTACCGGGACAACGTCATCGTCTTCGCCACGCTGAGCGGCACCGGCCGTGCGGGCGAGCCGGTGCCGTGACCGGTCACCCCTCCCCCGCCGCCCATGCGTACGGCCACCCCCGTGGCGGGCCTCATCCCTTCCCGTACGACCGCCCGCACGGCATGACGAGCCCACGACCCTGGAGAGCGTTGAAACGGTCCCGCGAGAAGGCCGCGTCCGAACTGTTCGCCGCCCTCTACCCCCGCCTCGCCGGCTGGTGCCGCAAGCTGGTCGACGACGACGAGACGGCCCACGAGATCGCGTCGGAGGCGTTCACCCGGCTCTGGGCCCGCTGGACCTCCGTCGCCGAACCCCACGGCTTCCTCTACGTCACCGCGGCGAACCTCGTACGGGACCACTGGCGCAAACTCGAACGGGAACGCCGGGCGATGCACCGGGCCACGACCGAGGCAGCGGTGCGCCCGCAGGGCGATCACGCCGAGCAGGCCGACCCCTCGGTGCGGCTGCTGGTGCAGTCGCTGCCGGAGCGACTGCGCGTCCCGATCCTGCTGCACTACTACGCTGACATGCCGATCCGGGAGGTGTCCGTCCTGACCGGACGCAAGGAAGGAACCGTCAAGGCCGACCTCCACGCGGCCCGCGAACTGCTCCGCGCCCATCTGAGGAGAAGCCTTGATCACACACGCTGACGACGGCCCGGAGTTCGAGCCCGACGATCCGCTGGCCGTCGTCAGCGTGTGTGA
>NZ_LIQX01000627.1 GCF_001418475.1 Streptomyces ossamyceticus | reverse complement strand
GGCCCCTCCCCCACCTCGTCCTCCGCCCGCGAAGCGGCGGCCGCCGCGGCCGCCCCCACCGCCGCCAACGGCACCGACTGCGGCTCGGCGGAGCGCACCGTCGAGAAGCCCTCCCCCGACCGCAGCACCCCGAGCATCTCCCGCAGCTCGGTCAACGCCTGCCGCCCCATGTCCCCCACCAGCGCCGCGTTCTTCACGGCCTTCTCGGGGTCCTTGCGCGCCACCGCCTGCAACGCCGCCGCGTGCACCACCATCAACGACACCCGGTGTGCGACCACGTCATGCATCTCCCGCGCGATCCGCGTCCGCTCCTCGCCCCGGGCCCACTCCGCCCGCTCCTCCGCCCGCTCGGCGAGCAGCTGAAGCTCCCGCTCCAGCGAGTCCGCCCGCTCCCGCAGGCTCTCCATCAACCGCCGCCGGGCCCCCACGTACAGCCCCAGCAGCACCGGTGGCGCCGTCAGTCCGATCGCCACCGTCAGCGCCAGGAACAGCGCGAACCACTCGTCGCCGCCGACCACGGCGTCCCCGCTCACCCCGCCGTCCTCGCCCCGGGTGATCTGCGTGGCCTGCACGAACCACACGATGAAGACCCCGGTGAACGCCATCCCCGACAGCGCCCCGATGATCCGTCTCGGTGCCTCGGACGCGGCCAGGGTGTAGAGGCCGACGAGCCCCATCAGGTACCCCATCTGAGCGGGCGCGACAGCGATGAACACCAGGACGACGGCGACCGGCCACATCCGCCGCACCAGCAGCACGGAACCGGCGAGCGCCCCGAACACGACCCCCACCGCCGCCGGCAGCCCCGCGTCGCCGGCGAACGCGACGCCCTCCACGGAGCACTCGACCGCCGACACGAACGCCAGCGCGCCGTCGAGCACGGCCCCCCGCCACCGCTCCCACCACCACGGGCCGACCGGGCGGCCCTCCATCCTGGCCCCGGTGCGGTCTTCCCCCGTCGCGGTCATACCCCCAGCCTACGTTCGAGCGCCCCCGCTTTTCCGGCGAGTTTCTCGTACTGGCCTACACCACACCGCCCAATCGAACAGAAGCGAAACCACCCGGTATCCCTCGAACTACTGAATCGCACACCGTTCGACCCCGGAACCCCCCATTCCGCCCAGACGGTAAGCCCATGGCACACCCGCACGACAAACACCCCGATCTCCAGGCCCTGCGGGAGGGCGAGCCCGCCCTCGAGCGGACCAGGCGCCCGCGCGCCAAGGACGACCTCCGCGCCGAGGCCAGAGAGCTTCGCGTCCGGGGCTGGACATACGACCAGATCCAGGTGGAGCTGGGCTGTTCGAAGAGTTCGATCTCCCTATGGGTGCGCGACCTGCCCAAGCCCGAGCGCAGACGCAGCACCGACGAGGCTTCGGCCATCGCCAGGAGAGGCTGGGAGGCCAGGCTGCAACAACGAGAGGAGGAACGCCGACAGACGAAAGCCGCCGCCACGCATGCGGTCGGCGAGCTGTCCGATCGAGAGGTGTTCCTCGCGGGTGTCGCCCTCTACTGGGCGGAAGGCGCCAAGGACAAGCCGTACAGCCGCCGCGAGAGGCTGCACTTCATCAACAGCGACCCGAACGTCATCGGCTTCTTCCTGCGCTGGCTCGACACACTCGGCGTGGAGCGGGAGCGGCTCCGCTTCCGGGTGAGCATTCACGAGTCGGCCGACGTGACGGAGGCCGAAGCCTTCTGGGCCGGACTGGCCGGCGTGGCCCCTTCCGTGTTCCAGAAGGCCAGCCTCAAGAAGCACAACCCGAGGACGAGGCGGAGGAACACCTCTCAGGCGTACCGAGGCTGCCTGATCATCTACGTGCTGGGGAGCGCCGACCTGTACCGTCGCATGGAGGGTGCCTGGTACGGCATAGTAGGGGCTGGCGTCGCTTCCGATCTAGGAAATCGGGCATAGCGACTAAACCATCCCGGATCGTCTAAGGGCAGGACAAACGGTTTTGGTCCGTTGAATGAGGGTTCGAATCCTTCTCCGGGAGCCACAGCACACAAGACCTCAGTTCGGGTCCTGACCGCAGCCAGACGGGTCAGGGCCCGCTCACATTTCCCCCTCACTGCCCCCCGGTATCCTGCGGATGTCCACACCCCACTCATCCACAGCCGAAGGGCATCCCCGTGAGCGCAACCCGCCCGGCAGCCGTCGTCGTCCTCGCAGCGGGTGAGGGCACCCGTATGAAGTCGGCCACACCCAAGGTTCTGCACAGCATCTGTGGCCGCTCCCTGGTCGGCCACGTCCTCGCCGCCGCGCGCGAGTTGGACCCGGAGAACCTGGTCGTCGTCGTGGGGCACGCCCGCGAGAAGGTCGCCGCGCATCTGGCCGAGGTCGACCCGGGCGTACGCACCGCGGTCCAGGCGGAGCAGAACGGCACGGGGCACGCCGTACGGATGGGCCTGGAGCAGCTCGGCGGCGGCGTCGACGGGACGGTCGTCGTGGTCTGCGGCGACACCCCGCTGCTGACGGGCGCCACGCTCCGCCGTCTCGCCGAGACCCACGCGGCCGACGGCAACGCCGTCACCGTCCTGACGGCCGAGGTCCCGGACGCCACCGGCTACGGCCGCATCGTGCGGGACGGCGCCTCGGGTGCCGTGACGGCGATCGTGGAGCACAAGGACGCGACGGAGTCGCAGCGGGCGATCCGGGAGATCAACTCGGGTGTGTTCGCGTTCGACGGTCAGCTGCTCGCGGACGCGCTGGGCAAGGTGCGGACGGACAACAGTCAGGGCGAGGAGTACCTGACGGACGTCCTGGGGATCCTGCGGGAGGCCGGGCACCGGGTGGGCGCGTCCGTCGCGGTGGACCACCGGGAGATCGCGGGGATCAACAACCGTGTGCAGCTCGCCGAGGCCCGCCGGATCCTCAACGACCGGCTGCTGACCGAGGCGATGCTCGCGGGTGTCACGGTGGTGGATCCGGCGTCCACATGGCTCGACGTGACGGTGACGTTCGAGCAGGACGCGCTGGTGCACCCCGGTACGCAGCTGCTCGGTGCCACGCATCTCGGTGAGGGTGCGGAGGTCGGTCCGAACTCGCGGCTCAAGGACACGGTGGTCGGGGCCGGCGCGCGGGTGGACAACACGGTGGCGGACGGCGCGGAGGTGGGTCCGCAGGCGACGGTGGGGCCGTACGCGTACCTGCGTCCGGGGACGCGTCTGGGGCTGAAGGCGAAGATCGGTACGTACGTCGAGACGAAGAACGCGTCGATCGGTGAGGGGACGAAGGTTCCGCATCTGTCGTACGTGGGCGACGCCACGATCGGCGAGTACTCGAACATCGGTGCGGCGAGTGTCTTTGTGAACTACGACGGTGAGCAGAAGCACCACACGACCGTCGGCTCACACTGCAAGACGGGTTCGGACAACATGTTTGTGGCTCCCGTCACGGTCGGGGACGGTGCGTACACCGCTGCCGGGTCCGTGATCACGAAGGATGTGCCGCCCGGTTCGCTGGCCGTGGCCCGTGGCCAGCAGCGGAATATCGAGGGTTGGGTGGCTCGCAAGCGTCCGGGGAGCGCGGCGGCGAAGGCGGCCGAGGCGGCTTCTCGGGAGGCGGAAAGCGAAAGCTGACCGGAAACGGGTGCGTCGGGGACGGCGTACCGTGATAAGTGCACACCCGCACCCCAGCTGAGCGGTCATCCGTGCCCAGCTGTGACACCTCTGAGGAGACAGTGCTGTGACCGGGATCAAGACGACCGGCGAGAAGAAGATGATGTTCTTCTCCGGCCGCGCCCACCCCGAGCTTGCCGAGGAGGTCGCCCAGCAGTTGGGTGTCGGGGTCGTCCCGACGAAGGCCTTCGACTTCGCCAATGGCGAGATCTATGTGCGGTACCAGGAGTCGGCGCGTGGCGCGGACTGCTTTCTGATCCAGAGCCACACGGCTCCGATCAACAAGTGGATCATGGAGCAGTTGATCATGATCGACGCGTTGAAGCGCGCGTCGGCCCGCTCCATCACGGTGATCGTGCCGTTCTACGGTTACGCGCGCCAGGACAAGAAGCACCGTGGTCGTGAACCGATCTCGGCGCGTCTGATCGCGGATCTGATGAAGACGGCGGGTGCGGACCGGATCCTGGCGGTCGATCTGCACACGGACCAGATCCAGGGCTTCTTCGACGGTCCGGTGGACCACCTGTTCGCACTGCCGCTGCTGGCGGACTACGTGGGCGCGAAGGTGGACCGGAGCAAGCTGACGGTGGTGTCCCCGGACGCGGGTCGTGTGCGGGTGGCGGACCGTTGGTGCGACCGGCTGGGCGCCCCGCTCGCGATCGTGCACAAGCGGCGTGACAAGGACGTGGCGAACCAGGTCACGGTGCATGAGGTCGTGGGTGAGGTCAAGGGCCGCATCTGTGTCCTCGTGGACGACATGATCGACACGGGTGGCACGATCTGTGCCGCGGCCGACGCGCTGTTCGCGCACGGTGCGGAGGACGTCATCGTGACGGCGACGCACGGTGTGCTGTCGGGTCCGGCCGCCGATCGGTTGAAGAACTCGAAGGTCAGCGAGTTCGTGTTCACCAACTCGCTGCCGACGCCGAGCGAGCTGGAGCTGGACAAGATCACGGTGCTGTCGATCGCGCCGACGATCGCGAACGCGGTGCGCGAGGTGTTCGAGGACGGTTCGGTGACGAGCCTGTTCGACGAGCAGTAGGGATCGCGGAGCGGTCGTGTAGAGATCGTTTTGGGTGCGGCCTCCCTTGCCGAGTAGACTGCTGCAGTTGCTCGGCGAGGGAGGCCGTCCGCGTTCTGTGCGCGGGTTCGGCTGTCCGTTATCGACGCGCTCTTCGTAGCAGGCCGTTCGTGGCCGGGTGACCACGTCCGTTGCTATCTCTACGAGGAGTGATCATGTCCGAGGTGAAGCTCACCGCGTCGACGCGTACCGAGTTCGGCAAGGGTGCCGCCCGTCGTATCCGTCGTGACTCCAAGGTTCCCGGTGTTCTGTACGGTCACGGTTCCGACCCGCTGCACCTGACGCTGCCGGGCCACGAGCTGCTGCTGGCGCTGCGTACGCCGAACGTCCTGATCTCGCTGGACATCGACGGCAAGACCAGCGAGCTGGCGATCCCGAAGTCCGTGCAGCGTGACCCGATCAAGGGTTTCCTGGAGCACGTCGACCTGCTGCTCGTGAAGAAGGGCGAGAAGGTCAACGTCGAGATCCCCGTGCACACCGAGGGTGAGCTGGCGGCGGGTGGCAACCTGCTGGAGCACGTCCTGAACGCGCTGCCGGTCGAGGCCGAGGCCACGCACATCCCCGAGTCGGTCAGCGTCTCGGTCGAGGGCCTTGAGGCGGGTGCGTCCGTCCTGGCGAAGGACATCGCGCTGCCGAAGGGTGTCTCCCTGGCGGTCGAGGAGGACGCGGTGGTCCTCCAGGTGCTGGCCGCGCAGGCGGAGGAGCCCTCGGAGGAGGGCGCCGAGGGCGAAGAGGTCGCCGAGGCCTGAGCCGTACTGCGACAGCGGTACAGCGAGTCTTGATCCAGCCGCCGTTTCCCTTGCGGGAGCGGCGGCTGGTTCGCGTAGGAATGGAGACATGGACGTGACGACCGATCCCGCTGCCCCCTGGTTGATCGCCGGGTTGGGGAATCCCGGGCCCGAGTACGCCATGAATCGACACAATGTCGGGTTCATGGTGGTGGATCTGCTGGCCGAGCGGATCGGGGGGAGGTTCAAGCGGGCCGGGAAGGCTCAGGCGCAGGTCGTGGAGGGGCGGATCGGGCCGCCGGGGCCGATGAGCCGGCGGGTGATCCTGGTGAAACCGATGTCGTTCATGAATCTGTCCGGTGGTCCGGTGAACGCGCTCAGGGACTTCTACAAGGTGCCGGTGGGCAACATCGTGGCCGTCCATGACGAGCTGGACATCGACTACGGGACGCTGCGGCTGAAGCTGGGCGGTGGTGACAACGGTCACAACGGGCTGAAGTCGATGACGAAGGCGATGGGGTCGGACTACCACCGGGCGCGGTTCGGGATCGGTCGGCCGCCGGGCCGGATGCCGGTCGCGGACTTCGTGCTGAAGGACTTCGCGTCTGCGGAGCGCAAGGAGTTGGACTACTTCGTGGACCGGGCGGCGGACGCGGTGGAGTGTCTGGTGATCGACGGTCTGGAGCGGGCACAGGGGACGTACAACTCCTGAGGGTTGATCTCGGGAGGGATCCGGACAAGTCGCGATTGCGTCCTCGTCCCGGTTGGCCTGCGGGAGTTGACCGACCGCGGTGCCATGGCCAATGATCCCCGCCATGCCCGCCAGCCATGCCTCCGCTTCCCGTTCGCGGCACGCTCGCGCGCTGCCGCGCAAGGCTGGTGCGTCGAGCGCGTTGCGGTACGGGCGGCTCGCGGTGATGAGTGTCGTCGCGTTGGTGATCCTGGTCGCCGGGGTGTGGGGTTCCTGGGGCTGCGCCCAGCACGTGATGCTGAGCAAGGGGCGCGAGCAGGGGACGATGACAGTGTCCCGGTGTGAGGGGTCGGTCTGCTGGGGGCCGTACGAGCCGGTGTCGGCGGGGTCGACGGCGCGGCAGCGGGTGAGCATCGAGCACTCGGTGGCGGTGCGGACGGGGGAGACGTACTCGGTCGTCGTGAAGCCGGGCAGCAGTGATGTGGTGCGGACGGGTCCGGCGGGTCTGCTGCACGCGTGGGTGCCGCTCGGTGGTGCGCTGCTGCTGTCCTCGGTGGTCGTGGCGGGCGGGTTGCGGATGCGGCGCTCGGCGTGGGTGCTGGGCGGTGCGGGTCTGGCGCTGATCACGGCGGCCTGGGTCGCCCTGTGAGGCCGGCCGTCCGGCCGGGAGCGCGCGAAGAGGCTGTCCCCCTGAGCACCCAGCCCTGAGCACCCAATTTTGAGCACACACGACGGTGCCCCCGTGGTCGTAGGACCACGGGGGCACCGTTCTTCCGTGTCCGGGTCAGCCGGTGTTGCGCAGGCCCGCCGCCACGCCGTTGACGGTGAGGAGGAGGGCTCGGGCGAGGAGCGGGTCGGGGGTCTCGTCGGCGGCGGCAGCGTCGCGCTGCCGCTTGAGGAGGGCGACCTGGAGGTAGGAGATGGGGTCGAGGTAGGCGTCGCGGATGGAGAAGGTCTGCTGGAGGACGGGGTTGGCGTCGAGCAGCTTCTCCTCCCCGGTGATGCGCAGGACCTCGCGGACGGTGAGCTCGTGTTCGGCCTTGATGGTGTCGAAGACGTGCTTGAGCTCGTCGGGGACGAGGGTGTCGACGTAGTGCTGGGCGATCCGCAGGTCGGTCTTGGC
>NZ_LIQX01000626.1 GCF_001418475.1 Streptomyces ossamyceticus | reverse complement strand
GGGTCCACGGCCGGGACCGGCAGCGGGGTGACGCCGGTCGGCCCCACGGTCGCCTGGACCTCGATCACCGCGTCGTCCGGGAGGAAGGGCAGCGTCCCGGCGTTGTACGTGTTCACCACCTGGTACGGGCTGCCGCTGCCGCCCAGCAGGCCCGCCGCCAGGTCCACGGCGGCCTCCGAGTAGTAGGCGCCACCGCGCTTGGCGAGCAGCGCCGGCTTCTCGTCGAGCGCCGGGTCGGCGTACATGTCCAGCAACCGGCGCTCCATGGCGGCGACCTCGGCGGCCCGCGACGGCTTCGTACGGAGTTCCCGTACGACCTCGTCGTGGGCGTAGTAGTAGCGCAGGTAGTAGGAGGGGACGACGCCGAGGTGGTCGAGGAGGGGGCGGGGGAGGCGCAGGTCGGCGGCGATGGTGTCGCCGTGCCCGGTCAGCAGCTTCGGCAGGACGTCCTCGCCGGAGGGCCCGCCGAGCCGTACCCCGGTCTCCCAGGTGAGGTGGTTGAGGCCCACATGGTCCAGGTGGACGTCGGCCGGGGCGACGCCCAGGTGCCCGGCGAACTTCCGCTGGAGTCCGATGGCCACATTGCACAGCCCGACCGCCCGGTGCCCGGCGCGCAGCAGCGCACGGGTCACGATGCCCACGGGGTTGGTGAAGTCGATGATCCACGCGCCGGGGTTGGCGCGGCGGACCCGTTCGGCGATGTCCAGGACGACCGGGACCGTGCGCAGCGCCTTGGCGAGGCCGCCCGCGCCGGTGGTCTCCTGGCCTACGCAGCCGCACTCCAGCGGCCAGGTCTCGTCCTGTTCCCGGGCGGCCTGCCCGCCGACCCGGAGCTGGAGCAGCACGGCGTCGGCGCCCTCGACCCCCCGGTCCAGGTCGGCGGTCGTCACGATCTTGCCGCCGTGGCCCTGGCGGGCGAAGATCCGGCGGGCGAGGCCGCCCACCAGGTCCAGGCGATCCTCGGCCGGGTCGACGAGCACCAGCTCCTCGATCGGCAGGGTGTCGCGGAGCCGGGCGAACCCGTCCACGAGTTCGGGTGTGTAGGTCGACCCTCCGCCGACCACGGTGAGCTTCATATGCGTATCAACCCTTCACTCCGGTCAGGGTGACGCCCTCGACGAACGCCTTCTGGGCGAAGAAGAAGACGAGGATCACGGGGGCCATCACCAGGACGGTCGCGGCCATGGTCAGGTTCCAGTCGGTGTGGTGCGCGCCCTTGAAGGACTCCAGGCCGTAGGACAGGGTCCAGGCGGCCGGGTTCTCGGAGGCGTAGATCTGCGGGCCGAAGTAGTCGTTCCAGGCGTAGAAGAACTGGAACAGGGCCACGGCCGCTATGCCCGGCTTGGCCATGGGCAGCACCACCCGCAGCAGGGTCCGCAGCTCGCCGCAGCCGTCCACCCGGGCCGCGTCGAGGTACTCGTTCGGGATCGTCGTCAGGAACTGCCGCAGCAGGAAGATCGAGAACGCGTCGCCGAACGCCATCGGGACGATCAGCGGCCAGAGCGAGCCCGACAGGTCCAGCTGCTTGGCCCAGAACAGGTACATCGGGATGACGACGACCTGCGGCGGCAGCATCATCATCGAGATGACCAGCATCAGCGCCAGATTGCGGCCCCGGAAGCGGAACTTGGCGAGCGCGTACGCCACGGGAACGGACGACACGACGGTGAGGACCGTGCCGAGGCCCGCGTAGAGCAGCGTGTTGCGCCACCAGGTCAGAAAGCCGGGTGTGTCGAGGACCTGCCGGTAGTTGCCCCACTCCCAGGTGTCCGGGACGAGATCGCGGGTGAGGGCCTGCTGGTCACTCATCAGCGAGGTCAGGACGACGAACACGAAGGGCAGGGTGAAGAAGAGGGCGGCGGCGACGCCGAGCGAGTGCACGGCGATCCACTCCAGGACCGCCCGGCGGCGGGCCGCGCGTTCGCTCCCGGAGCCGCCGGGCCGTGCCGCGGACACGTCCGCGTGGACGGGATGGTCGAGTACCTGGGACATCAGTCGGCCGCTCCGATCAGTCCGCCTCGGCGCCGCATCAGCAGCGCGGTGAACGCCATGGACAGCGCGAACAGCACGAGCGCGACCACGCAGGCGGCGCCGTAGTCGAAGCGCTGGAAACCGAGGTTGTAGACGAGCTGGGGCAGGGTCAGCGTCGACTTGTCCGGGTACCCCGGCTCGAACTGCTGCCCGGAGCCGCCGATGATCCCGGAGGCCACCTTCCCGGCCACCAGCGGCTGCGTGTAGTACTGCATGGTCTGGATGACGCCCGTGACCACGGCGAACATCACGATCGGCGAGATGTTCGGCAGCGTCACGTACCGGAACCGCTGCCACGCCGAGGCCCCGTCCAGCTCGGCGGCCTCGTACTGCTCCCTCGGCACGTCGAGCAGGGCGGCCATGAAGATGACCATGAGGTCGCCGACCCCCCACAGCGCGAGCGCGGTGAGCGCCGGCTTGGACCAGGCGGGGTCGGTGAACCAGCCCGGCGTCGGCAGCCCGAACCCGTCGAGGAGGGAGTTGACCGGCCCGGTGCCCGGGTTGAGCAGGAAGACGAAGGCCAGCGTCGCGGCGACCGGCGGGGCGAGGTACGGCAGGTAGAACAGGGTCCGGAAGACACCCGTACCGGTCTTGATCTTCGTGATGAGGAGGCCGACGCCGAGGCCGAACACCACCCGGCACGTCACCATCACCAGCACCAGCCAGAGGGTGTTGCGCAGCGCCGGCCAGAACAGCGGGTAGTCCTGGAAGACGTAGGCCCAGTTGCCCGGGCCGCGGAAGACGGGCGTACCGAAGCCGTCGTACTTCATGAACGAGAAGTACACGGTGGACACCAGCGGATAGGCGAAGAAGACGCCGAACCCGATCAGCCACGGTGACAGGAAGGCCACCGTCCGAAGCGCCGACCTGCGGCGCTTCGCGCGGAGAGTGTGCGTGGCCATCGGAGGCTACTTCGCCTGCTCGATGTCGGTGTCGATCTGCTTCGCGGTCTTCTCCAGCCCCTCCTGGAGGTTCTTCACCTTCCCGGACTCGTACTGGTAGCCGAAGTCCTGGAGCGTCGTCTGGTACGTCGAGCCGTTGACGGACGCCGGGGGCGTGTTGGAGTCCGGGTGCTGGGCGATGTCCAGGAACGTCTTGAAGCCGGGGTCCGCCTTCAGGTCGGGCGACTTCAGCGCCGCGAAGGTGGACGGCACGTTGTGGATGGCGTTGGCGAAGGAGACCACGGCCTCGGTGTCCGTCGTCAGGTACTTCACCAGCTCCCAGGCGGCGTTCTGCTTCTTGCTCTGCGGGGCGATGCCGATGATCGTGCCGGAGAGGAAGCCCTTGCCGTACTCGTCGACCTCGTCGTCCGCGACGGGCAGGGGCGCGGTGCCGATCTCGAAGTCCACACCGGCGGCCTCGGCCATCCCGAGCCGCCATTCGCCGTCCAGCTGCATGGCCACCTGACCGGTCTGGAAGGGGTGCTTGGCACCCCACTCGTCGCCGAAGGTGTTCCGGTACCTCTCCAGCTTCTCGAAGCCACCGAGGGAGTCCACCAGGCCCTTCTGGAACCTGAACATCTGCGCGAACGCCGGGTCCTTGGCGATGTTCGACCTGCCGTCCGCGTCGAAGTACGCGTGGTCCCACTGGGACATGTAGTGGTCCACGACCGTCTCGTAGCCGTGGTAGTTCGGCATGAAGCCCAGCTGGGCGTAGCCGTCGCCCTTGGGCTTCGTCAGCTTCTCGGCGTCCTTCGCGAACTCCGACCACGTCTTCGGCGGGGACTTGATGCCCGCCTTCTCGAACGCGTCCTTGTTGTAGTAGAGGCCGTACGCGTCACCGAGCAGCGGCAGGGCGCAGCGGGTGCCCTCGAACTGCGTGTAGTCCAGCATCGGCTTCGGGATGATCCTGTCGAGGTCGAGCTTCGACTTCTCGATGAACGGCTTCAGGTCGAGGAACGCGCCGGACGAGCAGAACTTGCCGACGTTGGACGTGGTGAACGACGACACCACGTCCGGCCCGTTCGAACCGCCCGCCCGCAGCGCCTGGTTGAGCTTGTCGTCGTTGATGTTCCCGACGACCTTCACGGTGATGTTCGGGTGTGCCTTCTCGAACCGGTCCACGTTCGCCTGGATCGCCTTCACCTCGGCGGGCGCGCTCCAGCCGTGCCAGAAGGTGATGGTCGTCCTGGCGTCGGGGTCGTCGTTCGCACTGGCCGAGGACTGCCCGGTGCAGGCGGTGGCGAGCAGGGCGAGAGAGGCGGTGGCGGCGAGAGCGATCGCCGCGTTCTTGGATATTCCGGACATGGAGGGGCCTCCTGAGGAAGGAGTGGGCGAGGGGAAGAGAGGGAGGAGGGAGAGGCAGAGGGAGAGGGGTGAGCAGGGATGCCGCGAAGGGGCGCGGGGTTGTGGGGACACGCGGCTCCGCCGTGTGGGTGCGACCGGTGGCGACGAGCCCTCAGTTGTCGAGCGGATGGGGAGGCGGCCCCCAGCAGGCGAACTGCCCCGGAGTCGGCCGGCGGTTGTCCGGCGGCCTCGGAGCCCGCCCGCGGCTGTCGAGCGGTCTCGGGGCCGGCGGACTCAGCGGAGCGTCAACGTGTCGAAGACCTCGTCGCGCGTGGTGGCGAGAGAGCTCTCCAACGCCCCCCGGAGCACGGGGCGTTCGAGCACGTCACCGAGGACGAGCCGGGGCCGGGACGCGGCGAGTTCGCCCAGCTCGGCCTGGACGAGGGCCCGCAACGGCTCCCCGCCCGAGGTGAGCGCCGAGCCGCTCAGCACGATCAGCTCGGGATCGAGGACGGACACCAGCGAGGCCAGCCCGGTCGCGACGCTCGTGGCGTACGTGGCCAGGAGGCGCCGGTGCGGACCGGAGTTCACATCGGCGGCCCGTCCCACGAGGTCCGCCGCGACCTCGGCGTACGGCCCGTCCGGCACCGGGGTGATGCCCAGCTCCCGGGCGAGCCGGGGGATGACCTGTGAACCGGCGAGCTCCTGGAAGCCCCCGCTGTTCGCCTTGGTGACATGGCGGACAAGCGGCACACCGGGGACGGGCAGGAAGCCGACCTCCCCGGCGCCCCCGGTGAAGCCCCGGTGCAGCCGCCCGCCGAGGACGACCGCGGCGCCGATGCCGCCCTCGTTCCACAGCAGCACGAAGTCGTCGTGGCCCTTGGCCGCGCCCAGCCGCTGTTCGGCGAGGGCGACCAGGTTCACGTCGTTCTCGTACTCGACCGGCATCGGCAGCGCGGCGGCGATGTCGTCGAGCAGCGCGGGGGAGTGCCAGCCGGGCAGGTGCGAGGCGTAGCGCAGCCGGCCCGTGGTGGGGTCGAACGCGCCGGGCGTGCCGATGACCAGTCGGCGGACGTCGGACTGTACGAGCCCGGCGGCCTTGACCGCCCCGTCGAGCGCGGCGGCGACCTGGCGGGCGACGGGCTCGGCGGGTCGCCGTCCGGGGGTGGGGACGGCGTGCTCGCCGACCGTGCGGCCGGTGATGTCGGCGACGGCGGCGAGAACACGTTCGGGGGTGACGTCGAGGCCGGCGGCGTACGCGGCGGTCGGGTCGACCGCGTACAGCTGGGCGTTGGGTCCGGGCCGGCCCGCGCCGGAGCCGCTGTCGCCGGGACCGTCGGTGTCGGTGCCGGTGGCGATGACGAGCCCGGCGGCCTCCAGCCGGGCGAGGAGCTGCGAGGCGGTCGGCTTCGACAGCCCGGTGAGCTTCCCTATCCGGGTCCGCGACAGCGGCCCGTGCTCCAGCAGCAGGTCGAGCGCGGCGCGGTCGTTCATGGCGCGCAGTACGCGAGGGGTTCCAGCCATGGGGGAGCGTCACCGCCGAACTATTAGGAAGGTTTCCTATCGGATGTCAGGAAGATAGGACTAGACCAGGGGCGAGTCAATACGGGTCGGACGAAAAAGCCCCCGGGCAACGGAGTCGTTACCTGGGGGCGGTGCCCGCGATGCGGGAGGGGTGTTACCTGACGTCGACGGAGTCGCCGGCGGACGTCTTGGCCGCGGTCGTCGACGTACCCGCGAACGCGTAGCGGTACGAGCCGTCCTTGGTGGCCTTCACGGTGGTGGACAGGGCGCCGCCGGTGCCGGAGGTCACCGTCCTCACGTCGGTGTAGGACGTGGTGCCGGCCGTCTTGAACTGGAGCGTCACCTTCTGGTCCCGGTAGCCCGAGTAGCTTCCGGTCTCCCAGTTCGCGCGGGTCAGCGCGCCCTTGACGGTCAGGGTCCTGCCCTTGGCGACCGGTTCCGGGGTGGCGTTCACGGTGAGCCTCGCGGCGCGCTGGAGCTTGGCGGTGCCGAGGTCGCCCCAGACGTCGAAGCCGTTCTCGAAGCTGATGTGGCCGTCGGAGTCGTCCTCGTCGACGGACGTGTGGCCGTAGACGGCGGCCACCTTCCAGGTGGTGGCGTCCGCGGCGCTCATCAGGTTCTCGCGCGGGTCCACGGTGACCTTCGTCGCGCAGGACTGCGTCACCGTGGTGTCCGTCGTCGCCGTGGTGGTGCAGACGGGCCGCTTCGGGGAGCCGTCCAGGCCGTTCGAGGGGCTCGCGAGTCGGCCCCGGTACAGGGCGATGGCCAGGATGTTCCTCTCGTAGTCGATGACGAGGTCCGACGGGCGGGTGAAGCTGTACGTGACCGGGACGGTCACCGTGTCCTTGACGCCGACCACGATGGGCTTGCCGTTGTTCACCGTGACGGCGCCGAAGCTCAGGTTCGGCGAGTCGGCCAGCGCGGAGGGCGCGGCGAGGCCGGTGAGAGCCAGGGCGCCGGAGACGACGGCACCTATGGCGAGCTTTCGCATGAATTCCCCACATTCGAAACGGACCCCCGGGCGTTGCGCTCCAGAACAAGGGCCCGCCGTTGGGGTGACACTAAACGATCACCGATGTGCGGGGAATGCGGGGTGGCTGTGAACGAGGCGACAAAACGCCTGGTCAGGTGGGTGTGACTGTTCCGGATGAGGCGTCCGGCTGTCATGTGCCGGACGCCCCTCGGCCGGCTGTCCGGCGGGGGCGTCCGGTGGGGGCTTCCGGCGATGCGAAGGCCCGGACCGTCAGGCGGAGATGCCGTCGATCCGGGCCATGGCGTCGTCCGCGCCGTACGGCTGGAGGTAGGGCAACCAGCGCGGGTCCCTGTGGCCGGTCCCGATGATGCGCCAGGCCAGGCCGGTGGGCGGAGCGGGTTTGTGGCGCAGTCGCCAGCCGATCTCGACCAGATGACGGTCGGCCTTGACGTGATTGCAACGACGGCACGACGCGACGACGTTGTCCCAGACGTGCTTGCCCCCGCGGCTGCGCGGGATGACGTGGTCGACGCTGGTTGCGACGCCACCGCAGTACATGCACCGGCCCCCGTCACGCGCGAACAGCGCCCGGCGGGTCAGAGGAACGGGCCCCCGATAGGGAACCCGGACGAATCGCTTGAGCCGGACCACGCTGGGTGCGGGGACTGTGACGGTCGCGCTGTGCATGAAGGCGCCGGATTCCTCCAAGGAGACGGCCTTGTTCTCCAGGACGAGGACGAGCGCGCGGCGGAGCGGTACGACGCCGAGCGGCTCGTACGACGCGTTGAGGACCAGGACATGCGGCACGGATGCCTCCTTGTACGCCGGCGGCGCGTGGCTCGCGCCGTGGACGATCCGTAGTCAGTCTCCCCTCAGGCCTGGTGGAAGCGCCACCATGTCCCGGTAACGGGCTGGGAGTGTTTTCGACCACACCCTGATTCATCCCCCGCTGCGTGCGCCCTTCACTCCCTGGTGAGCGCCCTGTCTCCCTCGAACATCACTACGGCATCCACACAATGCCCCGTTAGTGTGGTGGGTCTGCCCCTCCGGTGACCTTTCCGTGACCTGATCGATCTTGACCGCCGTACCGGGGGGCGGATAACGCACCTGGAGGTACCCGTCGTGTCGCCCGTTTCGTCCCTGCCCCTCCTACTGGCCGCCGTGTCGCCGTCGCCGTCCCCCTCGGAGACACCGACGACGCCCGCGGTGCCCACCCTGGAGGACGCTCAGGAGAGCGCGACCAACGCCGCCAGCTGGGTGGAGGAGAACTGGTCCACATGGCTGGCCATCGGTCTGCGCGTGCTGCTGATCGTGGTGATCGCGGCGGTGCTGAGAGTGATGGTCCGGCGGGCGATCACCAAGCTCATCGACCGGATGAACCGCTCCGTACCGGCCACCGAGGGCTCCAGCCTCGGCGGGCTGCTGGTCAACGTCGAGCGCCGCCGCCAGCGCTCCCAGGCCATCGGCTCGGTGCTGCGTTCCGTGGCGTCCTTCCTGATCCTCGGCACGGCCGCCCTGATGGTCCTCGCCACGTTCGAGATCAACCTCGCCCCGCTGCTGGCCTCCGCCGGTGTCGCGGGCGTCGCGATCGGTTTCGGCGCCCGGAACCTGGTCACGGACTTCCTCTCCGGCGTCTTCATGATCCTGGAGGACCAGTACGGCGTCGGTGACACCGTCGACGCGGGCGTCGCCTCCGGTGAGGTCATCGAGGTCGGTCTGCGCGTCACCAAGCTCCGCGGCGACCAGGGCGAGATCTGGTACGTCCGCAACGGCGAGGTCAAGCGCATCGGCAACCTCTCCCAGGGCTGGGCCACGGCCGGCGTCGACGTCACCGTCCGCGCCGACGAGGACCTCGACCGGGTCCGCCGCACGCTCGCGGAGGTCGGCGAGACGATGAGCAAGGAAGAGCCCTGGAACGAGCTGCTGTGGGGCCCGATCGAGGTCCTCGGCCTGGACGACGTGCTCCTGGAGTCGATGGTCGTCCGCGTCTCCGCCAAGACCATGCCCGGCAAGGCCCTCACCATCGAGCGTGAGCTGCGCTGGCGCATCAAGAAGGCCTTCGACGCCGCCGACATCCGCATCGTCGGGGGCATACCCGCGCAGTCCGACGGCCCGGCCGACGATTCCGCGGCCGCCGTCTCGCCCCCGTCGGTGTACGCCAACTCGACCTCCCCGCAGTCGGAGCGGGCCACGCCGATCACCCCGTCGGGCGTGCCGACGAAGTAGGACGCACGGCGCGTCGCGGGCGCCTGGCGGCGCGCCCGCCCGTGTACGAGAGGGGGCGCCCGCCCGTGTACGAGAGGGGGCGCCCGCCCGTGTACGACAGTGGGGGCGCCCGGAGAGATCCGGGCGCCCCCACTGCTTTCCCGCGCTCCGGGTGGACCCCCGTACACCCCGGAGCGCGGGCGAGCGGCCGGGCCGTGTCCGCCGCGGCCACCCCTCCGCTACGCGTATCGCAGCTCGCCCGGCCGCACCGTCCGGCGCAGCAGGGGCAGGGATGTGGCCGCCGCCAGCAGACAGGCGCCGAACGCCACGACGGGGACCAGCAGGGCGCCGAACGGCAGGACCGAAGTCCCGGCCATGGCCATGGCGTAGGCGAAGGCGATGCCCGTGCCGCCGGCCCCGGCCAGCAGCAGCGACGGCACCAGGGGCAGGGCCGTCTCCAGAATCAGCGCGCGCCCCAGCACCTCGTACGGCACGCCGGCGGCGACCTGGGCGGCGAGGCCCCGGCGGCGTGTGGCGAGCGACTCGGCGGTGCCGACGGCCAGCGCGGCGAAGGTGACGGCGAAGCCACCGACGATCGCGGCGGCGGTCAGGTTCAGACCGGCGGTGTAGAAGTCGGCGCGATCGGCCAGGTAGTCGTACTTCGCGATGTCCGCGAGCAGCGTGGCCCGTACCCCGATGAACCCGCTGCCGACGACGGTCCCCATGAGGACGGCCGCGTGGGTGCGGGCCGCCGCCCACGGGTCCTGGCGGAGCCGCTCGGCGGCGATCAGGACCGCCGGGTTCCCCGCGCGGCCGGCGAGCACCTTGCCGGTGAGCTTCGCGACCGCGCCCGACAGCAGGACCGCGCCCGCGCCCACCACCAGCAGCGCGGCGAACAACGTCAGCGGTGCCGACTTGAAGGTGTTGTCCGGCATGTCCATGTAGGTGGAGGCGACGGCGGCCAGCGCCACGAGCACGAGAAGTGCCATCGCCCCCAGGAACACCCACTGCGGACCCCGGCCCGTCCTCGGCCCCACCCGCCGGACCCAGCCCAGCGGGGAGGCCACCACACGGCGCAGCGCCAGCACGCTCACCAGCGCGCCCAGGGCGGGCACCCCCAGCGACACCAGGGCGATTCCCGCCCAGGCCAGGGCGGAAGGGCTTCGCCACTCGCGCAGCAGCGACAGCACGAAGAAGACGGTGACGACCAGCGAGCCGATCAGACAGGCGATCCCGGCCTCCAGCGCCGCGATCCGGCGCACCTGCCCCACTGACGCCCCGGCCAGCCGCAGCCCGGCCAGCCGTCGGTCCCGGTGCACGGCGCCCANNGCACCGGGACCAGCAGGAGCAGCAGGGTCAGGATCACCCCGGAACGCTGGCCGGGATTGTTCAGCAGCCCGTCGGCCACCGGAACCTGATAGCGCCCCTGGAGGGAGGCCAGCACGGCCGCCGCCAGCCCGAGACCCGTCGCCAGCGCGGCGCCCAGGGCGGTCAGCGTGACCCGCCACCACTCCCGGCGGTCCGAGCCCTGCGTCAGCAGGAAGGCGAGGCGGAGATCGTTCGCGAGGGTGCTCAACGCGACACCCCCAGCGGCGCCTCGGCCCCGGAGACCACGACGCCGTCCTCCAGCGTGACCTCGCGGTCCGCGTACGCCGCGGTCTGCGCGTCGTGCGTGATCAGCAGCACCGACGTACCGGACTCCCGGGCCGTGTGCACCAGCGCCGCCATCACCTGTTCGCTCGCCAGCGAGTCCAGGGCCCCGGTCGGCTCGTCCGCGAACACCACCCGCGGGCCCGTGACCAGGGCCCGCGCCAACGACACCCGCTGGGCCTGGCCGCCACTCAGCTCGCCCGGCCGCTGCTCCTCCTGGCCGCGGACACCGAACCGCTCCAGCCAGGCACCGGCCCGCTCCCGCGCCTCGCCGCGGGCGGTGCCGGCCAGCAGCAGCGGCAGCGCCACGTTGTCGACGGCGGTCAGCTCCGGGA
>NZ_LIQX01000625.1 GCF_001418475.1 Streptomyces ossamyceticus | reverse complement strand
GTAAGCGTCGAAGGCGTCGATGTCGAGGCCCGGCTGCGGGCCGGTCAGCAGGGCGCCCATCTCGCCGGCGAACACGTCGTGCCGCAGGCGCTGCGCGGCGCGTACGTCGGCCTCGTCGCGGGCGAGGGTGACGGTGTAGCGGGTGGGGACCGCTGACGGGGAGGGCAGGGGCGGGGTGTCCAGAGCGGGTACGGCGGTCATGGCTCACTCCAGGTCACGGGCCGGTTCGGCCTGGGCGGAAGAGCGGGCCGGTCGGGTGCGGCACGCTCGTACCTGTTCTCCCGACGTCGTCTGGCCGACGCGTGACCGAGGGCGGGAGCGCGGATGTGCGCTCGCTGAACGAACCGGGACGGCCGTCCGGGAAACCAGACGGGGCCGGGGATGAGCACCACTCCCGGCCCCGCCCGTCCGCACCTGTCGGCGAACGTCTCCGTGTCCCGCTACCGCTTCCCGGCCTTCCGTGTGGCGCGCAGCCACTCCTTGTTCATGTTCGTGATGGAGACCAGGGGGATGCCCTTGGGGCAGGCGGTGGCGCACTCGCCTGCGAGGGTGCAGCCGCCGAAGCCCTCCTCGTCCATCCGGGCCACCATGTCGAGGACGCGGGTCTCCCGCTCGGGCGCGCCCTGCGGGAGTACGTTCAGATGGTTGACCTTGGCGGAGGTGAACAGCATCGCCGCCCCGTTGGGGCAGGCGGCCACGCAGGCCCCGCAGCCGATGCATTCGGCGTGTTCGAAGGCGAAGTCCGCGTCCGGCTTCGCCACGGCCGTGGCGTGGGCCTCCGGCGCGGATCCGGTGGGGGCGGTGATGTAGCCGCCGGCCTGGATGATCCGGTCGAACGCGGACCGGTCCACGACGAGGTCCTTGATCACCGGGAACGCCGAGGCCCGCCACGGCTCCACGTCGATCGTGTCGCCGTCCGCGAAAGACCGCATGTGCAGCTGGCAGGTGGTCGTCCGCTCGGGCCCGTGCGCGTCCCCGTTGATGACCAGCGAGCACGCGCCGCAGATGCCCTCCCGGCAGTCGTGGTCGAACGCCACGGGGTCCTCGCCGCGCAGGATGAGTTCCTCGTTGAGGGTGTCGAGCATCTCCAGGAAGGACATGTCGGGCGAGATGTCGTCCACCTCGTACGTGGACATGGCGCCTTCGGTGTCGGCGGCGCGCTGTCGCCAGACGCGCAGGGTGAGCTTCATGCGTAGCTCCGCTGGGTGGGGTGGACGTACTCGAAGACGAGGTCTTCCTTGTGCAGGACGGGGGCGGTGCCGGTGCCCGTGAACTCCCAGGCGGCCGCGTACGAGAAGGTGTCGTCCTTGCGTTCCGCCTCGCCGTCCGGGGTCTGGGACTCCTCGCGGAAGTGCCCGCCGCACGACTCGGCGCGGTGCAGCGCGTCGAGGCACATCAGTTCGGCGAGCTCCAGGTAGTCGACGATCCGGTTGGCCTTCTCCAGGGACTGGTTGAACTCCTCGCCGGTTCCCGGGACCTTGATCCGCCGCCAGAACTCCTCACGGATCTGCGGGATCCGCTCCAGGGCCTTGCGCAGGCCGCTCTCGGTGCGGGCCATGCCGCAGAACTCCCACATCAGTTCGCCGAGTTCACGGTGGAAGGAGTCGGGCGTACGGTCGCCGTCGACGGCGAGCAGCAGGTGCAGCCGGTCCTCGGTCTCGGCGAGGACCTCCTGCACGACGGGGTGTTCGGGACCGACCTCGCCCTGGCGGGGGTGACGGGCGAGGTAGTCGTTGATCGTCGCCGGGAGGACGAAGTACCCGTCGGCGAGGCCCTGCATCAGCGCGGAGGCGCCGAGCCGGTTGGCCCCGTGGTCGGAGAAGTTGGCCTCGCCGATCGCGAACAGGCCGGGGACGGTGGTCCGGAGGTCGTAGTCGACCCACAGGCCGCCCATCGTGTAATGCACGGCCGGGTAGATCCGCATGGGGACCCGGTACGGATCCTCGTCGGTGATCCGCTGGTACATGTCGAAGAGGTTGCCGTACTTGGCCTCGACGGCGGCCCGGCCCATCCGTTCGATGGCGTCGGCGAAGTCGAGGTAGACACCCTGCCCACCGGGTCCGACGCCCCGGCCCTCGTCGCAGACGTTCTTGGCGGCGCGGGAGGCGATGTCGCGGGGCACCAGGTTGCCGAAGGAGGGGTAGATCCGCTCCAGGTAGTAGTCGCGCTCGTCCTCGGGGATCCGGTGCGGGGGCCGCTGGTCGCCCCTCGCCTTCGGCACCCAGATCCGGCCGTCGTTGCGCAGCGACTCGCTCATCAGCGTCAGCTTGGACTGGTGGTCGCCGGTGCGCGGGATGCACGTCGGGTGGATCTGGGTGAAGCACGGGTTGGCGAACAGCGCGCCCCGCCGGTGCGCCCGCCAGACGGCGGTCGCGTTGGAGTTCATGGCGTTGGTCGACAGGTAGAAGACGTTGCCGTAGCCGCCGGACGCGAGGACGACGGCGTCCGCGAAGTAGGTGTCGATCTTCCCGGTGACGAGATCCCGGGCGACGATGCCGCGGGCGCGCCCGTCGACGACGATCAGGTCGAGCATCTCGGTGCGCGGGTGCATCTCGACGTTCCCGGCGGCGATCTGCCGGCTGAGGGCCTGGTAGGCGCCGAGCAGCAGCTGCTGGCCCGTCTGGCCGCGGGCGTAGAAGGTGCGGGAGACCTGGACGCCGCCGAAGGAGCGGGTGTCCAGCAGGCCGCCGTACTCGCGGGCGAACGGCACGCCCTGGGCGACGCACTGGTCGATGATCTCCACGGAGATCTGTGCGAGCCGGTGGACGTTGGACTCGCGGGCCCGGAAGTCTCCGCCCTTGACGGTGTCGTAGAACAGCCGGTGGACGGAGTCGCCGTCGTTGCGGTAGTTCTTCGCGGCGTTGATGCCGCCCTGGGCGGCGATCGAGTGGGCGCGGCGCGGGGAGTCCTGGTAGCAGAACTGGACGACGTGGTAGCCCTGTTCGGCAAGGGTGGCGCCGGCGGAGCCGCCGGCGAGCCCGGTGCCGACGACGATGACGGTGTGCTTGCGGCGGTTGGCGGGGTTGACCAGCTTCGCCTCGAAGCGGCGCTTGTCCCAGCGCTCGGCGATCGGGCCCTCGGGCGCCTTGGTGTCGACGACCGGTTCCCCGGTGGTGTAGTCCGCGTACGCGGAGGAGGTACTCATGGTCAGCTCACCACTCCGGTCATGACGGCGACGGGTACGGAGACGAAGCCCAGGGTCAGTACCAGCGCGAGGATGTTCGCGGTGGCCTTCAGGGCCCGGTCACGGGTGCGGCTGCCGGCGCCGAGGGTCTGCGCGGCGCTCCAGAAGCCGTGCCGGATGTGCAGGCCGAGCGCGAGCATCGCGACGACGTAGATGACGTTGCCGTACCAGGTGGAGAAGGTGTCGATCACGTTCTGGTACGGGTGGCCGGACTGGAAGCCGTTCGGGTGGACGGTGCCGGTCGTCAGGTCGAGGATGTGCCAGACGATGAACAGCCCGAGGATGACGCCGCCCCACCGCATGGTGCGGGTCGCGTAGCTCGCCCGGCGCCTGGTGTGCATGTACTTGCGGGGCCGGGCCCTGAGGTCCCGGCGGCTGAGCTGGTAGGCGGCCGTGGCGTGGGCGACGACCGCGGCGACGAGGACCACGCGGACGATCCACAGCGCCCATTCGTGGTGGAGGAAGGGCTCGCCGAGGGTGCGCAGCCAGTGCGCGTACCCGTTGAACTCGGCCGAGCCGAAGAAGATCTTGAGGTTGCCCAGCATATGGACGACCAGGTACGCCAGCATGATCAGACCGCTGACGGCCATCACCGTCTTCTTGCCGACGGAGCTGTCCCACACCGTGCGCGCCATGGACGGTTCTCGGTCCGTCCGCGTTGCCAGAGCCATGGGACATGACGCTAGGACCGGCACCCCTCATCGGTCCAAGACATGATGCGGCTCGATTCGATAGCCGGAAACTATCGTCCCGTATCGTGGAGGGGTGCAGTTCCAGCAGCTCCAGTACTTCGTGGCGGTCGCCGAGACCCGGCACTTCACCCGTGCCGCCGAGCTGGTCCATGTCGCCCAGCCCTCGCTGTCGCAGCAGATCAAGGCGCTGGAACGGGAGTTGGGCGCCGATCTGTTCCTGCGGGCGCGCGGCAACATCACGCTCACCGACGCCGGTGAGGCCCTGCTGCCGCTGGCCCGCCGCATCCTGGCCGACACGGACACGGCCCGGCTGGAGGTGCAGGAGCTGGTGCAGCTGCGCCGGGGCCGGGTCCGGCTGGGCGCGACCCCGAGCCTGTGCACCGGTCTGCTGCCCGATGTGCTGCGGGCCTTCCACGACCGCTACCCCGGCATCCGGCTGCTGGTCGAGGAGGGCGGCTCCCACGACCTCGTACGGCAGCTGGCGCGCGGCGCCCTCGACCTGGCCCTGGTCGTCCTGCCCCTGCCGACGCCGTCCCCCGCGCTGACCACGGTGGAGCTGCTGCGCGAGGACCTGGTGGTGGTGTCCTCCCCTGACGCGCCCGGGCCCGGTGAGGGGCGGCGCACGATCCAGGTCGCCGATCTCGAGGGCGAGCGACTCGTGATGTTCCGGCACGGCTACGACCTGCGGGAACTGACCGTGGCCGCGTGCCGGGCGGAGGGCTTCGAACCGGACTTCGCGGTGGAGGGCGGCGAGATGGACGCGGTGCTGGGGTTCGTCCGGGCGGGACTGGGGGTCGCCGTGGTCCCGCGCATGGTGGCGACCGGCGCGGGCCGTGGCCTACGGGTCACCCCCTTGGCCCGCCCCGGCCTGCACCGCACCATCGCCCTGGCACACCGCAGCGATGTGGCTCCGCCGAGAGCCGCGAGGGAGTTGCAGCGGATGTTGGTGGAGAGGTGAGCGTGCGCTGCTGTTCCCGGTCGCGCCATGGGAATGAGCGCCGCTCGGATCTTCGGGTGCGCTGTGGCTTGTCGCGCAGTTCCCCGCGCCCCTCAAGGGCGCGCCGCACTACCCGGCGCCTGGACAGGTCCCTCCTACCCCGTCGCGTCCACCAGGGCCAGTTCGTGCAGGCGTTCCGGTGGGCCCGGGCGGGCGTAGTACCAGCCCTGGGCGGTGTCGCAGCCGAGTATCCGCAGTTGCTCGGCCTGCGCGCCCGTCTCGACGCCCTCGACGGTGACCGCGAGGTCGAGGCTGTGGGCGAGGGAGACGATGCCCTCGACGATCTTCAGGTCGACGGGGTCCGCCGGGAACTGCTGCATGCCCTGCGTGAAGGACCGGTCCAGCTTCAGCACCCGGACCGGCAGCCGCCGCAGATTGGCGAGGTTGGAGTAGCCGGTGCCGAAGTCGTCGAGGGCGATGTCGATGCCCATCTCGGAGAGCCTGCGCAGCGGTTTGAGCAGATCGTCGTCGGCGCCGATCAGGGCGGACTCGGTCACCTCCAGGCACAGGGCGTCCGGTGCGAGGCCGGCCCGCTCCAGGATCTCCACGGTGTCCTGCACCAGCCCGGGATGCGTGAGCTGGCACGGCGACAGGTTCACGTTGACCCGCAGCGGACCCGTGCCGCCGTGCCGTCGCTGCCATTCGCGGGCCTGGCGCACCGACTGCTCCAGCACCCAGCGGCCGAGCGGCACGATCAGGCCGGTGCGCTCGGCGAGCGGGATGAAGCGGTCGGGGCCGAGCACGCCGTGCTGCGGATGCAGCCAGCGGACCAGCGCCTCCGCGCCGCGCACCGTGCCGTCGCCGAGATGCACGAGCGGCTGGTACTCGATGAAGAACTCGCCCCGGTCGAGGGCGGCGGGCAGCGCCGTGGTGAGCCCGTGCCGGGTGATGGCGCGGGCGTCGGCCTCGGCGTCGGCGACCTCGTAGCGGTTGCCGCCCGCCGACTTGGCCCGGTACATCGTGATGTCGGCGCTGCGCAGCACCTCCGCCGGGCCGCGCTCGCCCGCCGGGCCCTCGACGATGCCGATGCTGCCGCGGACGAGGAGTTCCCGGCCGTCGATGCGGACGGGGGTGACCAGCGCGTTCATGATGCGGTCGGCGAGGTCGTCGACCTCGCTCTCGGTGTCGGGGCCGGTGGTCAGCGCCACGAACTCGTCGCCGCCGAGCCGGGCGACCATCTCACCGGGGGCGGTCGCGCAGGACTGGAGCCGGTCGGCGACCTCCACGAGCAGCCGGTCGCCGGCCGCGTGGCCGAGGCTGTCGTTGATGGCCTTGAACCCGTCCAGGTCGAGGTAGCACAGGCCGAACCGCTGGCCCTCGCCCGCCGCGAGGGCCTTCTCCAGGCGCTCGAAGAACAGGGTGCGGTTGGGCAGTCCGGTGAGCGCGTCGTGCGTGGCCTCGTAGCGGAGGCGGAGATTGAGCAGACGGCGCTCGGTGGTGTCCTCCATCAGCGCCAGCTGGTACTGGGGGTTGCCGTCCGCGTCCCGCAGCAGGGAGACCGTCAGATTGGTCCACAGAACCGTTCCGTCGGGGCGGTGGAACGCCTTCTCCGTGTGGTAGTGCTCGCGTTCGGCCCGCACCAGCTCCTCGTAGAGGCGCCACACCTGCGGCGCGTCCTCGGGGTGCGTCCACTCGGTGACGCAGCGCGCGAGCATCGTGTGTTCGGTGACGCCGAACATGCGCAGCAACGCGCCGTTGACCTGGAGGATGTTGCCTTCGAGGTCGGCGATGCCGATGCCTATCGCGGCGCCCTCGAACACCGCGCGGAAGCGGGCCTCGGTGGCGTGCAGCGCCCGGGCGACGGCGCCCTGCGCCTCCAGGGCCGCGCGGGCGATGGCCTCCTGCTCCGCCAGGGTCCGCTGCCGCAGCGCCTCGGCGTACCCGGCGGCCATCGCCGACTGGAGCCGCGCGGCGCGGGCCCGTAGATCCTCCTGGCGGCCGTCGCCGCCGCAGTAGAGCACCAGATAGGCGTCGACGCAGTCGAGGGCCCGGCTGAGGGCCTCGGGTTCGGTGCAGTGCGCCTCGACGAGAGCGGCACCGACGGCCCTGCCCTCCGCGGCGTCGTACGTCCTGGCCCGCAGCGCCTCGCTGAGGCGCCGGGCGAGCGGCAGGAGCAGTTCCTCGAACTCGGGGCGGGTCAGCGACGTGGAGGTGGCGGGGAAGACCGCACGGCTCCAGATCGTCGCGAACCGGCGCAGTCTGTCCTCCGGCCCGTCCGGTTCCGCGCTCACGCTTTCGTCCCCATGCCGGCGAACCCGGAGAAGGCGTACGGATCCTCGTCCTCGGGAGCCGTGTCGGGCCGCCACTTCGCCGTCGGCACCAGTCCGGGTTCCACCATGTCGTACCCCTCGAAGAACCGCGCGATCTCGTCGCGCGAGCGCATGATCAGCGGATTGCGAATGTCCTTGTACACGTCCACCGCGCCCTCGACCCGTTCCCGGGGAAGCGGAATCCCCTCCTGGGAGGCGTGCGAGACGACGAGCACGGAGCCGGGCGCGAGCGCGTCGCGCAACTCGGCCACCGCTCCGTACGGGTCGTCCGTGTCCTCCACGAAGTGCAGTATGGCAACCAGGAGCAGGGCCACTGGCCGGTTCAGGTCGATCAGCCGCTCGACCTGGGGGCTCGTGAGGACGTCCCGGGGCTTGCGCAGATCGGCCGCGACCACATCCGCGTCATCGGCGCCCTCCAGAACGGCCTGGGTGTGTGCTACGGCGACCGGGTCGTGGTCGACGTAGACGACGCGCGCGCCGGGGGCGGCCTCCCTCGCCACTTCGTGCACGTTTCCGAAGGAGGGGATCCCGGATCCGATGTCCAGGAACTGGGTGATCCCCGTTCGGGCCGCGTGCCGCACGGCGCGGCGCATGAAGGCGCGGTTCGCCTGCATGATCTTGGGCAGGCCCGGCACGAACCCCATGGCCCTGCGCGCCGCCTCCCGGTCGACCTCGAAGTTGTGCGAACCGCCCAGGTAGTAGTCGTACATGCGGGCCACGGACGGCATCGAGATGTCGATGCTCCGTGGAGCCCAGGCGGGACGCTCCATATCTGTGACTCCAACGCGTCGGGGGCGGCGTAGGCGATCCGGTGTTCGAGCAGAGGCTACTGATCGTCCGCCAAAGGAGCGAGCAAAAACGGAAATTGACCGTCCGTTCAACGTCGCTGCCGTGGGCACATGCCCAATCGCCGCCCCGACCATGCCTGTTCACGCCCGAGCGCCGCCGGTTGTCCGCGACCGCGCGTACGGGCACGCCAAGCGACCCGCCCCCTCCGATGTGGTGCGGAGGGGGCGGGTCCTTGAGCGGCCGCGCTGATGTGGCGCGTGGGGAAGGTGATCGTCGTTACTGGGCGCCGATCGGCTCTCCGTCGCCGTTGATGGCGAACCAGGTGCCGCCGACACCCTGGCCCTTGGTGTCACCGGGGGCCTTGTCACCGGCGAAGGTGTAGAGCGGGATGCAGTTGATGGTCTGCTGCTTGATGCCGTCGGGCCGGTCGAAGACCGTGTAGCCCTTCAGCAGGATGCCCTCGGTGTCGTTCTTCTCGACCGGGGCGACGACGGGCCACTTGTCGAGGCAGGCGCCGGTGCACTTGGTCGACATCGGCCACTGCTTGTCCTTGAGGAAGCGGTAGACCGTCATGCCGTTCTTGTCGACGACGACCTCGCCGAGCTTGGGGTCGTTGCGGGTGGTCAGACCGACCTGCCCGACCGCCTCGCCACCGGCGTCGCCCGCGGCACCACCGCCGCCGCCCTTGGTGGAGGCCTTCTTGCCGTTGGGGGCGGACGCGAACCAGGCGCCCTTGAGGCCCTGGCCCTTGATGTCACCGGCCTTGGTGTCCTTGGCGAAGTAGTACTGCGGCCAGCCGGCGACGGTCAGCTGCTTGGTGCCGTCGGGGCGGGTGATCTCGCCGAGCAGCGCCTGGTCGACGCCCTCGGCGGCGGTGGCGCCCGCCGCCGGGACCGGCGGCCAGGTGGTGGCGCACTCGCCCTCACAGGTCGTCTTCGGCGGCTCGAAGGAGTCCTTGTCGAAGCGGTACAGGGTGCGACCGGCGCTGTCGGTGAGGACCTTGCCGTACTCGTCGCTGTTCCACACGGTCAGCTGGCCCGCGGACGCCGCCGTGGTCGACTGGGCCTGGTCCGACGTGTCGGTCCCTGCCGCCCCGGCCCCTGCGGTGCCGGCGATGGTGCCGGCGCCGAGCGTGGGGGTGGAAGCGGCACCCACGTTCTGCGAGGACGTGGAGCCCTGTTCCTGACCGCACGCCGTCGTCAGCGCCAGCACAGCCGCAGCTGAGGCTACGAGTGCGGCGCTCCGCCAGGAGGTGTTCATTCCAACTCCCCGTCAATCTTTGGGTGTTGCAGCGCCCTACTGCGCCGCTCGCTGGCCCTAGGTACGGGCGGGGGTGGCCGAAGCGTTCAACGGAACACGAATTTCTTTCGAAACTCCGCGCAGACGCCCCCGGCGCGGCCTGCGAAAGCGTCGAAGAGACGGTCAGCGATCAACCCCCCGGTCAAACCTTCGTGGCCCGTTTTCCCTCCTTTGGAGCAAGCTGTGGGTGCTCTCGCGTACGCGGGCGCGCGGGACACGGATGATCTCCGACGTGCAAGGACCCCCGCGGACCCGTTCCGCTCTCGCCCTACGGCTGTCGGCCCTGCTCGCGCTGACCTGGCTCCTCACCGGAGCGCCGAGCGGCACGGCGGTCGCCGACGCCTGCGCGTACGCCTCGACCGGCCCGGGCGGCGGGGCCGTCGCGGTGGCGGTCGCGGGCACCGGCCCCTGCGAGCCCACTCCGGCGACCACCCCGTCCC
>NZ_LIQX01000624.1 GCF_001418475.1 Streptomyces ossamyceticus | reverse complement strand
CGCGGCCCGGCCGGGTCGTGCGGCGGCACGGGCGGCATGACGGAGGTCGGGTCGGCGCCGCCGGTCTGCGGGAGGACGGCGGTGGGGTCGGCCGCGCCGGCGGGCTGGTTGCCCGGGCCCGAGGTGTGCGGGAGCACGCTGGTCGCCGCGTTCGGGTCGTACGAGCCGGCGTCGTGCGGCAGCACCTGGGTCGCGTCGGACGAGCCGAACGGCTCAGGGGCGCCGCCCGGTACCGGCGCGGGGGCCGGGTCGGGGACGAGGAGGTGGCCCACGCCCTCGGCGGCGGCGATCTGGAGGGAGTTGGCGTGCACACCGACGCCCTCGGCGACGACGCGGAGCGCGCGGGCGAGGTTGACGGCGCCGGGCCGTTCGTCGGGGTTCTTGCGCAGACAGCGCTCGATGACCGTCCACAGCGGGTCGGGGACGGTGGAGGGGCGGCGCGGTTCGGCGCTGAGGTGCTGGTGCAGCACTTCGAGGGCGCTCTGGCCGGCGAACGGCGGGCGTCCGGTGACCAGTTCGTAGAGCAGGATGCCGGCGCCGTAGATGTCGACGGCGGAGGTCTGCGGGCGGCCCTCGGCGGACTCGGGGGCGACGTACGCGGGCGTGCCGACGAACTCGCTGGTCCGGGTCAGACCCGGGGAGTCGGCGAGGCGGGCGATGCCGAAGTCGGTCAGCATCGGGTGCATCTGGCCCGCGTCCTGCTGGAGCAGCACGTTGGCGGGCTTGAGGTCGCGGTGGACGACGCCGTCGGTGTGGCTGGCGGCGAGCGCGTCGGCGATCTGCGCGGTGAGCAGCGCGGCGGCGACGGGCGTGAACGGGCCGTTCTCGCGCAGGTAGCGGTGCAGGTCCGGGCCGTCGATCAGGTCCATGACGAGGGCCAGGAGATCGCCCTCGACGACGAGGTCGCGCACCCGGACGATGTTGGGGTGGGTGAGCCTGAGGAGGACGGAGCGCTCCCGCAGGAACCGCATCACGATGTCCGGGTCGCCGGCGAGCTCCTCCTTGAGGACCTTGATCGCCACGGTCTCCCCGGGGTGGCCCGGCACGGCCGCCTCGGCGCCCGCCGTCTCCCGCTGGCGGGCGCGCCAGACGGTGCCTGTGGCGCCGCGTCCCAGCGGCTCCTCCAGGAGGTACTTGCTCCCTACCGGCCGCACGTCATGCGCTCCCTGCTGCTTGCTTGCCCGACCCTGTCCCGCGGGTGTTCCGACCCACTGTAGTGCGGCCATCCCCGGGACCAGGGGTCCTGTCGTCCTGCGCCTGCTGTGGCTTGCTGTGGCTTGCTCTGTGTTCCCTGTCGTCCCGCGTACGCGGATACGTACGGGTTCCCCCGTACGTTCGATGGAAAGACGCTCTTCCCCAGGCGCTCGGTTGCCCAAATCGGGCGCGGGACAGACGTGACCGATCTCAAGTGATCAATTGGCGGGCACTGGTCAGGCACTTTTGGGGGCAGAGCCGACCAATCAAGATCACTTGGCGCCGGGCGGCGGGCGTGTTGTCGGCGGCAGGTGCGAGGATGCCTCCAGTACTGGCCGACGTGCCCGTGAGCGGTGGGGGAAGTCTGCGGTGGGGACCGCGCAGTCTCGTCCTCGTCTTCGCGGGTGCCCGCGCGGAAGGGATCGCAGACGGCGATGCAGATCCGGCTGACCGTCGTAGACCCGCTGGGACCGACCTCGGAGCCGCGAGGACGCGCCACGGCCTGCGACGTGCTGGTCACGGCGCCCGCGGGGACGGCTCTCGCCGCCGTGGCGTCGGGCCTCGCCTCCGCGGTCGGGGACGGCGGCGCCGCGCAGCCGGAGCGCGGCCGGGAGGCGGGCGGCCAGGTCGTGCTGTACGCGGGCGCCGAGCGCCTCGACGTCCAGCGCTGCACCCTCGGCGAGCCGCCCCTGATCGACGGTGCCGTGCTCTCCCTCGGCGCCCCCTCCGAGCCGGGCCCCGAGGTCGACGAGGCCGCCGCCCAGCTGCATGTCGTGGCCGGCCCCGACGCCGGCGGCGTCCATCTGCTGCACGGCGGCAAGATCCACATCGGCCGCTCCGCCGACGCGGACGTCCCGCTGGACGACCCCGACGTCTCCCGCCTCCACTGCGCGGTCACCCTCTCCTCCGACGGCCGCGTCACCGTCGTCGACCTCGGCTCCACCAACGGCACCACGCTCGACGGCGAGCACGTCGGCGACCGCCCCGTCCGCCTGGCGCCGGGCGCGCTGCTGCGGATCGGCGAGTCGGCACTCCGCCTGGCCTCCTCCTCCGGCACCCGCGGCGTCGCGACCACACCCGACGGCGAGGGCCACGTCCGGGTGACCGTGGCGGCCGAGGGCGGCACGGGCGCCGGGGGCGCTTCCATGGGTGACGGCACCGCGGAGGCGGCACGGTCCGCCGGGCAGGGGCGTGCGGAGCAGAGGACGGTGCCCGGGCAGGGCGGGGCACCGTCCTCTGCTCCGC
>NZ_LIQX01000623.1 GCF_001418475.1 Streptomyces ossamyceticus | reverse complement strand
CCTTTCGCCCCGGTATCCCGCTGCGGGATACCGGGGCGAAAGGCTGAACGGCGTGCGATCCGTGCTCCGAAGGGAGTGAGCGACAGATCCTGTTCCGGGGCCTGTGCCGTGGTGACCTCAGATCTTGCTCTCCGAGCGACGGCGCATCCAGAAGACGCCGCCGCCGATGGCCGCGGCGGCCACCAGTCCGCCGCCGATCGCGATGTCGGTCGGCGTGGCCCCGCTGGAGCTGCTGCCGCCGAGGCCGCCGCGGACACCGCCGATGACGGTGAAGACATCGTTGACCGTCCTGCGCTGGCCCTCGCAGGTGGTGGTGACGCTGTACGCGCCGGGGCTCGCGTTGGTGTTGACGCGCACCGTCGCCGTGGCGGTCCGCCCGTCGACGGACCTGAGGTTGGTGGTCGGGAACGCGTTCGAGCTGATGGTGCTGTTGGGCGTCGCGCACGCGTCGCCGCCGCTGACGGTGAGGACGAGCTGTCCGCCCCGGGCGATGACCTGGGGGGCGGCCGTGACCGAGGTGGGCTGGTCCCAGGCGGCGGCCGTCGGTGCGGCGAGGCCGACCAGGGTGACCGCGACGGCCGAAGCCGCCAGGGCACGAGTAGTACGCATGTGATCCTCCGCGGAAGACGCCCCGGGACCCGTCCCCGGTCGATCGGCGAGAAAGCGCCTCCCGAATAGACCCTCAGATGCCGTGCACAGGGCCGCATTTCGGGGCTGGTCCGTCCTGGTGAGCGGACACGCCGTGATAATTCCGCGTCGCCGGATATCGCCGCAGGTCACGGACCGTCAGAAAATTCCTGGGAGCGGCGACTCGGATGGCCGAGGGCCCCGGCTCGCCGCCACCCGTTCGTACCTGACCCGTCGCCGTCCTGATGCGGCGCGCTTAGCGTTTCCCTATGCGCGACGGACGCGGCGACGGCCGTGTCGAGAGGGGATGGCGAATGGCTTGGTCCCAGCCGGCCGAGGCCGAAGAGGAGGAGCGGCGGAGAAAGCGCGCGCCGTGGGGCGTGATAGCGCTGGTTCTGCTGACCGGTCTCGCTCTCATCCGGAACGGTTCGGGGGAATTCGACGTGGGACCGCCGCAACCCGCCCAGGCGGCCGCCGCCGACAGCCGCAGCACCCCCCACGGCACCTTCACCAATGTGCCCGATCCCCTGCCGTACGCCATGGTCGACCGGGTGCGGATCCCTTCGATCCAGGTCGACGCGCCGGTCGTGCCCGTCGGGCTGGACGCCCAGGGCTGGGTCGACGCGCCGCCCGCCGCGGACCCGAACCTCGCCGGCTGGTTCACCGGTGCGGTCTCCCCCGGCGAGAAGGGCACCGCCGTGGTCGTCGGCCATGTCGACAACAATCAGGGGCCCGCCGTGTTCTACGGTCTCGGGGCGCTGAAGAAGGGCAGCCGCGTCGAGGTGCAGCGCGGTGACGCGAAGACCGCGGTGTTCGAGATCTACGGCATCGAGGTCTTCGCGAAGAACAACTTCCCCGGTGACCGCGTCTACGGCAACAGCGGAATTCCCGAGTTGCGGGTCATCACCTGTGGGGGCGGTTTCTCCAAGCAGAACGGCTACGACGGGAACGTCGTCGTGTTCGCCCGCCTGGTCGAGGTTCGCTGAGCGTTCCCCGACCGGGCGGGCGAAGGCCCGGAGCCGATTCGCTCTTTTCGGTGCTACGCGTATCTCCGCTGCGGCACCGTGATCCGATATCCCGAGTCGAGCAGTTCGGGCAGGTACGCGCTCAGTGCGCGGACGCTCTGCGAGCGGTCGCCGCCCGCGTCGTGGGAGAGCACGACGACACCGGGGGCCGCGCCCTTCTCCACGCGGTCCGCGATGGTGGCCGCCGCCGGGGCCCTCCAGTCGAGGGTGTCCACAGTCCATGCCAGGGGCTCCATGCCGAGTTCGGCGCCGAACTCGAAGGTGGCGCGGTTCCAGGCGCCGTAGGGGGCGCGGAACCACAGCGGGGGTTCGCCGTAGGCCTTGTCGATGATCTCGCTGGTGCGGGACATCTCGGCGTGGATTCTGGACCGGGACAGGTTGGGCAGCATGGGGTGCGACCAGGTGTGGTTGCCGACGGCGTGCCCGTCGTCCGCCATCGCGCGCAGCAGGTCCTTGTGCCGGTCCACCATCTCGCCGCACACGAAGAACATCGCGCGGACGTCGTGCTTGCGGAGGATGCGCAGGATGTCGGGGGTGTAGCGCGGGTCCGGGCCGTCGTCGAAGGTCAGCACCATGGTCCGGCCGCGTCCGTCCACCCGCAGGTAGGGCCGGCTGCGGACGGTGGCGGGGACGAGGGTACGGCGCCGGACCGGCGGGGCGCCGTAGCCGGCGATGGGCTGCAACCGGTACGTGGAGGGCTTGAACGCGGGACGGGCGCCGGGACCGGCGGCCGTGGCGGCGCCCCGGGCCGGGCCGGCGCTCTCCTCGCCGGTGAGCAGCGCGGTCGTGCCCGCGACACCGGCCGCTCCGAGCAGGGCGGCACCGCCGAGCAGGAGGCGGCGGCGCGTGAACATCTGATCCTTCGTCATGACTCATGACTCGACCAGGTCGGGAACGGCGCACCACCACGACACCGGAGCGGCCGCATGGAAACACCCGATCGGAGTAGTTTCGCGCCCTCTTGGCGCCCGTCCGTGCACCTCTGCCCACGCCTCTCGCGCCCGCTCCTCTCTGCGACCGCCCGGCGCACGCCGGTGCCGGGGCTCTCGGATAGCCTCACCACCGTGACGGATCAGCAAGCGCACCAGTTCGAACGGGGTACCGACGGGCCGAAGGTCGTCCTCGTCGGGCTGGACGGCTCCGACTCCTCCCTGCGCGCCGTCGCCTACGCGGCGGGCCTCGCCCGGCGGCAGCGGGCGCTGCTGGCGATCGTGTACGTGCAGCCGGTGTTGGCGGCCGGCGCGGCACTCGGGGTGCCGGTGGCCGGGACGACCGACGAGATCGCCGAGAGTCTCGTCGCGCAGATCCGTGAGGCCGCCGAGCAGGTGAAGGGCGTCTTCGAGACCCGCTGGGAGTTCCACACGTTCCGCGGCGACCCGTACAACGGGCTGGTCAGGGCGGCGGACGACCTCAAGGCGGACGCGGTCGTGGTGGGCGCCTCCGAACAGGCCGGCCACCGCATCGTCGGCTCGGTCGCGATCCGCCTGGTGAGGGCGGGCCGCTGGCCGGTGACGGTGGTCCCGTAGCCCGACCTACGACGAGAGTCACGCGGCGCCGCGTCGAGCGGTCGAGGCCCGAGTGCCGCGGGAGCGTTGCGCCGCGAGACCCTTGGGCTGCGGGGCCCGAGCCGGGCGACGGCGCGGTGTCGGGCGGCGGAGCCGTGCGGTGGCCGCTGGGGGCCGCGGCGGGGGTTCGGCGGAGTACTCCGGCCCGTGAGCGGTCCCGGTCCCCCACACGCCCTTCCAGCCTGCCCTGAGCCGGTCCCCCGCGAGGGACCGCCGGGTGGGGCGCCGGGCGGAGCGCCGACATCAAGCCGTCGCTGACACCGGGCCGGGCTTCGCGGAGCGAGGCCGGGGAGCGGCGCGGAAGCCGGAGGCAGCCCCTCCGACCTGCCGACGGACCGTTCGTCGCACCGTTCGTCGACAGCTTCGACCGCCCGCCGCACACCCGTGACCGGCCCCTGTCCCCGGGGAGCCGCCCGCGTTCCCATACGCCCATGACGGCCGGAACCACGATCACCAACGGGACGACCGCCGAACACGAACTGGCCGAGATCCAGCGTGAACACGGACGCCCTCTCTTCGCCCTGCTGCTGCGGCTCTCCGACGGGGACCGTCATCGCGCCGAGGACCTCGTGCAGGAGACCTTCGTACGCGCCTGGCAGCACCCGGAGGCGCTGCGCGCCGACGACTTCGACTCCGTGCGCCCCTGGCTGCTCACCGTCGGCCGGCGCCTCGCCATCGACGCGCGGCGGGCCCGGCAGGCGCGCCCCGCGGAGGTGGGGGACGCGGTGCTGGAGAACGCCCGAGTGATGGCTGACCACGCCGAGCGGTCCGTCGCCACCCTCGATGTGCGGGAAGCTGTGAAGACACTCACTCCGGAACACCGGGAAGTACTGGTGCAGGTGTATTTCCAGGGGGCGAGTGTGGCGGAAGCCGCCGAAGCCCTGGGCATCCCGCCCGGTACGGTGAAGTCGCGCGCTTACTACGCACTGCGCGCCCTGCGCCGGGTGCTTCCGGGATACGCGGCCGACCTGCGGTGAAACCCATGGCCGAGTCAAACCTCCGTAAAGCGCCTTGCTGAGGACCGCTGTTGAGCAATCAGCTGTCCTCATCCGTGTTCCGGATGGGGCCCTGCCCCGGGGCCCGGTGTCGGGCGACGCGCACGTACCGGAGGAAGGCAGGAAGGGATGCTGCACAGAGGTCAAGAGAGCACGGACGGCGCCGGCGGCGGCGAACTGACCGTCCCCATGGCGTGGTTCTACGCCGAGTACATCGCCGAGGAACTGCTGCGGACCGGCGACCTCATGCCGCCGACGTCCTTCGAGTTCCGTGCGGGGCGCGACGCCCTGGCGCTGACCATCTTCCTCGCGGACTCCGGCGGTGAGCTCTCCGGCATCCGGGTCGTCACCCAGCTGGAGACCTGGCTGTCGCTGACGGCGTACGACCAGCCGTGGCAGGACTGGGTGGGCGAGCGCATGGCCCACCTCACCGCCGAGGCGCTGGAGGTGGGCGGCCCCGCGCCGGACCTGGAACTGGCGGCGGCGACCTGGCGGTGGCTGGAGGAGACCGAACTGCTCGCGCCCGATCTGGACGCGGTGCCGGGGGGCGGGGCGGTGCTCGGCGAGGACGACGGTCCCAAGGTCTGGACACCGGCCTGGCGGCTCGGTCTGCCGCTCGGCCATCTGGCGATCCATCTCTTCTGAGGACGCCGCCCCGCGGACACTCCGCGTGACCGGGGCGTGTCGGTGCGGTGAACTGCCGGTTCGGGCGGCGGTGGGGAAGTTTTCTCGGTCGGTGACCAATCCGCCGAGATCACGGCTCCGAATCTTTTGGTTGGCATTGGTCGCGGGACTTGAGTGATTCTCGGGTCTGGTCCGTACCGGTGGGGGCAGGAAGCAACCCCCACCGCACACCGGCCCGAGGAATTGCCATGTGGTCCCAGGATCGTCATCACGACGTCGGCGCGTACTCGCTGGGCGTGCTCGACGAGGTGGAGTCCTTCCACTTCGAGGACCATGTCCGCGGCTGCCCCCAGTGCGCGGTACAGGTCACCGAGTTCCGTCCCGCCGCCCGGCAGCTGATGCTGTACCGGAACGCGACACCGCGCGCCGTGCACCCGTTCGCGGCGCCCGGCCCGCAGTTGCTCGGACGGCTGCTCGACGAGGTGGCGGCCCGCCGTCGTGCACGTCGCAGGCGCTGGCTGTTCGCCGTCGCCGCCTCCGTGATCATCGCCGTAGGTGCCCCCGCCGTCGCCGTTCTCGCAGGTCCGGGCGCCCCTCCGAACAAGGTCGCGGCCACGGACCCCGAGTCGGGGGTGTGGGCCGAGGTCAGGGCCGAGGACCGGATCTGGGGCAGCGACATCCAGCTGAAGGTCAAGGAGGCCGAGGGCGCCCACGCCTGCCGGCTGATCGTGATCGGCAAGGACGGGTCGGAGGAGACGGCCGCCAACTGGAAGTCCCCCGAGGGCGCGGACCGTCCCTCCGAGATGCAGGGCGGCACCTCGATGCAGCGCGAGGACATCAGCCACTTCGAGGTACGCAGCCAGGAGGGTGAACTCCTGGTCACGCTGAAGGCCCCGGCCTGGCGCTGAGCCGCCCGCCGGGCCCGGCCGCCCGGCCCGCACCTGGTCCGTACCTTCAATGGTTGCGGATCATGGACGGGCCCGAGTCGGGGACGGTCCCGGACCCGCCGCCGCGCTATTTCAGCAACCGCGACATCCGTCGGTCGGCGAGCGGCTTGCCCCCGGTCTGACAGGTCGGGCAGTACTGCAGCGACGAATCGCTGAAGGACACCTCGCGGACGGTGTCCCCGCACACCGGGCAGGGTTCACCGGTCCGGCCGTGCACCCGCAGTCCGCTCTTCTTCTCCGCCTTCAGCCTCCCGGCGGCCAGGCCCCGTGAGCGCTCGACGGCCTCCGTGAGCGTGGTGCGCAGCGCCTCGTGGAGCTCGCGGACCTCCTCCGGCTTCAGGGAGGACGCCAGCTTGAAGGGCGACATCCTGGCGGCGTGCAGGATCTCGTCGCTGTACGCGTTGCCGATGCCCGCGATCAGACTCTGGTCCCTGAGGGCTCCCTTGATCTGGCGGCGCTCCCCCGCGAGCAGCTCCGCGAGGCGGGACGCGTCGAAGTCGTCGGCGAGGGGGTCCGGGCCGAGCCGGGCGACACCCGGGACGCTCAGCGGATCCCGTACGACGTACACGGCGAGCCTCTTCTGGGTGCCGGCCTCCGTCAGGTCGAAGCCCTCGCCGGTCTCCAGCGCGACGCGCAGCGCGAGCGGACTCTTGCCACCGGGGCGGGGCGGCCCGTCGGGGAGCCGGTCCCGCCACTGGAGCCAGCCGGCGCGGGCGAGATGGGTCACGAGGTGCAGTTCGCCGCCGTCCGTCTCGACGTCCAGGAACTTCCCGTATCGGCCCACCGCCGTGACCTGCCGCCCCTCCAGGGCGGTGACCGGCGGGTCGTACGTCTTCAGCACGCTGATCGCCACGGGCAGCACGCGGACGACCTCATGGCCGACGAGAGCGCCGACCAGGAAGTCCCGCAGGGCGTCGACCTCGGGCAGTTCCGGCATGCCATCCAGCGTATGCCTGCGGCGCTTCGCCGGGCGCCCCGTAGCTCGGGGGTGCGGGGTGCGTCGGCGGGTGCGGGTCCGTCGTGGTTCTCGCGCAGTTCCCCGCGCCCCTGAACAGCGACCGGGGCTGCGCCCCGTGCTTTTCATTAGGGACGGGCCGCAGGCCCGTTCTCTCAGCGGCGCGGGG
>NZ_LIQX01000622.1 GCF_001418475.1 Streptomyces ossamyceticus | reverse complement strand
AGGGCCTCGCGCCGCTTGCGGTGCCGCCGCCGAGTCCGCGGAGGTCCGGCAGGTTCTCCAGCCCGTACAGGAGCCCGCTCACCAGCAGGGCCAGGCCGAGGGTGGTCGCCACGCCGGCCAGCAGGGCCCTCGCCCGGTGATGAGGGCGCCGACCGTCGGTGCGGGTGCCGGGGGAGCAGCGGGCGGGGTGGGCGGGGCCGTGGTCGATGGCGGAGGCCCGGTCGGAGTGGTTGTCCGGCGCCGCGGTCGGTGCGGGCCAGGGCGTCTCGTGCCGCTGCCGGGAGGCGAGCACCTCCGGCTCCACGGTGTGCAGGGCCCCGCTCGCCCACTGCGGCTGGGACCCCAGGTCCGGATCGGTGCGGGGGTGGGCCCGCGGAGTCACGATCGCGGCGAGGGCCGCCTCGGTGTCGGCGGCGCTGATCCGGTGCACGGGGTCCTTGGCGAGCATCGAGGCCAGCAGCGGCTCCAGGGCGCCCGCGCGCAGCACCGGACGCGGTTCCTCCAGGACGACGGCGGTCAGGGCGGCGATCCCGGAGTCCCGGTCGAAGGGGCCGAAGCCCTCCACTGCGTAGTACAGCGTGCAGCCCAGCGAGAACAGGTCGGCCGCGGCGGTCGGCGGCCCGCCCTGGGCCCGCTCGGGCGCCAGATACCCAGTGGTCCCGACCAGCATGTGGGAGCGGGTGTACCGGGTCTCCTGGGTGTCGGGCTGCACGGAGATCCCGTAGTCGGTGAGCAGGACGCGCGCGTACGGCGATCCGGTGCGGTCGGGGGCGAGCAGGATGTTGGCCGGTTTGACGTCCCGGTGCATGATGCCGCGCTCGTGCCCGGCGGTCAGCGCGTCCAGGACCGCGAGTCCTGTCCGGGCGCACTCGGCGGGTGCGAGCGGGCCGCGTCGGGTGACGAGCGCCTTCAGGTCCAGCGCGCCGGGTACGTATTCCATGACGATCCACGGCAGCTCGTCGTGTTCGAGGACATCGTGCACGGTGACCACGTGGGGGTGACCGCGCAGCCCGGCGGCGTGCCGGGCCTCCGCGCGGGCCCGCGCGACCCGGGTGGCGCGGTCCTGCTCCTCCTCGCCGGGGTCGCGGAACACGATCTCCTTGAGCGCGACTTCGCAGTCCAGCTGCTGGTCGTGCGCGAGCCAGACATGGCCCATGCCGCCGCTGCCCAGGCGGTTCAGCAAGAGGTAGCGGTCGGCGATGACCCGGCCGACTCCCGACTCCGGTGCTTCGGACTGCATCGGTCACTCCCCAGGGTTCAGATCCATACGGGCTGGGCCGGGTTCTCGGCGGGGTCTCCGGTGTCGCCGTCGGCGCCCCGGCCTGGCTCTCCCGGACCTCCCGGGCCTCCCGAATCTCCGGGGTCCTCGGCCGGCGGGTCGCTCTCCTCCGTCGGGGTGGGGTCCGGCGGGGGAGGGGCCGCACTCGACGTGGTGGGTGTCGAGGCCGGGGTGGTCGGCTCCGCGGTGGGCGTCGATGTGGTCGGCTCAGGTGTCGGTGTCGGTGTCGGTGTCGGTGTCGGTGTCGGCGTCGGCGTCGGAACGGGCGTGGGCGTGGACCCGCTCGGCGAGGGGATCCCGCCGTCGGAAGACCCCACCGACCCCGAATCCGACCCCGAACCGGACCCCGCATCCGATCCGGATCCGGAGTCTGACCCGCTGTCCGCTCCCCCCGAGCCCGAGCCCGAGCCCGAGCCCGAGTCGGGCCCAACGTCCGCGCCCCCGGAGCCGGAGCCGGAGCCGGAGCCCGAGTCGGAGCCGGAACCCCCCGACGCCGCCCCCGAGTCGGTGCCGGTACCGCCGTCCGACGGCGGCACATCCGTCGGCTTCCAGTCCACCGTCAGCGTCACCGCGTCACCGAACTCCCGCTTCGAGCCCGCTCCAGGGCTGGACCCCGTCACGGGAGCGTCGCTCGGCGGCATCTCGTCGCCCTCCACGACCACCGCGAGCCCGTCGTCCGCCAGGGCCGCGCTCGCCTCGCCGAAGGACTTCCCCGCAACCTCCGGCACCGTCCGCCGTTCACGAGCGTCGAACGTCTCGTCCGACTCTCCCGCGGTACCGACGTCCCGGCTGATGCCCTGGCCGGGGTCCTCGACGTCGACGAGCTTGATCTCCTTCAGCTGCTCGGGCGCGGGCTTCACCACGACCGTCGAAGACTCGTCGTAGCTCTCCCACTCGTCGTTGCGGTCGTCGAACTTCACCTCGACGCGCTCGGGATCGTCGTCGAACGCCCGCAGGGGATTTCCGCAGCTGCACTTCACGGCCGGCAGCCCCTGTTCGTCCACCAATACGGCGATGCCCGCTTCCAGCAGCGCGTCGAAGGGGACGCCTTCGCCGCTCTTGTAGTCGTGGTTCTTCACGAGCGTGTCGTGGCGCAGGAGAACGGGGGTGAGGTCGTCGAGATAATCGCTGATTCCGTCGACCTTCAACCCCACGATGTCGGCCCAGACCTGAGCCTTTTTCCGGTTTTCGGGATCGGTCAGAAAACGTTCGAGTTTGTCGATGTCGCAGATCTTCGGGCGCTTTTGCGTTCCGCCGTAGAGGCCGGGTGCGTTCCCCTGCTGGAGCCCGCTGTGCGGCTCACGGGACGTGAGGTTCCTCTGGTCCCACCCCAGGCCGGCGTCCTCGTCGAAGAAGGGTGCGAGGGAGGCCACGCCCGCGGCGACCGCCCGCACCGGGAGCAGCGCCGGACCGGAATGACCGCATCCGCTGAGGACCACCACGCCCACTAGGAGAACGGCGATCCTGCGGACGGCCGATTCCCCGGCATTTCGCAAACACGTTCGCAGGCATACGTGAATTGTCATGACCGCTCCCCCCGGCGGTTTCCCCCGTCACCCCGCAGGGCGGAAGCGGGGCTCACGCATCATGCTACTGAAAGGAAAAGCCCTTCAGTCAAGAAAAATATGAATGTGCGGTCGTGGGGTCGAACAGAAGAATAGGGGTCACGGAAAGGGGAGTGACCCCGAGACCACGAGACCACGAGAAGGGCTCAGCGGCTGCGTGCGTTGAGTGAGGCCAGATAGGCGTTGTATGCCTCGAGTTCCTTGTCGCCGTCCCGGTCGGCAGCCCGGTCCTTGCGCCGCGCCTGGCGCTGTTCGGAGCCGTACCACTGGAAGAGCAGCGCGAGCAGCACCAGCACGGACGGGATCTCGCTGAACGCCCACGCGATGCCGCCGGCCGCGTTCTGGTCGGCGAGCGCGTCGATGCCCAGCGACGCGGGCGGGTTCTCGTACGACTTCACCATCGGCGTGGACGCCATCATCAGGGCGATGCCGAAGAACGCGTGGAACGGCATGCCCGCGAACAGTTCCAGCATCCGCATCAGATAGCCCGGCCGGTGCGGGCCGGGGTCCACGCCCATGATCGGCCAGAAGAAGAACAGGCCCACGGCGAGGAAGTGCACCATCATCGCGATGTGACCCGGCCTGGACCCCATCAGGAAGTCGAACAGCGGGGTGAAGTACAGCGCGTACAGGCTCGCGATGAACATCGGGATGGTGAACGCCGGATGTGTGACGATCCGCATGTACCAGCTGTGCAGGAACATCAGCAGCAGCTCACGGGGCCCCTTGCGGCCCTTGCCGGCCGTCGGCAGCGCCCGCAACGCCAGGGTCATCGGCGCGCCGAGCAGCAGCAGGATCGGCGCCAGCATGCTGATCACCATGTGCTGCACCATGTGCACGCTGAACATGACCATCCCGTAGTCGTTCAGCCGGGTGCACATCACCAGCATGATCATCAGCACACCCGCGACGAACGCGACGGTCCGCCCCACCGGCCACTTGTCCCCGCGCCGGACGAGCCGGACGACGCCCCACGCGTACAGCGCGAGCGCCACCAGACAGCCGACCAGGAAGAACGGGTCCGCCGACCACCCGAGCCCCCGCCCCAGGGTGAAGGGCAGGAGATCCGTGCCGTGCCCGCTGTGATCCATTCCGTCGGCTCCTGATTCGTGGGGGTTGAGCGCCGTCTGTCCGGCACCAGACTAGAACCGCCCCCGGCCGCGTCGGCGACCGGGGGCGGTACAGCGCTCGTATCACTCAGAGCACGCACTCGGCTTCGTCGTACCGCTCCTTGGGAACGGTCTTCAACGTCTCCACCGCCTCGGCGAGCGGCACCATCACGATGTCCGTGCCCCGCAGCGCGGTCATCCTGCCGAACTCCCCGCGATGCACGGCCTCCACCGCGTGCCATCCGAAGCGCGTCGCCAGCACCCGGTCGTAGGCGGTCGGCGTACCGCCCCGCTGCACATGCCCGAGGATGACCGGCCGAGCCTCCTTGCCGAGCCGTGCCTCCAGCTCGACGGAGAGCTGCCGGGCGATGCCGGCGAACCGCTCGTGCCCGTAGATGTCCTTGCCGCCCTCGTCGAAGGCCATGGACCCGGCCTTCGGCTTGGCGCCCTCGGCGGCCACGACGATCGCGAAGCGCTTGCCCGCCGCGAAGCGCTCGCCGACCCGCGCGGCCAGCTCCTCGATGTCGAAGGGCCGTTCCGGTACGACGATGGCGTGCGCGCCGGCCGCCATGCCGGAGTGCAGGGCGATCCAGCCGGTGTGGCGGCCCATGACCTCCACGACCAGCACCCGCTGGTGGGACTCGGCGGTGGTCTTCAACCGGTCCAGGGCCTCGGTGGCGACACCGACGGCCGTGTCGAACCCGAACGTCACGTCGGTGACCGCGATGTCGTTGTCGATGGTCTTCGGCACGCCCACGACGGGCAGCCCGTTGTCCGACATCAGGCGGGCCGCCTTGAGGGTGCCCTCACCGCCGATCGGGATGATCGCGTCGAGGCCGAGCTCCGCGAGATGGCCCTTCGCCCGCTCCACACCGTCCCGCAGATGCGAGGGCTGGACCCGGGAGGAGCCGAGGATCGTGCCGCCGCGAGCCAGGATGCCGCTCACCGCGTCGAGGTCGAGCTTGAGGTAGTCGCACTCCAGGAGGCCTTTCCAGCCGTCCCGGAAGCCGATGACCTCGTCGCCGTGGTCGACGACGGCGCGGTGCACGACGGACCGGATGACGGCGTTCAGCCCGGGGCAGTCGCCGCCGGACGTGAGGACACCAATGCGCATAGCCCGAATTACCTTCTCAACGTGGGCAGGATCCGGACCACGCTGTCCGGCGGAATCCCCGCCACCCTACCGGCGTCGGGGGGCCGGACCGTAGCGGGCGTCCGCCTGCTGGACGCCCCCGCACAGGTGAGCGCACGCCTGGTCAGACGGGCTGTCACAGCTGAGCGGGGGCGGTGTCAGACGGGCTTCGGTACGGGCACTGAGGAACCGTTTCTCGGGTTCCTCGGCCCGCCTCGCCGAAGGTGCGCGGACCTGGGCCGACGCCGTCCGGGCCGGTCCGCACGGACGCGTTACGCGGGCTCGGTGGCCGCCGCGATCCGCTCGTTGCGTAGAGCCTCGAACCAGCGGTCGTCGGTCGGCGGCAGCGCGTTGACGTCGAGCGCCAACTTCAGCAGCAGATCGGCGATCAGCGGGTTCCGGGCGAGCACCGGACCGTGCATGTAAGTGCCGAACACGGTGTCGTTGTACGCGCCCTCCGTGCCGTCGCCCGTGCCGTTGCCCTTGCCGAGCCGCACGTTCGCGAACGGGCGGGCGGTGGGGCCGAGGTGGGTGACGCCCTGGTGGTTCTCGAACCCGGTCAGCTGGGGCAGCCCGAGACGCGGGTCGATGTCCGCGAGGACGTCGCCGACGCACCGCTCGCCCTCGCCGCGGACCGTGGTCACGTCGAGCAAACCGAGGCCCGGCTCGCGCTGACCGAGGTCGTTGACGAACTCGTGGCCGAGGATCTGGTAGCCGGCGCACACCGCGAACACGATCGCGCCGTTGTTCACCGCCTGGTACAGATGCCCGTCACGGCGCAGCCGCTCGGCCGCGAGCCGCTGCGGACGGTCCTCGCCGCCGCCGATCAGATAGATGTCGCCGGAGGTCGGGATCGGCTGGTCGCTGCGCACGTCCAGCCGGGCCACGTCCAGGCCGCGCTGACGCGCCCGGCGCTCCACGACCAGCACGTTGCCCTGGTCGCCGTAGGTGCTCAGCAGGTCCGGGTAGACCCAGACGACCCGCAGGCTGTTGTCACTCATGAGTTCCCCTCGAGTCCTCGTGGTCAGTTGCCGACGCGGCGGCGCAGGTCCTGGAACGCGGTGTAGTTCGCGATGACCTCGATCCGGCCCGGCGGGCACATCTGCACCGCCTGGTCGAGGCTGTCGCACACCTGGAAGTGCTGGTTGGCCACTTCCAGACGCACCGCGAGGTCGAGCTTCCGGTCGCCCAGCACGAAGATCGGGTGGCCGGTGAGCCGCGTGTAGTCGACGTCCCACAACCAGGAGGTGTCGGTGCCGTCGGCGCCGCGCGCGTTCACCGAAAGGATCACCGGCGACGGCGGCGGGTCGATCAGCGAGAACGTCTCCAGCCAGCCCGCCGGGTTCTTGGCGAGCAGCAGTCGCAGATCACGCTGCATGAACTGCACCACGTCATAGCGTCCGGCGACGGCCTGCACCTGGTACATCCGCTCCAGGGCGACCTGCGGGGGCACCCCGAAGACGGCGGCGACGGCGGCCGACGAGGCGGCGTTCGCCTTGTTGGCGCGGCCCGGCAGCTGGAGATGGATCGGCCAGGCCGAACCGTGCGGGTCGAGGACGTGGTCGCCGGAGAGCGCCCAGCTCGGGGTGGGCCGGCGGAAACCGCACTCACCGCAGAACCAGTCGTCGCCCGGGCGCTGCATCACACCGCCGCACGACGGGCACGACCAGGCGTCGTCCTTCCACATCTGGCCGACGGCGACCCAGACGACGTTGGGGGAGGACGACGCGGCCCACACCACCAGCGGGTCGTCGCAGTTGGCGACGACGACGGACTTGGTGCCGGCCAGGCCCTCGCGCCAGGCCTCCGCCATCATGCGCGTCTCGGCGGCCCGGTCGAGCTGGTCGCGCGAGAGGTTGAGCAGCGCGATGCACTTGGGGTCCGTGTCCCGTGCCACACCGGCGAGGTACTTCTCGTCGACCTCGATCACACCGAACTTGGAGTCGGAGTTGCCGGCGAGCGCCGAGGTGATGCCCGCGGGCATGTTGGCGCCCAGCGCGTTCGACACGACGGGGCCCGCGGCGCGCAGCGCCTCCGCGATCAGCCGGGTCGTGGTCGTCTTTCCGTTGGTGGCGGAGACCAGGACGACGTCCAGGTTCTGCGCCAGTCGTGCCAGCAGATCGGGGTCGAGTTTGAGGGCCACCCGACCGCCGATCACCGATCCGCTACCGCGTCCCGCGGCACGCGATGCCGCCGCGACCGCCTTGCCCGCCGTCACGGCCAGCTTGGCCCGCGGCGTCAGCGGGTCCGAGTTGCCTGCCATCAGTTCTCGATCCTCCTTGCGTACAGCGCCGCGCCCAGTCTCGGCAACGTGTGGACCAAAGCCTATCGAGATCCACTCACGCGCCCGAATCTTGCCGGGCCGGTAGCACCGACGGGACCGGCGATATCGGGTCCGAACGTACTCTTGCGCCCATGCGAAGCGGCTCGATTCCCGGCGCCCGAGGGCGCGTTCTCCCCATGACACTGCTCGGGGACCCCGTCCTGCACGCCCCTTGTGAAGAAGTCACGGAGTTCGGTCCCGAACTCGAGCGGCTCGTGGAGGACATGTTCGCGACGATGTACGCGGCGCGGGGCGTGGGTCTGGCCGCGAACCAGGTGGGCCGTGCGCTGAGGGTGTTCGTGTACGACTGCCCGGACGACGAGGACGAGCGCCATCTCGGCCATGTGGTGAACCCGCGGCTGGTGTCGGCGGACGGGATCCTGCTGCGCGGGCCGGAGGGCTGTCTGTCGCTGCCCGGACTGGAGGCGGGGGTGGAACGGTACGACGAGGCCGTGGTGGAGGGGTACACGGCCGACGGGGACCGCGTACGGGTGCCGGGGACCGGGTTCTTCGCGCGGTGCCTCCAGCACGAGTGCGATCACCTCGACGGCCGGGTGTACGTGGACCACCTCTCGGGGTGGCGCCGTTCCCGGGTGCGGCGGAAGATCGCGAAGGCGCCGTGGGGCGGCTGACCTGCCGAGGGGCGCGGCTACGCCGGCGCGGGTCGTGCGGCGCCCCACGCCCCTTCGGGCGCGGCCGGGGTCAGAAGCCCGGGCCGCCCACCTTGTCGCCCGCGGCCGCCAGGCGGCCCCACAGGAGGTCGGCCATGCTGCGGACCAACTCGGCCCTGGTGCAGGGGCGTTCGCCGAGCCACCAGTCGCCCGCGGCGTGCATCATGCCCACGATGCCGTGGCCCCAGATCCGTGCGAGCCGGCGGCTGTCGGGGCCGAGGTCGAGGCGGTCCTCTATGACCTTGCCGAGTTCCTCGCCCATGCGCCGCAGCAGGGGCGCGGAGAGCTTGCCGACGTCGAAGCCCTGGTCGCCCCCGGGCTGGCCGCCCTCGGCGGGATGCATCAGGAAGCGGTACACCTGAGGGCGGGCCTCGATGGCCGCGAGATAGGTGTCGAGGGTCGCCTCGACGCGCTCCCGGCGCTCCGCCGGGGCGTCCAGCGCGGCCCGCAGGGAGTCCAGGAGGGCATCGGTGTGACGCTGGGCGAGCGCGGCGTAGAGTCCGCCCTTGTCGCCGAAGTGGCGGTAAAGGATGGGCTTGGTGATGCCCGCCTCGGCCGCGATGGCGTTCATCGACGCCCCCGGGCCGTCGCGGAGCACCACGCGGTCCGCGGCCTCCAGCAGCTCGCGCCGACGGCGGTCGGCGGACCGTTCCTGGTCGGTCGACTGCGTGGTGTCCATGTCTCTCCCCCAGTGCAGATTTCGGTGACGCCTGCGCAAAGTAGCACTGACGGACACGTCACGATCGAACGGGCTGCCGAGGCCGACCCGGGAGTTGACTTTTCCTACCGACCGGTAACAGACTCGCGTTACCGCAGGTAACATCTTAGTGCAGTGCTGGAGGCGTCATGGCCGAGTTCACGATGGAACTCAACGAGGAACAGCGAGAGGTCCGCGACTGGCTGCACGGATTCGCCGCCGATGTGATCCGGCCCGCGGCCGCCGAGTGGGACGAGCGCGAGGAGACGCCCTGGCCGGTCATCCAGGAGGCAGCCAAGGTCGGCATCTACTCCCTCGACTTCTACGCCCAGCAGTACTTCGACCCCACCGGCCTCGGCATCCCCATGGCCATGGAGGAACTGTTCTGGGGTGACGCCGGCATCGCGCTCTCCATCGTCGGCACCGGCCTCGCGGCGGTCGGCGTCCTCGCCAACGGCACCGAGGAGCAGATCGGCACCTGGATCCCCCAGATGTACGGCGACGCCAACGACGTCAAGGTGGCCGCGTTCTGTTCCTCCGAGCCCGACGCCGGCTCCGACGTCGCCTCCATGCGCACCCGCGCGGTCTACGACGAGGCCAAGGACGAGTGGGTCCTCAACGGGACGAAGACCTGGGCGACCAACGGCGGCATCGCCAACGTCCACGTCGTGGTGGCCGTGGTCGACGCCGAACTCGGCTCCAAGGGCCACGCGTCCTTCATCGTCCCGCCGAACACGCCCGGCCTGTCCCAGGGCCAGAAGTTCAAGAAGCACGGCATCCGCGCCTCCCACACCGCCGAGGTCGTCCTGGAGGACGTGCGCGTCCCCGGCTCCTGCCTCCTCGGCGGCAAGGAGAAGCTCGACGAGCGCCTGGCGCGGGCCCGCGAGCGGGCCAAGGCCGGCGGTGAGCGGGTGAAGAACGCGGCGATGGCCACGTTCGAGGCGAGCCGGCCCGCCGTCGGGGCGATGGCCGTGGGCACCGCCCGCGCCGCCTACGAGGTCGCTCTGGACTACGCCAAGACCCGTGAGCAGTTCGGTCGGCCGATCATCGACAACCAGGGCGTCGCGTTCCAGCTGGCGGACATGCGCACGTCCGTGGACGCGGCCCGGCTGCTGGTGTGGCGGGCCTCCTGGATGGCGATCAACGGCAAGCCGTTCACCGCTGCCGAGGGGTCGCAGTCGAAGCTGTTCGCGAGCGAGACGGCGAAGAAGGTGACGGCGCAGGCCCTGCAGATCCTCGGCGGCAACGGATACACCCGGGAGTACCCGGTGGAGCGGATGCACCGGGACTCGGCCATCTACACGATCTTCGAGGGGACGAGCGAGATCCAGCGGCTGGTGATCGCCCGCACCGTCTCGGGGATGTCCATCCGATAGCACCTCGGGCCCGTCCGTGCGGCGCAGCCGGGACCGTCCGTGAGGCGCGCCGCAGACCTGTCCGTGAGGCGCGCCGCGCCCCCGGGTGACGGTCACC
>NZ_LIQX01000621.1 GCF_001418475.1 Streptomyces ossamyceticus | reverse complement strand
ACCGCCCCCGAGTACGACCGGATCATCCTGCGCAGATCCCGCACGCTGCGCGGTCTGTCGACCGCGTCCGAGTCGGTGATCTGGCGCAAGCACGCCACCGGTGTCATGGGCGCCCACATCTGGGCNNAAGTGGTACATCTACTTCGCCTCCGCGCCCGCCGAGGACATCTGGGCCATTCGGATCTGGGTGCTGGAGAACGCGCACCCCGACCCCTTCAAGGGCACCTGGGTCGAGCGCGGGCAGCTGAAGACCGCCTGGGAGACGTTCTCCCTCGACGCCACCACCTTCACCCACCGCGGCACCCGCTATCTGGCCTGGGCGCAGCACGAGCCCGGCATGGACAACAACACCGCGCTCTGGCTGTCGAGGATGGCCGACCCGCTGACCCTGACCGGACCCCAGGTCCGGCTCTCCACCCCGGAACTGCCCTGGGAGGTCATCGGCTTCAAGGTCAACGAGGGCCCGTCGGTCATCCGGCGCAACGGCCGGCTGTTCATGTCGTACTCGGCGAGCGCCACCGACTTCAACTACTGCATGGGTCTGCTGACGGTCGACGAGGACGCTGACCTGATGAACCCCGCGAACTGGTCGAAGTCGCAGGCGCCGGTCTTCACCAGCAACGACACCACCAAGCAGTACGGGCCGGGCCACAACAGCTTCACCGTCGCCGAGGACGGCCGCACCGACGTCCTCGTCTACCACGCCCGCCAGTACAAGGACATCGTCGGCGACCCCCTGAACGACCCCAACCGCCACACCCGTGTGCAGCGCCTCGGCTGGAAGCCCGACGGCACCCCCGACTTCGGCGTTCCCGTCGCCGACACCCCCACCCCGAGTTCCCGGAAGGAGAGCTGAGATGAGACGTGCGTACGCGATCCTCCTCGCGCTCTGTCTCGCGCTGGCCGGCGCCCTGGTCACCGCGGGCCCGGCCCAGGCCGCACCCCAGACCGTCCCCAACGGCGTCCAGTTCACCGACAGCGGCGGCAACCCCGTGCACGCGCATGGCGGCGGGGTCCTCAAGGTCGGCTCGTACTACTACTGGTTCGGGGAGCACCGGAACCCCGACAACACCTTCAAGTACGTGTCGGCGTACCGCTCGACGGACCTGAAGAACTGGGAGTTCCGCAACAACGTCCTCACCCAGGCCACCGACCCGGAGCTGGCGACCGCCAACATCGAGCGGCCGAAGGTCGTCTACAACGCGTCCACCGGCAAGTTCGTGATGTGGATGCACAAGGAGAACGGCGTCGACTACAGCGAGGCCCGCGCCGCCGTCGCCGTCTCCGACACCGTCGACGGCAACTACAGCTGGCGGGGCAGCTTCCGTCCGCTCGGCCAGCACATGTCCCGTGACATCACCACCTTCGTGGACACCGACGGCACCGGATACATGATCTCGGCGGCCCGCGAGAACTACGACCTGCAGATCTACCGGCTCACCGCCGACTACACGCAGGTCGCCGCCCTCGTCGCCGACCCCTGGCACGGCGGCCACCGCGAGGCCCCGGCCCTGTTCAAGCGGGGCGGCGTGTACTTCATGCTGACCTCGGGGGCCACCGGCTGGAGCCCCAACCAGCAGCAGTACGCCACCGCCACCAGCATCGCCGGACCGTGGACGGCCATGGCGAACATCGGCGACTCCACGACGTTCGGCTCGCAGACCGCGTACGTCCTGCCCGTGCAGGGCACGTCGGCCACCTCGTACCTCTACATGGGCGACCGCTGGGGCAACTCCTTCGGCGGCACGGTCAACGACTCCCGCTATGTGTGGCTGCCGCTGACCTTCCCCACCTCGACCACGATGTCCATGTCCTGGTCTCCGGAGATCACCGTCGACACGGCCGCCGGCACGGTCAGCGGCACCGGTGCCACGTACAACACGCTGGTCGCGCGGCACTCCTCCAAGTGCGCCGACGTGACGAGCCAGTCGCTGTGGGCGGGCGCCCAGCTCAAGCAGTACGCCTGCAACGGAGGCGGCAACCAGAAGTACTGGTTCAAGTCCGTCGGCGGCGGCTACTACCAGCTGGTGACCCGCCACAGCTCCCTGTGCGTGCAGGAGAACGCGAACACCGTCACCCAGGAGAACTGCAACTCCTCGGCGAACAACCAGCAGTGGTCCCTGACCACCACCGGCTCCTACGTCAACGTCAAGTCCCGCGCGACCGGTGAGTGCCTGGACGTGAACGGCGGGTCCACCGCCGACTCGGCCGCGATCATCACGTACACGTGCAACGGCGGCACGAACCAGCAGTGGACACGCGGTACATGAGGAGACGTCAGCCCAGCAGGTCGATCGCGTCGATCGCCGTCCCGGCGCTCAGATAGGAGGTCGTCCCCGACCCGCTCACCACGTTGATCCTCAGCACGTTGTACTGACTCGTGTCCGTCAGCCAGGCGGACGCCGGGACGCTGTAGGTACTGCGTCTTCCCGGGGGATAACCCCCGGACCCCCAGCAGAAAAGCAGGTCGGCCGACGTGACCGGCGCGGACATCGTGAGGCAAGCCGGCAGCAAAGATCGGCCCTGATCCCTCACCGCGAGGGATCAGGGCCGTCTGGCGTCGCAGCGCGGATCAGTTCCGTCGTGTCGGACGGTGGCTTGTAGGCTCGATCCGGCGGGTCGACCCGGGGTTTTCATCACTCCGGGGCGACCCGTTCGCTGTTCGGTCAGATGTGGTACGTCGTCCCCCAACGCATCGCGCCCCGCTGGGAGCAGTCCCGCAGGTGCTCGGTGGTCTGGTGCTGGTTGGCTCCGGGGGCGGGGGGGCGAATAGGACCAGGACGCGGATCGGTCCGCCATGTGCGGCCACGTCGACCCATGACTGCGCCGCGGGCACGCGTAAGCGGTACTCGTCGTCGCCGTAGTCGAGCCACGGCATAGCGCGCCGGATCCGGATGCGGTGACCGACGTACGGCGGCTCGTTGTCGTGTGGACCGAGGTGCATCGCGGCGGCGAAGGACCGCATGCCCTCGCGGATGCTCTCGTCGCTTTCGTGTGCCAGGCGGGGCGGCCAGTGGAACACGAGCAGGTTGGCCACGGTGAATGCGTCGGTTTGGTGGATGCCGGTCGCGAGACGGACACCGGCGACGGATCCGGCGCTGGGGGGTGCCTTGGTGATGTGTACGGTCATGACGTCTTCAGCTCCGCCCACACGGCTTTGCCCAGTGGGATGTCCTTGACTCCCCACCCTGTGCCGAGGGGACCGCACAGGACGTCGAGGATGATCAAGCCCCGGCCGCGGTCCCGTTCGTCCGACTTGGGGCGGAAGCGGGGACGGCGGCGAACGGGGTCATGTACCTCGATGCGCGTTTGGGAGGGGCATCAGCCGCGTCGAGCCCAGAACAGTGCGTGCCCACCCTCGCCTTCGGGTACGAACTCCTCCTCCTCGACCGTCAGCCCAGCTTGAGTGATCCATGCTCGGTTCGTTGCAGCGTCCGAGTGACTCCACCACATAGCGGTCCCGCCGCCCAGCCAGTCCTCGTCGACACCCGTCCAGGCCCGATAGCCAGTGGTGCCCAGGAACCAACCGCCAGGTCGCAGCCACCCGGCGACCTTCCGCAGCAACGGAAGCTGTTCGTCAAGCGGGATGTGGATCAGTGCGTAAAAGGAGACGACCGCGTTGAAGGAGGCCGGCGCGAAGTCAACGGCCGTAGCATCGGCGCGGATGAACTCGGCCTGCGGCACGAGCTCCCGGGCTCTGCGGATCTGCACATCGCTGATGTCGACACCGGTGACATAGTGACCGGCGGCGGACAACGCGCGAGCGACGGGAACCCCGCTCCCGCACCCGAGATCCAGCACCGTGCCTCCGGCAGGGATACGACCAGCTAGTTCCCTGATCCATGACTGGTACTTCGTCTCGGCGCCATACGCTTGGTCATAGCGGAGGGAGAGCGCGTCGTACCCCCGCCGGACCAGCTCTTTGGGATCCTCGATGCCCACGCCAGTGCACGTTAGCCACCCACAATGAGCGGCCGCGAACGATTTTCCCCAGCTTCCTTTCCCAGCAGGGTTGCGAGACAGGATCTTCATCCGCTCAGTCCATCAAGTCCGGGCAGCACGCGCACTCCCGTTCCAGAACAAAGATCAACCACTAACCCTGTAGGGCCAAATCACGGCGCTCTGCCCGACTTCACCTGGCCTTGACGCAGGCGCACTCGCCCCAGCCGTTCACGCGCGGCTGACGAACCGAGGGGGCGTTGGCAGAGTCTGCCACCGCCCCCACCCTTTCGCCGACGAGTCACGTACACGTGCGGGACTGTAAGACGTTCGGTG
>NZ_LIQX01000620.1:508-1153 GCF_001418475.1 Streptomyces ossamyceticus | reverse complement strand
GGCGTGATCTAACGAGTGGTGGGCGATTGCGGGTGAGGGGTCGTGCTCCGGCCGGTGGCATGATCCGGCTGTGGCGATCAATCGGGCAGTGTTGGCCCATCGGCTGATTACGGGCATCTCACAGCGTCATTTCGCCTGTCTGGTCGCGGAGTTGGCGGTGTCGTGGCAGGCCGGGGTCGAGGGCCGCCGTCATGCTGCGCGGGGCGGGATCCGCAAGCTACGGGCGACGGGGCGATGAGCGGTTGGTGCGCCGTAGTGCCGGACTTGGGCGGAGTGATACGGGTGCAGTGGGAGAGCCGCGGGAACCATGATCCGGTTCCTCCCACCCATTGGCATGACCGAGTCGTAGCGGAGTGGGCCGAGTGGAATGACGTCTGGTGTTGAGTCTGCGCTTGCGGTGCCTCCCAACCGTCTTTGGGGAGAGGAGAGACGGCGGCTTCAGCTGTTGGCCTGGGCGGGCTGGGAGTCGGCCTGGGGCGGTGTGGTCGGCTCTTTGGCCTCGGGGGAGGTGTAGTAGACGGATGAGCCCTGCCTGCTGCGCTGGGCTTTGCTCTTGGCCACGAGTCCTTCGAGGGTGGTGCGCACGACGTTGGTCTGGATGCGGCGGTCGGGGTGGGTCTGGCTGAGGGCGGCGGCGACCTCGGC
>NZ_LIQX01000620.1:0-483 GCF_001418475.1 Streptomyces ossamyceticus | reverse complement strand
TGGCGGGGGACGGAAGGGGGCGCCGTGGGTTCGGCCGCGGGTGCAGGCTCGGGCGTGACGACGCCGAGTGCCTGCTGCATGTTCACCAGCACGGTGTGGTCCTGCTGCAGGCGCAGCAGCTGGTCGTTGAGGGTGTCGATATCGGCGCGGAGGCGGTCCTGTTCCTTGGCGTTGCGTTCGAGGTCGGCAGTTACCTGGGCGCTGTACTGCGCCTTGAGATCGATTGTCTGTGCTGGTGTCGAGGCCATGACCGTTCTCCCTTTGGGTAGATGGCTGTGCTGTTGGCCAGGCATGTTACTCACCCGTTCTGTCTTCACAGCTCCTGCGTCGCCACAGCACCAGATCGCAGATGTCCTGCAGCTACCGAGGGCCGGGAACGGGGCGATGCGGCCTGAACAGCAGGTGCACCCCAACGCGCCCTCTACGAAGGGGAGTTGCGTCATCAGCCCGAACTGTGGGAAAGGTGGCTGTCGATCCAGGACA
>NZ_LIQX01000062.1 GCF_001418475.1 Streptomyces ossamyceticus | reverse complement strand
GCGTGGGCCCGCGCGTCCCCGCCCGCCCGGAAGTGCCGGGACAGCAGGACCAGCCCCAGCTTCGGACTGCCGGCCGCGTACGGGTAGTCCCGGTACCAGACCGCGCCCCTGCGCAGCCGCCGGTACGACGACGACATGCCCTCCGTGAACGCCTCCAGCGCCGCCTCGACGATCGCCTCCACCACCGGGCCCGTCCCCGACGTCGACACGGACGACACGAGCCGCGCGACCACCTTGCCCGTCCACCGGCCCGCCGGTCTCCCCAGCAGACCACCGGTGCCGCTCAGCAGCAGCGCCCGTTCGGCCTCCTCCCGCAGCCTCTGCGCCTCCCGGTCGCTCCACCCACCGGCCGCGACGGCGAGCAGACCGCACGTCAGCCGGGGGAACGCGACGCGCCCCGCCCCGGCCACCGGTGCGGTGAGCTGCTCCGCGATCGTCGACAGTGCCTCGTAGACGGGCGACCACGTCTCCGCCGGGCGGCCCGGCGGTGGCCGCTCGAACCGGGTCTCCTCGCCGTCCATCAACGCGACGGGGGTACGGCCCTCGTACGCGTCCCGCAGCTCCCGCAGTGCCGTGCTCTTGCCCGGACCCCGGGCATCGGCCAGCACCACGAACGGCTCATCCTTCGCGTGCGTCATAGCAGCGTGGGTATCAATTGCCGTGGCACGACGGGCAGTTGTTGCGGACTAGGGCGCAGGTTGTCCGTTCGTACCACGCGAATGTCGGAACGGCGTCCAGGAAGTGCTGCCAGGCCGACCGGTTGATGACCAGCACGGGCCCGTCAGGGTTCTTGCGGTCCCGGACGGGGGCGACGCCGGGGATGACGGGGGAGATTCCATGCAGTCGCCGCCGTTGGTGCCGCTGTAGCTGGAGCTGATTCGCGGGCCGACAGGGCGTCCGCCCTGAGCGCATCATAGGTTCGGCGGTGCTGCGCAAGGACGGCCGGATCAGCGTTGAAATGACCGAGGGGCGACGCCCTGACATGCTTCCGGCGCCGTCGCGCCGAGGGGTGTCCTCACGCCATCGCCTCGCGCACGGCTGTCAGGATGTCCTCGGTGTCGGCGCCCAGCGCCCGCGCGGCCGACGTGAAGTCGCGTGCGAGGGTGGTGAGTTGGTCGGGGTCGTGGGTGCGCGGCCCGGTCGGGAGGGCGGCGACCCGGGTGCCCGCGCCCCGGCGGGTGCGGATCAGCTCGCCGGCCTCCAGCTCGCGGTAGGCGCGGGCGACCGTGCCCGGCGCGAGGCCGAGGTCGGCGGCGAGCTGGCGTACGGTCGGCAGCCGTTCGCCCTCGACCAGCCGGCCGGTGCGGATCAGCGCGGCCAACTGCGCGCGGATCTGCTCGTAGGGCGGTACCTGGCTGGTGGTGTCGACACGGACGGCGGGGTCGGTCATCGGCGGAGCGTCCCCTCGGCGGCGCGCTCGTCGTCGAGGGCCGCCGTGTCGTCGAGGTTCGCCGTGCTGTCGAAGGCAGCCGTGTCGTCGAGGGACTTCTCGTCCTCGACCGCCCTCGGGGCCACCACGGTGACCAGGGACCAGACGACGGTGAACAGGTTCAGCAGGGCCAGGGGGTAGAACACCCAGAAGGTGAGCGCGCCCACCACGCCGGCGCAGCCCGTCTCGGTCAGCGCGACGGAGATCATCAGCACGGCGTACAGCTGCTGGCTCGACACCAGCAGGCCCCAGGCCCCGGTGACCGCCCACGCGCGGTCGCGGCGCTGCTGGTCCCCGCCGGGCCCGTGGGCGATGCGGCGCAGGGCCCAGGCGCAGGTGGGGGTGGCTATGGCGAGCGCGCCGAACATGGGGAGGCTGTAGTAGAGGCCGGGCCACGGGCCGAGGCTCGCGCGCATCCCGTTGCAGGTGATGTGGACGACCTTCCCCGTGCTGAGGACCCGGTCGGGGTCCACGGAGGCGGTGGCGGCGGTGATCACCAGCAGGGCCACGAGGGAGACCCCCTGGAGGGCGATCAAGGGGCCCATGCGCGGCGGCACATGGTCTCTGACCAGGCGTGGCGCGAGACTCGCGGTCCGCACCGCCTCCTGCGGGCGCAGGGTCAGGGCGTCGGCGAGCAGGACGCCGGCCACCGCGCACAGGCCGAAGGCCGTGATGCAGAACACCACGCGCTGCTCGAACTCCACGTCTCCGTCGCCCAGCGTGGAGACCACCTGCGCCACGACCACGCCGACGGCCAGCCCGGACCAGCGGGCGACATGATCGGCGTGTTCGAGCAGCCGGTACGGGAGCGGGGCGCTGTCGAGCATGTGGAGATCCCCCCGGATCGTCTTGTACCAAGTAGTAGATACAAGATGGCCCGGCCCGCGTCTTGTGTCAAACGCCCGCTCTCTGGGCAGGACCGGTCAGGATTCGAGAAGCCACGGCCACCGCCCGGCCCCTAGCGTGGTGGTCATGGCAACCACCGCTTCCACCGCAGCCCGCACGTCCCTCGCGTCCGTCACTCTTGAGGTCGCCGACGTCGACGTCGCCCGCCGCTTCTACACCGCCTTCGGTGTGGACGCGTACGTACGCCTGCGGGCGTCCGAGGCGCCCTCCACCGGATTCCGCGGCTTCACCCTGGCGCTCACGGTGTCCGGGCCGGCCACCGTCGACGGCTTCGTCGCCGCCGCCGTGGACGCGGGCGCCACCGTGCTGAAGCCCGCCGCGAAGTCGCTGTGGGGCTACGGCGGCGTCATCCAGGCCCCGGACGGGACGATCTGGAAGATCGCCACCTCGGCGAGGAAGGACACCGGCCCGGCCACCCGCGAGATCGACGAGGTCGTCCTCCTGCTCGGCGTCGAGGACGTGAAGGCCACCAAGCAGTTCTACGTCGACCGGGGCCTGACGGTGGCCAAGAGCTTCGGCGGCAAGTACGCCGAGTTCGCCTCCGGCGGGTCCGGCCCCGTCAAGCTGGCGCTGTACAAGCGCCGCGGCCTGGCGAAGGATCTCGGCGTCCCGGCCGACGGCGCCGGCTCGCACCGCGTCGTCCTCGGCGGCACCGCCGACACCTTCACCGACCCGGACGGCTTCGCCTGGGAGACCGCCGCGTAGTCCGCCCCGCGCCGTCCTGACTCCCCACCCCGCACACCCGGCCTGTCCCGCCTCGCACGAGAGGAAACCCGTCATGCCCTCCACGAAGCCGTCCTCCGAGAACTCCGGCACGACCACGGACGAGACGTACAGCGGATTCACCGCCGACGAGCGGGCCGCGATGAAGGAGCACGCGCAGGAGCAGAAGAAGGCGGCTGCGCGGCGCGGTTCGTCCCGGGCGGAGAAGGAGGCGGCGGCGGAGCGGGACGTGCTCGCGAAGATCGCCGAGATGCCGGAGGCGGACCGGGTCCTCGCCGAGCGGATCCACCGGATCATCAAGGCCGCCGCTCCGGAGCTCGCACCGAAGCTCTGGTACGGGATGCCCGCGTACGCCAGGGACGGCAAGGTCGTCTGCCACTTCCAGAGCGCGGAGAAGTTCAAGACGCGGTACGCCACGCTCGGCTTCAGCGACCAGGCGGCACTCGACGACGGCACGATGTGGCCGGTCGCCTACGCCGTGAAGGAGCTGACGGCGGCCGACGAACAGTTGATCAGTGCCCTCGTCAAGAAGGCGATGGGCTGAGGCCGCGGCCCCGCCCCTCTTCCGCCGCCGTTCTGATCCCCCTCGGATCGTGCTCCGACCCGGTTCTGATCTCCGGCTGGTTCCATGGGGTCCACATCTCCGGCCGACCGGCCCGCCGGATCTCCGACGCCCCGTCCCGCCCGTGTGTCGAAGCGGCCGGGCGGGACGGCGGCCCCGGTCAGCCCACGGTGATCGCGTCGAGCTTCTCCCGCAGGTAGACGTGCGAGTCGACCGGCGGGTACGCGACCCGCCCGACCGGGGCGGGCACCGACTCGACGACCGTGCCCGGTGTGCACTCGCCGAAGTAGACCAGCGACATCAGTTCCTCGGCCGGCTCGTCGGCCGGCGGCGGCAGCACGCGGTGCCGCCCGGAGCGCCAGCGGTCACCGGTCCACCGGGCCATCAGGTCACCGATGTTGATGGTGAAGGCCGCCGGATCGTACGGCGCGTCCTCCCAGCCGCCGTCGTCCGTGTACACCTGGAGCCCGCCCTTGCCGGCCTGCCGGTCGAGGATCGTGACCGTGCCGAAGTCGGTGTGCGGGCCGATCCGGAACTGGCCGGGAGCGGGGTCACCGAGGACGTCCCGGCCCGGGTACCAGTTGATGTTGAAGCCGTAGGTCGGGTGGCCCATGTGCCGGGCGAAGAAGTCCCGTTCGAGGCCCAGCGCGGCGCCGAGCAGGGTGAGCAGATGCCGCTCCAGCTCGCCCATCCGCGCCAGGTACTCCTCGCAGAGCGGCCGCAGCTCCGGCACCTCGGTCGGCCAGACGTTCGGCTGGTACCACTCCGCGTTGACCACCGGGTCCTCGAACGGCTCGTGTGTCGCGAACGTCAGCGACTCCTTCAGGTCCGGCGGGGTCTCGGTCCCCTCCGCGTAGCCGTTCGCCTCGGCCCCCGGCCCCAGCCACCCCCGCCCGCCGACCTTCACCTCGTACGCCCTCTTGCGTTCCGCGGGCAGCGTGAAGAAGGTCCGCGCCGCCTCCCGCACGCGCCTCCGCAGCGCCGGGTCCACGCCGTGCCCCGTCACCAGGAGGAACCCGGCGGTCCGGAGCGCCTCGTCGACGGTACGCGCGATCCGGGCCCGGTCCTCCTCGCCGCCGTCGAACCAGGGGGCCAGGTCGATGGTCGGGACGCGGGGGCTGCTGGGGCTGTCGAGACCGCCGGGGCTACCGGGGCTACCGGGGCTGTTCGGTGTACCGGGGCTGCTGGGGCTAGTCACCGATGTCCTCGTTCCATAGGGCCGGGTTCTTCTCGATGAAGTCGCGCATCAGGGCCACGCACTCCGCGTCGTCGAGGACCACGATCTCCACGCCGTGCTCCGCGAGCCAGTCGTGACCGCCGTGGAAGGTCACGGCCTCGCCGATCACCACCCGCGAGATGCCGAACTGCCGTACCAGGCCGGAGCAGTACCAGCACGGCGACAGCGTCGTCACCATCGTCGTGCCGCGATACGTCCGCTGCCGGCCCGCCGCACGGAACGCGGCCGTCTCCGCGTGCGTGGACGGGTCGTCGTCCTGGACCCGGCGGTTGTGCCCCCGCCCGAGGACGGTGCCGTCCGGGCCGTAGAGCGCGGCGCCGATCGGGATGCCGCCCTCGGCGAGACCGGCCCGCGCCTCCGCCACGGCGGTGGCCAGCCATACCCGTGCCGTCGTTTCCTCAGCCATGCGCTCACTCTGCCCCGGAACGGGCGGGCCCACGTATGCGCAGGGAGATCACGGCGGGAGCAGGGTGCCCAGGGGGCCGAGGTCGAGGTTCAGGTCGTCCAGGGTGAGGCCGTAACGGTCGCAGAGTTCGTCCATGCGGTCGTGCAGGACCATCAGGGTCATACCGAGGCGCTCCTCCTGCTCCTCGGTCAGGCCGCCCTGGTCGACGCGGTGGAGGGCCTGGCGCTCCATCAGCTGGCGCAGCAGTTCGACGATGGTGAGCACGAGCTTGACGAGGTCCCGCTCCACGGTGTCCGGATCGGTCCGCAGCCGGTGGGCGACCGCCCCGCCGCGGGAGAGCGGTGGCGGGGCGATCTCCTCCGGCCGGGCGGGCAGCACCGAGAACGCGCGCCGCGCGGCCTCCGCCACCTCCCGCAGCCGGTCGATGGGCGGTCCCTCAGAGGGCATCGGCACCATGACCGCGCCCTTCCGTGTACGCCGGGGCCGTGTATGCCGGGTCCGAGTGGGCCGGGTACGTGTGCGCCGGGTCTGTGCGTGTCTGGTCCGTGCGTGTCTGGTCCGTGCGTGTCTGGTCCGGGTGCGTGGCGGGCGGCAGGATCGGGGCCCACTGCTCCTCCATCTGCTCCCGGACGGCGACGATCACCGCGCGCAGCGAGATCCGCACCAGGTCGATGTCCGCGATGCTCAGCACGACGTCACCGGTCAGCACGACACCCCCGCTCAACAGCCGGTCGAGCAGGTCGATCAGCGCGACCTGGCGTCCGCTGAGGGGGCGGTCGTACTCGTCGTCGTACGCGGCGGGCGCGTCGTACGCGCTCATCGGTCCCGGTCCTCGTCACGCTCGTCGGCATCCCGCGTGTCGTCCCGCGTGTCGTCCCGCGGGGCGGGCGTCTTGCGCCGCTTGGGGCGCGCCTCATCCGGACGGCCCTCCGCCCGGCGGGGTGCGGCGCGGGCCTTGCGTTCGGGATCGCGGACCTTGCGTTCGGGGTCGGGGGCGCGGCGACGCTCCGTCGAGCCGCTCGGGGGCAGCTCCGCCGGGGACTCCTCCAGACGGCCCCGGAGTTCCCTGACCTCCTCGCGGAGGCGTTCGTTCTGCTCCTCCAGGGAGCGGCGCCCGTCGGAGCGGGACGCGCGGGACGAGAGGGCGGGGTCGTGCTCCCACCAGTCGATGCCGATCTCCTTGGCCTTGTCGACCGACGCGACCAGCAGACGCAGCTTGATCGTGAGCAGCTCGATGTCGAGCAGGTTCACCTTGATGTCGCCGACGATGACGATGCCCTTGTCGAGGACCCGTTCGAGGATGTCGGCGAGGTTCGCGCTGGACCCCTGGCCGCCGCCGTACGGGGTGAAGGCCCGCGACGGGGTCTGGGCGGGGGAGTCGGCGGGCCGGCTCACGACGCGCTCGACCTCGCTTCCTCTTCCGGCTCCTCGTCCTCTTCCGGCTCCTCGTCGTCCTCGTACTCGTCGTCCACCCCGTCTTCGTCTTCACCCGCTTCCTCGTCGTCCTCCTCGTCCTCGTACTCGTCGTCCGCCTCCGGGGCCTCGTCCTCCTCTTCCTCCTCGTCCCGCGGCTCCGTGTCCTCGTCCTCGGTCTCGTCGTCCTCGGGCACCTCGTCGTCCGCGTCGGTGTCGTCGGCGCCGGTGGCCTCGGTGTCTTCCGTCTCCTCCGTCTCCTCCGTGTCCTCGGCGTTCTCCGCGTTCTCGGCGTTCTCGGCGTCCTCGTGCGATTCGGTGACCTCGCCGTCGTGGATCTCGCCGCGCCAGCCGCCCGTGGCCTCGCCGCGCATCATCACGAACGTGCGGAACAGCTTGAGGTCGAGGCGGGCGCGGCGGCCCTGGGCCCTGAAGAGGCCACCGGTCCGCTCGAACAGCCCCTTCGGCGAGTACTCGATGACGAGCAGCACCTTGGTGAGGTTCTCGCCGAGCGGATGGAAGGTGACGACACCCTTGGTCGTGGCCTTCTCGCCCTCGGAGGTCCAGGCGATGCGCTGGTCGGGCACCTGTTCCGTGATGTTGCCTCGCCAGCGCCGCTTCGACTTGGCGACCTTCACCTGCCACTGCGTCGTGGTGTCGTCCTGCTGATCGACGGCGACGACGCCCTTGGCGAACCGGCTGAACTCCTGGAACTGGGTCCACTGGTCGTACGCCTCGCGCACCGGCACACCCACGTCGATGTCCTCGATGATGGTGTGCCCGCGGCCGGTGCCGCCCTCGGGCTGCTTGCCGTGCTTCTTGCCGGCTGCGGAGTCCTTCGCCTTCCCGGCGGCGTCCTTCGCCTTGCCTGCCACGTCCATGGCCTTGCCGCCGGCGCCCTTCGCCTTGTCCATGAGCGCGCCCTTGGCGTGGGACGCGGTCGAGGCCAGACCGTCCGTCAGGTGGCCCTCGCCGATTCGGCGGGCGCCCTCTCCGATCTTGTGGCCCGCACCTTCGAGCATCACGGCCAGCCGCGCCTCGATGTACTCCTCCAGCTCCTCCTTCAGCCGGGTCGTACCGGGGTTGTGCAGCGCCTCGTCCCGCGCCTTGCTGAGGGTGCCGGCACCGCCCTTCGCTCCCTTGCCCTCAGCCATCGTCCTGCCTCCTCGACCTGGAGCCGCTCGCGCTCTTGGTGCGGCTCGCGGAAGCGGTCTGCTTCTTCGCGCGCGACGCCGTGCGCTGGCGCTGCGAGCCGCCGCCGCTCCGGCTCCTCTTCGCCGCGGGTTTGCTCTTTCCGCCGCTCTCGCCGCTCTCGCCGCTCTCGCCGCTCTCGGCGTCCGGCTCGTCCTGTTCGTTCTCGTCGTCCGGCTCGTCCTGCTGCTCGTCGTCCGGCTCGGTCCGCTCGTCGCCGCCCTTCGGCTCATCGCCGTCCGGGTGGGCCCGCTCGCGGAGCCCCTCGGTGCGTTCGTGGAGGGCGCCGGCGAGGCTGTCCGCCTTCGCCGTCAGCATGTGGGTCGCCGCCGCCTTGCTCGCCTCCGTCAGTTCCCCGCGCACCTGCTGGGTGACGTTGCTGAGGAAGGGGGAGTCGAGCAGGCCGGCGAGCTGCCCCGGCCTGGCCTTGGCGCCCGCCAGCAGCGCCCCGGCGCCGAGGGCGAGCTTCGCCTTCTTCGTCCGGCCGAGGAGGTAGCCCCCCAGGACGGCCGCGCCGATCGTCGCGTTCTTCATGATCCTGTCTTTCCTTCGGTACTCGCGCGCGTCACGGACCGGGCCCCGCGCCCTGCTGGGCCCGGTAGGCACTGATCTCCTGCAACCGGCGCAGCAACTCGTCCTCGCGCCGCGTGGCCTCCTCCTCGTCGATGCGTCCCTCGCTCCGCGCCCGCTCCAGGTTCACCAGCTCCTCCTGGATCGGGGCGGGGTCGTAGTACTCCTCCTCGGCGGTCTGCCGCACCTTGTCCAGCACCCAGCCGATGCCGCGCACAGGGGCGAACGGCAACGTCACGATGGTCCCGACCAGTCCCACGTCCTCGCCTCCTCAAGCCGCGCGGCGGTCATACGAAGCTGTACGGCGGCAGAGGGCCGCGCAGCCGGAGGTCGACACCCTCGCCCAGGCGCTCGGCCAGTTCCCCGCCGGCGCGGGTGAACTCCTCGGACCGGGCGTCCTCCACCAGGAAGGAGGCGTTCACGAAGTACTGCTGGGACGGTGGAGCGACCTGCTCGGAGACGACCAGCGGACGCAGGGCGGCGAGAACCTCCTCGGCGAGCACCGCGTTCCGGTTCTGCACCTCCTGGGCCACGAGTTCGCCGAGGGCCAGCCGGTCCTCGTACGTCCCGCCGCCGTCGCGGATCGACTCGTTCAGCGTTCGGGCCTGCTCGGAGTCGGTGAGGATCGTGCGCAGCAGGACATCCTCGTCCGTGACCCCCTTCACGTTGAACTCCGCCGTGCCCGACAGCTCGTCGAGCCGCTGGGAGAAGGCCTCGGCCCGCTCGTCCAGCAGGGCGCGCACGGAATCCTCGTCCGGGGCGACGAAACCGAAGCTCAGCGGCAGGATGGCCCCGTCGGACCAGAGGTTCTCCTGGACCTCGTGGTGTGCCTCCAGGTCCCGGCGGGCGACCGACAGATCGGCCGGGGCCTCGCTGACGACGGCGCTCAGGGAGCCGCTGCTGACCGCGTGCAGATCGCCGCCGTCCTCCCCGACGCCGTGGACGTCGTCGAGGTCCAGTGGATGCTCGGCTCTGGTGATCGCGTAGACGTACACGGACATCGGCTCGCCTCACTCCTCGTCGTCGCGCCTGGAGGAGCGGCGGCTCGCGCCGCGTTCGGAACGCACCCGCTGCTTCTCGCGCCCGGACTCGTGGTCCTCGCGCCCCTTCTGGAGGGACTCGGTGACCGCCTCGACCGCGCCCGACAGCGCGCCCTTGCTCTTGCCTCGGGCGCCCGCCTCGGTGGCGTCGCCGACCATGTCCGTCAGCTGGGCGGGGGCCTTGCGACCCGATTCCAGGTCCAGCCGGTTGCACGCCTCCGCGAACCGCAGATACGTGTCGACACTGGCCACGACCACGCGGGCGTCGATCTTGAGTATCTCGATGCCGACCAGGGAGACCCGTGCGAACGCGTCGATGACGAGGCCCCTGTCCAGGACCAGTTCCAGCACGTCGTAGAGGTTCCCCGAGCCGCCACCCCCGCCTCCGCGGGAGGCGAGCGCACCCTCGCCCTGCGGCACCACAGTCACGATGTCATCCCTTCCGGGCATGGGAGTCCGCGCGCGGCGGTCGGCTCAGCGGCCGCCGCTCCGGTCGATCTGCGCGCGGGTGTACCGGCGTCCGCGCTCGTACGCCAGCAGCTTGCCCGCCGGGTCAAGGACCACCTGGTAGCTCGCCATCACGCTGCTCGTCTGCGGGACGCGCTCCAGCTCCTCGACCTCGACCTCGGCCTCCCAGCCCTGCTCTGTCGGTTTGAGCGCGGAAACGGACTCCGGAACGCGTCCCAGCACCTCGGCGAGCTGCTCGAGCGCGCTCCGAATGGCCTCGGGCGCGGAGAGACGCTCCTCGGCGGGCTCCTGCCGCGACGAGGAACGTCGCTTCTCCGACTCATGGCCGTTCGTGGCTCTCACCTTCTCTCTCTCACCTCGCCGTGTGCCCGAAAAAGCACGCATGACACTTTTGATGCGATTAGGGTGAGGGAATTTCGCCACTCCCGTACGGCGCCGGGCCTCGATCGGCGGTGGGCGACGTACAGGCCGAGCGCCATAGGGGTTGGAGGTCATCCTGAAAAGCACGGGGCGCAGCCCCGGTCGCTTTTCAGGGGTGCGGGGAACTGCGCGAGGAACCACGACGGGCTCGCACTCGCCGACGAACCGCGCACCTCCGAGTCATGAGGCGCTCGGCCCTACTCCTCGCCGTCCTTCTCGCGCTTCTCCCGCTCCTGCCGCTTCAGTTCCTCCTCGCGGCGCCGCAGATCCGCCTCCCAGCTCTTGAGGAGGGACTCGTCCTTCTTGTTCTCCTCGGAGAGCGACTTCAGGAACTCGGGGTTGTCGTCGGGGGCGACATACTCCGCGCGGTGGTTGCGGTGCCACTCGGAGGGCGTGCGCCCGTTCGCGGGGGCGTGGCGCAGCTTGCCCGCGGCGAGCCACGCGATCGGCCCGACGATCCAGAAGAGCAGGATGATGAACACCCAGGCGATCTTGGGCAGGTGCTTCGCCTCGTCCTCGGGGGTGTTGAGGCAGTCGATGAACGCGTAGACGGTCAGCGCCAACGGCACGAGGTACATCAACACCCTGAGCATGGAACGCCCCCTGAAAAGCGGTGGTGGGCCCGTCCGCCGGACCCGGTGGTGACCGGCGGGGCCGTGCGGCGCCGACCCTGTGCGGCGGAAAGCCACGACCTTACGCCGGGCCCCGTGACGGGGTCAGGGTAGCCCCTCGGGGATACTGGACCGCATGGCTTACGACGATCTTCGCTCCCTGCTCCGCGCCCTGGAGCGCGAGGGCGATCTCAAGCGGATCAAGGCCGAGGTCGACCCGTATCTGGAGGTCGGGGAGATCGTCGACCGGGTCAACAAGGCCGGCGGTCCCGCCCTCCTCTTCGAGAACGTCCGCGGGTCGAGCATGCCGCTCGCGATGAACGTGTTCGGGACCGACCGCCGCCTGCTGAAGGCCCTCGGCCTGAAGTCGTACGGCGAGATCAGCGAGAAGATCGGCGGGCTGCTCAAGCCGGAGCTGCCGCAGGGCTTCGTGGGGGTGCGTGAGGCGTTCGGGAAGCTCGGCGCGATGGTCCACGTCCCGCCGAAGAAGGTGAAGGCGGACAGCGCTCCCGTGCAGGAGGTCGTCCTCCAGGGCGACGACGTGGACCTGGACCAGCTGCCCGCGCTGTTCACCTGGCCCAAGGACGGCGGCTCCTTCTTCAACCTCGGGCTCACCCACACCAAGCACCCCGAGACCGGCGTCCGCAACCTCGGCCTGTACCGCCTCCAGCGCCACGACAAGCGCACCATCGGTATGCACTGGCAGATCCACAAGGACAGCCGCAACCACTACCAGGTGGCCGCCAAGCGCGGTGAGCGACTGCCGGTCGCCATCGCCTTCGGCTGCCCGCCCGCCGTGACGTACGCCTCCACCGCGCCGCTGCCCGGTGACATCGACGAGTACCTGTTCGCCGGGTTCGTCGCGGGCAAGCGGATCGAGATGGTCGACTGCAAGACGGTGCCGCTCCAGGTGCCCGCGAACGCCGAGGTCGTCATCGAGGGCTGGCTGGAGCCCGGCGAGATGCTGCCCGAGGGACCCTTCGGTGACCACACCGGCTTCTACACCCCGCAGGAGCCCTTCCCCGCGCTGAAGATCGACTGCGTGACGATGCGGAAGCGCCCCCTGCTCCAGTCGATCGTCGTCGGGCGCCCCCCGACGGAGGACGGCCCGCTGGGCCGCGCGACGGAACGCTTCTTCCTCCCCCTCCTCAAGATCATCGTCCCGGACATCGTGGACTACCACCTCCCCGAGTCCGGCGGCTTCCACAACTGCGCGATCGTCTCGATCGAGAAGAAGTACCCGAAGCACGCGCAGAAGGTCATGCACGCCATCTGGGGCGCCCACATGATGTCCCTGACGAAGCTGATCGTGGTCGTCGACTCCGACTGCGACGTCCACGACCTCCACGAGGTCGCCTGGCGGGCCCTCGGCAACACGGACTACGCCCGCGACCTCACCGTCGTGGAGGGCCCGGTGGACCACCTCGACCACGCCTCCTACCAGCAGTTCTGGGGCGGCAAGGCGGGCATCGACGCGACGAAGAAGTGGATCGAGGAGGGCTACACCCGGGACGGCGGCTGGCCCGACATGGTCGAGTCGGACCCCGCGACGGCGGCGCTCGTCGACCGGCGCTGGAAGGAGTACGGCCTGTGAGCAGCGCATCCGCGGCGATCCCCCAGCCGGGCCGGACCAAGGCGTTCCTGCGGCTGGTGATGATCGAGCACTCGATCTTCGCGCTGCCCTTCGCGTACATCGCCGCGCTCACCGCCATGTTCCAGCTGGACGGCAACATCCACTGGGTACGGCTGCTGCTGGTCACCGTCTGCATGGTCGGGCTGCGCACGTTCGCGATGGCCGCCAACCGGATCATCGACCGCGAGATCGACGCGCGGAACCCGCGCACCGCGCACCGCGAGCTGGTGACCGGCGCGGTGTCGGTGAAGCACGCCTGGACCGGCGCCCTGATCGCCCTGGTGATCTTCCTGGGCGCGGCGGCGCTGCTGAACCCGCTCTGCCTCGCGCTCGCCCCCGTCGCCGTGATTCCGATGGTGGTCTACCCCTACGGCAAACGCTTCACGAACTACCCCCAGGCCATCCTGGGCCTCGCTCAGGCGATGGGCCCCGTCGGCGGCTGGCTCGCGATCACCGGAGAGTGGTCCTGGGACGCGGTGATCCTGGGTCTGGCCGTCGGCGTGTGGATCGGCGGCTTCGACCTCATCTACGCCTGCCAGGACGTCGACTCCGACCGCGACACCGGCGTCCTGTCGGTCCCGGCCCGCTTCGGCATCCCGGCGGCGGTGTGGGCGGCACGGGTGTGCCACGCCCTGACGACCGCCCTGTTCATCTGGTACGCGGTGGTCACGGACGCCGGCGCGTTCCTGTGGTTGGGTCTCGCGGTCGTCGCGGGCGCCTTCGTCTACGAGCACACGATCGTGCGGCCGCACGACCTGTCGCGGCTGAACCGCGCGTTCTTCTCCGTCAACGGCTTCATCGGCATCGCCCTGTTCGTGTGCGCGCTGCTCGATCTTCTGGTGCGGGGTCTGACGCCCTGAATACGCTGCGGCCTACCATCGGGTGCAGAGACCCCAGGGAGGCCAGCGTGACCGTCTCGGGCATCGACCGCCTGCACTCGCAGCTCAGCAGGCTGGAGGACATGTTCCCCGGCTATCTGACGGAGATTGTCGAGGGCAGCATCGTGATGAACCCGGTCAGGCCGTTCCACGGGAAGACGATCCTGCGGGTGGCGGTGAACCTGGAGGAGCAGCTTCCGCCGGACTGGGCGCTGGTGAGCGATGTGGCGTTCCCCTTCGACGACGCCAACGAGTTCTGCCCGGACATCGCGGTCGTCCCGGCGGAGGCGGAGGCGGAGAACCGCACTGCGTATCCCGCCGATCTGATCGAGTTCGTGGCCGAAGTGGTGTCCCCGGAAAGCATCCGCCGCGACTACGAGATCAAGCCTCGCTGGTATGCCTCCCGAGGCATCACTCACTACGTGATCCTGGATCCGCTCAAGGGCCACGCCGTCACGATGTGGAACCCCGGCCCCGACGGCTACCGGGGTCGCGACACGATTCCCTACGGCCCCGACATCACCGTCGACTCGCCTCTGGGCAAACTCACGATCGCCACCGGCCGCCTCCCCGTGGACCCGAAGGCGCGCCCTACGCGGTGAGCGCCCCGCGGGGTTGACGGCGCCGGAACAGGAACGCCGACACCACCCCCGTCACCAGCCCGATCAGATGGCCCTGCCAGCTGATGCCGGTCTCCGTGGGGGCGATACCGCCGAGGATCGCGCCGCCCCAGATCGCGGCGACCAGCACTCCCACCCCGACCCCCAGCAGCCGGCGCTCCACGAAGCCGCTGACGACGAGGAAGCCGAAGAGGCCGAAGACGACGCCGGACGCGCCCGCCGTGTTGGTGTTGTCCGGGGATATCAGCCAGACACCCAGACCGTCGGCCACGATGATCAGCGCGCACACCGCGACGAACCGGCGCAGCCCGCCCAGCGCCGCGAGGAAGCCGAGCACCAGCAGCGGCACGCTGTTGGCCGCGACATGGCCGAAGCCGAAGTGGATGAACGACGCGGGCACGACGTCGATCAGCTCGGGCACCGACCGCGGCATGATGCCGAAGTCGTCCAGCGCGTTCCCGCTCGCCGTGTCGATCACTTCAAGGATCCACAGCAGGGCCACCCAGCCCGCCATCAGCTTGGCTGCGGCCTTCGCGCGGTCCCCGCGCGACCACTCCCGATCAGGGCTCAGCGCCCCGCGCACTCCACCTGCCATGTCAACCCCCGACTCAACTCGTCCCCTCAGTGGAACGGCCGTGCCCCCTTGACCGGTTCCCGCCGCACGGCGCCGGATAGGCTCGGTGTCGTGAACCGAGTCAAGCCAGGAGAGACGGCGCGTACGCCTTGGATCGTAGGGGTCTCCGGCGCATCCGGCACCCCATACGCCGCCGCCGTGCTGCGCGCACTCCTCGCCGCGGGCGAAAGCGTCGACCTCGTGGTGTCCCGCGCCTCGCGGCTGACCCTGCTGGACGAGACGGGCATCGCGTTCCGGGACGCGCACTGGCGTGACGACCTGCGGGAATGGCTGTCGCGCGGCGCCGACGGCAAGCCCGGCACGTTCCCGGTGGACGTCGAGGGCGATCGCGTACGGCACTGGAGCGCCGGGGACCTGGCCGCCGGACCGTCCTCGGGCTCGTACCCCGTCAAGGGCATGCTGATCGTTCCCGCGTCGACGGCGTGCGTCGCGGGCGTGGCCCTGGGGCTCAGCAAGGACCTGCTGCAACGGGCGGCGAGCGTCACCCTCAAGGAACGGCGCCGGCTCGTCGTCGCCGTACGGGAGACGCCGCTGAACGGTCAGACCCTGCGGCATCTGGTGACCCTGGACGACGCGGGCGCGACCGTCCTGCCCGCCTCCCCGGCCTTCTACGCGGGGGCCACGCACATCCAGGACCTGGTGGACTTCGTGGCCGGGCGGGTGCTGGACGCGGCGGGCGTCCCGCACACCCTGTACCGGCGCTGGGAGGGCGAGATCGGCGGGTCCCGCCCCTCCGGCACGGGCGACACCACCCCCAGGGGCACCTGAGCGGCATCCGCGCACCCCGCGCGTACGCGGCGTACGCGCACCACTGGCAACTCATCGAGCAACTCACCGAGCAACTCTTCAGTGCAACTCTTCAGCGGAAGGCAACCGATCGCATGGACGCGGTGGACAGGCAGCTCATCCAGGCCCTGAGGGAGAACGGCCGGGCCTCCTACGCGGAGCTGGGACGCCTCGTCGGCCTGTCGGGACCCAGTGTCACCGACCGCATCAACCGGCTGGAGGCCGCCGGTGTCATCACCGGCTATCGCGCCACCGTGGACGCGGCCTCCCTCGGCCTCGGCGTGATCGCGCTCATCGGGATCTCGCTCTCCGACGCCGCCGACCACGAGGACGTGGCGAACCGGCTCCGCGACCTCGACGAGATCGAGGACTGCTGGTTCATCGCCGGCGACGACTCCTTCATGCTCAAGGTGCGCGCCACCGACGTCGACGGCCTGGAGAAGACGATCCGCCGGCTGTCCGGCACGAAGGGCGTCTCCCGGACCCGTACGACGATCGTGCTCTCCACGAAGTGGGAGAACAGGGTGGGTGAGCTGCCCGAGGAGCAGTAGACCTCGGGGAGTACGGTGGCTGGGTTGTCATGAGGGAAGACTGAGGGAAGGCGGAGGCATGGACGTCGGGCTCAAGCGCGAGCTGGAGGAGAAGGTCCGCTCCGGTGAGCGGCTGACCCGCGAGGACGGCATCGCGCTGTACGAGTCGGACGACCTGGCGTGGCTGGGCGGGCTCGCGCACGAGGTGCGGACGCGGAAGAACGGCGACGTCGTCCACTTCAACGTCAACCGTCACCTCAACATGACCAATGTGTGCACGGCCTCCTGCGCCTACTGCTCCTTCCAGCGCAAGCCGGGGGAGAAGGACGCGTACACGATGCGCATCGAGGAGGCCGTCAAGCTCGCCAAGGCGATGGAGTCGGAGAACCTCACGGAACTCCACATCGTCAACGGGCTGCACCCGAACCTGCCGTGGCGCTACTACCCGCGCTCGCTGCGGGAGCTGAAGGCGGCCCTCCCGAACGTCTCGCTGAAGGCCTTCACGGCCACGGAGATCCACCACTTCGAGACGATCAGCGGACTGTCGGCGTCGGAGATCCTCGACGAGCTGATCGACGCGGGCCTGGAGTCCCTGACGGGCGGCGGCGCGGAGATCTTCGACTGGGAGGTCCGCAGGCACATCGTCGACCACCGCACCCACTGGGAGGACTGGTCGCGGATCCACCGCCTGGCGCACGAGAAGGGTCTGAAGACCCCGTGCACCATGCTCTACGGCCACATCGAGGAGCACCGGCACCGCGTCGACCACGTCCTGCGGCTGCGGGAGCTCCAGGACGAGACCGGCGGCTTCCAGGTCTTCATCCCGCTGCGCTACCAGCACGACTTCGTGGACGTGCAGGACGGCAAGGTGCGCAACCGGCTCCAGGCGCGTACGCAGATGGCGACGGGCGCGGAGGCACTGAAGACCTTCGCGGTGTCGCGGCTGCTGTTCGACAACGTCCCGCACGTGAAGGTCTTCTGGGTGATGCACGGCGTCCAGACCGCGCAGCTCGCGCTCCAGCACGGCGCGGACGACATGGACGGGTCGGTCGTCGAGTACAAGATCACGCACGACGCGGACAACTACGGCACGCCGAACAAGCTGACCCGTGAGGACCTGCTGGACCTCATCCGCGACGCCGGGTTCCGGCCGGTGGAGCGGAACACGCGGTACGAGATCATCCGGGAGTACGAGGGGGCGGATCCGCTGCGGCGAGAGTCTCCTCAGCCGATGAGGGTGTGAGCCGGGCGCCCAGTAGCTCGGGGGTGCGTGTGCGTTGGCGGGTGCGGGTGGTGTGTGGTTTCTCGCGCAGTTCCCCGCGCCCCTGAAAGGCCGGGGCTGCGCCCCAGGCTTTCCATCTGAAGGGCGGGCCGCAGGCCCGTTCCCTTCAGGGG
>NZ_LIQX01000619.1 GCF_001418475.1 Streptomyces ossamyceticus | reverse complement strand
CCACCGGGGCGTCCAGGTCCAGCTCGCCGCGCTCGGCCAGCATCAGCAGCACTGCGGCGGCGACGCCCTTCGTGGCCGAGCGCATGATCTGGGCGGTGCCGTGCTGCCAGGGTTCGTCGCCGTCCACGTCGCGGGTGCCGGCCCACAGGTCGACGACCTTGCGGCCGTGCTGGTGGACGACGACCGCCGCGCCCTTCTCTCCGAGCGCCTCGAAGTTGCGCAGGAACGCCTCCCGCACCGGCTCGAAGCCCTCGGCGACCGTGCCGTTCACATCCACGCCGGCGCTCCGTTCCGTTCGCTCGCCTCACTCGCCAGGTCGACGGGTGCAACGTACACGCACGGCGGGTGATTCCTCCGGCCGGGGCCCTCGGGTGCCGTGCGGGGCTTCCCCCGGGCCCCCGTGGGGTTCTCAGCCCAGCACGATCGTCACGTCGATGTTGCCGCGGGTGGCGTTGGAGTAGGGGCAGACCTGATGGGCCGCGTCCACCAGCTTGGCCGCGATGTCCTGGTCGAGGACGGGCAGGGAGACGCTGAGGGCGACGGCGAGGCCGTAGCCGCGCTGCTTGTTGGGGCCGATGCCGACCTTCGCGGCGACCGTGGAGCCGGTGAGGTCGTAGCCCTCGCGGCGGCCGACGAGGACCAGCGCGTTGTGGAAGCAGGAGCTGTAGCCGGCCGCGAACAGCTGCTCGGGGTTGGTGCCGTTGCCGTCGCCGCCCAGCTCGGGGGGCATGGCCACCCTCAGGTCGATATGGCCGTCCTGGCTGGTGATGAAGCCGTCCCGACCGCCGTGCGCGGTGGCCTCGGCCACATACATGATCTTCGCCGGACGGGTGTCCGGGCGGGCCTCCGCAGGAGTGTCGGAGCGGGTCTCGACAGCGGCGCCGTCAGTCATGAATGAGCCTCCCCCAGGAAAAGCGCGCACAAGTACATCGTGCACAAGGTACCGGCTGGTAGGTGAGAGCGGTTACCAGGGGGTAGTAACCAGCGGTAACAACGGGTGGCCACGGAGAAACGAATGGCCCGGCGAAACGGGTGACCCCGGAGACAGGGGCGCGGTGAGCGGTACGGCGGGGACGCGTCGGTCCCCGTCGGTCCCCGTCAGGTGGTCGTCGTCCGCGTCGACCGCTCCGCCCGTGCCGTCAGCTCCCAGAGCTCCTCCCGCAGGCGGGCCACGTCGCCGCCCCGCAGGCCCGTGGCGGCGGCCAGCGTCTCGGGGACGGCCTCCGCCCGGTTGCGGAGCTGTTCGCCGCGCCCGGTGAGCGTGATCCGGACCGAGCGCTCGTCGCGGGCGGAGCGGCGCCGGCTCAGCAGACCCGCCGCCTCCAGCCGCTTCAGCAGCGGCGAGACCGTGCCGTAGTCCAGGCGCAGGGCGCCGGCCAGCTCCTTGACGGTGGTCTCACGCCGCTCCCACAGGCAGAGCATGACGAGGTACTGCGGGTAGGTGAGGCCGAGTTCGTCGAGCAGCGGGCGGTACGCGGCCGTGACCGCGCGCTGGGCCGCGTACAGCGCGAAGCACAGCTGCTCGTCGAGGAGCAGCGACCCGGGCCACGCGGCGTCCTCTTGATTCGTCACGCGCCCCATTGTCCTCAGCTCCCCGCGGCGACCGACCTCGGGTCGAAGCCGAACGGCAACTCCAGGCGGTGGGCCCGCATCAGGGCGTCGTCCGCGAGGAGTTCACCGGTGGGTCCGTCGGCCGCGATGACGCCCTCGCTGAGCACCAGCGAACGGGGGCACAACTCCAGGGCGTACGGCAGGTCGTGGGTGACCATGAGGACGGTGACGTCCAAGGAGCGCAGGATGTCGGCGAGTTCGCGGCGCGAGGCGGGGTCGAGGTTGGAGGAGGGCTCGTCGAGGACGAGGATCTCCGGCTCCATGGCGAGCACGGTGGCGACGGCGACCCGGCGGCGCTGACCGAAGGAGAGGTGGTGCGGGGGCCGGTCCTTGAACTCGGCCATGCCGACCCGGGCGAGCGCGCGGTCGACGCGGGCCTCCAGCTCAGGGCCCTTCATCCCGGCGGCGGCCGGGCCGAACGCGACGTCCTCCCGCACGGTCGGCATGAACAGCTGGTCGTCGGGGTCCTGGAAGACGATGCCGACCTTGCGCCGAATCTCTGCCATGTGCTGCTTGCCGACCGGCAGTCCGGCGACGGCGACCGTGCCGGCGCCCCCGGTGAGGATGCCGTTGAGGTGCAGGACGAGGGTGGTCTTGCCGGCGCCGTTCGGCCCGAGCAGCGCGACCCGTTCGCCCCGGCCGATGGTGAAGTCGACGCCGAACAGGGCCTGGTGGCCGTCGGGGTAGGCGAAGGCGAGCCCGGCGACTTCGAGGGACGGGGGTACGGGTTCCTTGGACACGGTCACAGGGTCCATCCCAGCAGACAGACGACGAGGGCGGCGAACGGGAGGGCGAAGGCGTACGACCACTGCGCCCGCGAGGCGGTCACCTCGTCGATGACGGGCATGGTGCCGGCGTACCCCCGGCTGATCATGGCGAGGTGGACGCGTTCCCCGCGCTCGTAGGAGCGGATGAACAGCGCCCCGGCGGACTTGGCGAGCACGCCCCAGTGACGGACGCCGCTCGCCTCGAAGCCGCGTGACTCGCGGGCGATCCGCATCCGGCGCATCTCGTCGGTGATGACGTCGCCGTAGCGGATCATGAAGGACGCGATCTGGACGAGCAGCGGCGGCAGCTTGAGGCGTTGCAGTCCGAGGAGGAGTTCGCGCAGCTCGGTGGTGGCGGCGAGGAGGACGGACGCGGCGACACCGAGGGTGCCCTTGGCGAGGACGTTCCAGGCGCCCCACAGTCCGCCGACGCTCAGCGACATGCCGAGCACCTCGACCCGTTCACCCTGCGCCACGAACGGCATGAGCAGGGCGAAGGCGACGAACGGCACCTCGATCAGCAGTCGCCGCAGCAGGAACCCGGCGGGCACCCGGGCCACGCCCGCGACCGTGGCGAGGAGCGCGGCGTACAGCGCGAACGCCCACATCGCCTCGCGCGGCGTCGACACGACGACGACCACGAAGGCGAAGACGGCCGCGAGTTTGGTGTGCGGCGGCAGGGCGTGCACCGGCGAGTGCGCGTGCCGGTAGAGCTTGTGGGCGTGTCCGGCGCCCATGTCAGGCGTTCTCGGGCACGGAGGACGGGGAGGTCGCCTCGGCCTCGCCGGCCCGGCGCCTGCGCACGGCCCAGAAGATCCCGGTGCCGGCGACGACGGTGACGCCGACGCCGATCACGCCCGCGAGACCGCCGGAGAGCCGGGCGTCGGTGAGGCCCCGGACGCCGTAGTCGGCGAGCGGGGAGTCGGCGGCGGCGTGGTCCTCGACCTTGGCGTCGATGCCCTTGTCGGCGGCGACCTTCTCCAGCCCGTCCGGGTTCGCGGAGGCGTAGAAGCTGACGACACCGGCGAGGAGGAGGGACGTGCCGAGCCCGGCCAGGATGAGCTTGCGGGGCGACCGCGCGGCCACCGGCACGGGCGCGGGACCGGCGGCGGGGGCGTCGACGAGCTCGCCGTTCACACGGAGCTTCAGCGGGGCGGTCATTCCGCGGGCGCCGTGCACGAGGTCGGGGCGTACGGCGATGACGGCGCCGACGGTGGCGGCGGTGATCGCGGCCTCGCCGATGCCGATGAGGGTGTGCACGCCGACCATGGCGGTCAGGACGGAGCCGAGCGGCACGTCCGTGGTGCCGCCGATCGCGTAGACGAAGGTGAACGCGGCGGCCGCGGCGGGCACCGAGACGAGCGCGGCGACGAAGGCGGAGACGGTCACGGAGCGGCGCTTGTTCGGCAGGACCTTGACCAGCCCGCGGAAGACGGCGTACGCCACGACGGTGGTGACGACGGCCATGATGGTGATGTTCACGCCGAGCGCGGTCAGGCCGCCGTCGGCGAAGAGGATGCCCTGCATGAGGAGCACCACGGACACGCACAGCACCCCGGTGTAGGGGCCCACGAGTATCGCGGCGAGCGCGCCTCCCAGCAGGTGCCCGCTGGTGCCGGCCGCGACCGGGAAGTTCAGCATCTGCACGGCGAAGATGAACGCGGCGACCAGTCCGGCGAGCGGCGCCGTCCGCTCGTCCAACTCACGCCGGGCCCCGCGCAGGCTGACGGCGACGGCACCTGCGGCGACGACACCGGCGACCGCCGAGACGGGGGCGTTGATGAATCCGTCGGGGACATGCATGCGAGGGCTCGCTCTCCGGATCGCCCGGTGGCGATCGCATCCGGCTGCGCGTGGCTGGAACCTTACGATGATAGGGCCTTATTGCGAGGGTCTTGCAAGAGCGCCTTCACTTCGAATAGCGAACACATCGCCGTCCCGGCCCGGCCCGGCATCCTCCTCCACGGGCGGATGGCGGAAAATATGCGACATTGGAGAGGCACGGAGAGCGGATCAACAGCTTCTGCTTGGGTCACTCAGCGTGAGGAGCCGCCCGATGTCTGTCACCGTCGAGCAGTACGCACGGGCTCATGTCGTCACCGACTCCCCCGAGGACCGGGATACGGTCCCCGTGATCCTCCGCTACGACCCCGACGGCGGCCCCACCGCCGTCCACGTGGGCCTGCCCGGCCCCCACGAGTGGACCTTCCCCCGCGACCTCCTCGAACGCGGTCTGCGCACCCCCGCGACCGCCGGCCCCGTCAGCATCTGGCCCTGCGGCCGGGTCCAGGCCGTCATGGAGTTCCACTCCGCCCACGGGGTCGCGGTGATGCAGTTCGACACGAAGGCCCTGATCCGCTTCCTGCGCCGCACGTACACGGCCACGCCGGTCGCGCACTGAGCGCCCGCGATCGCCGCACGGAACACCGGCGATCTCGTACGGAACACCGGCGTTCCGGTCGAGCAGAATGACCGGATGGCCGATGAGATGCACAAGAGCGGGCTCGCGGCGCCCAGTTCACTCCGCGGACTGTGGGCGGTACGGCACGGGCAGAGCACCGCGAACGTCGCCTTCGCCGAGGCCGAGCGCACCGGCTCGACGGAACTGCCGGTCCCCGGACGGGACACGGACGTCCCGCTGTCTCCGCTGGGACGTGAGCAGGCCGGGTCGCTGGGCGACTGGCTCGCCGGGCTGGACGAGGGGACGGGGCCGGACCTCGTGGTCTGCTCGCCCTACGCCCGGGCCCGGGAGACCTGGCAGGTCATGGCCGCGCACCCACGGGTGACACCGCCTGAGCTGCTCGTCGACGAACGGCTCAGGGACCGGGAGATGGGTGTCTTCGAACTGCACCCACCGGGCGCGCTGCGGGCCCGCGCCCCCGAGGAGGCCGCGCGGCGGGCCCTGCTCGGCGAGTGGGCGTACCGGCCGCCGGGCGGTGAGGCGATGGCCGATGTCGCGCTGCGCGTACGGGACTTCGTGACCGAGTTGGACCGGGCCGCGCCCGGACGGCGGGTGCTGCTCGTGGCGCACGACGCGATCGTCATCGGCCTCCGCTTCGTCCTGGCCGGCCTGGGCGCGCCCTCCCCCGACACCCTGCCGCCGGTCCCCAACGCCTCGGTGTCGTCCTGGACCGGCACGGGCGGACGGCTGCGTCCGGTGCGGTGGGGCGACACCGCGCACCTCGCCTGAACCACCGACCCCTCGCCCCACGTCTCTGACGGCGACCGCCCGTACGACGCCGACCACGCCCTGGACCTCGACGCCGACACGGCGGCGTCACCACGTACGACGACCACGACTCGATGACGACGGAGGGACCCCCCATGACGGAGCAGCCCGATTCCGAGCCCGTGCTCTCGCGGGTGGAGCCGCTCGGCGGCGGCCAGTACGCGGACGAGCCCTACGAGGCGGCCCTGGGTGACCTGCGCAGGACCGTCGGCGAGGTCTCGGCCTCCCTGCGCGACGCCGCCGGAGCCACCCGCGAGCACCTGCTCGGGCGCCAGCGGGAGCTGAACCGGCTCCAGTTGGGCCTGCGCCCCGACGACACGGACGCCCTGGCCGACGCGCACGCCCTGTGCCGGCGGATCCGTACGGAACTGGCCCGACTGCCGGGCGGCGACGCATGAGCCGGTCGCCGAACGACCCCGCGACGTCGACGGGAGCGCCGACGGGGACGCCGAAGGCGCCGACCCTCGAAGGGCGGCTGCCCCTCGCCGAGAACCAGCGGATCTTCCGCGAGCAGATCGCCCCCGTCTTCCTCGACGGCTGCGCACCGCAACGGGCGCCGGTCGCCGTCATCGTGGCCGGGCAGACCGGCGCCGGGAAGACCGCCGTGACCCGTATGGTCAAGGACGCGCTGGACCGGGGCGGTCCCTCGGCCTGGATCAACATGGACTTCTACAACCCGCACCACCCCGAGTACGCCCGCTGGCAGGCCGAGCGCCCCCAGGAGGCGGACGCGCTGGTCCGCCCGGACGGCGACCGCTGGTGGGAGCAGGCCCAGGACCTCGCCCTCTCCCGCGGCTACAACATCCTGCTCGAATCCGCGATGGTCACCCCGGCCGAGTACGAGGACATCTGCCGCCGCATCCGCTCGGCGCGGCTCCCCGAGGGGGTCGCCCCGTACCGCATCGAGACCGCGTTCGTGGCCGTGCCCGGCCCCGTGAGCCGGCTCGGCGTCATGACCCGCTACCTCGACGAACTCCAGCGGCACGGCCACGGCCGCCTCGTCGACCCCGGCATCCACGACGCGGCACTGCGCGGAGTCGTACGAGGCGCCGCCGCCCTGGAACGGGAGGGCCTGGGCGACTTCGCCTCGGTGCTGCGCCGGGGCGGGGAGACCGTGCACATGCAGCACATCGCCCC
>NZ_LIQX01000618.1 GCF_001418475.1 Streptomyces ossamyceticus | reverse complement strand
CGCCGCCAGCAGGTCCCGCAGCGGTGGCACGTCGGCGGCGGCCTCACGGGCGCGGAAGCAGTACTCGTTGGAGATCTCGGCGTTCCAGCTCATCGTCTGGTGCAGTTCGCCCTTCAGCAGGTCCATGAAGTCCGGCCCGCTCACGAACGCGTCGGCCGTGTCGCGGCCCCGGCGGATCTCGGCGAAGGCGACATCGATGAGGTCGAGCCACTCCAGCACCGCGTCGGCGGCGGCGTCGGGGTCCTGGACGCCGTAGGCGTTCAGATGCCGGAACCGGTCGGTGACGGGGGCCAGCCGCTCCGGAAGGCGGGCCAGGAACCGCGCCAGGTACTTGGGGTTGCGGTTGGTGTTGCCGTGGACGTGCGTCAGGCCGCGGAAGGTGTCGATGCCGAGCTTGCGCGCCGCGATCAGAGCGGACTCGTGATCCCGCTGCGCCCACATGCCGGCCAGGTCCCGGAAGTCGGGGTAGCTGCCCACGGCGGTGCGGAACGCGGTGTAGGCGACCTCGCCGGGCCTCACCAGCCGGGAGACCTCCTCGAAGGCGGGCGCGTTGGTGAGCGGCACACCGTACGTGAGACGGGACAGCAGCCGGAAGTCGACCGCGGACGCCGCGAACGCGGACGACTTGCGGGCCCGGGTGCGCAGATACGCGTACAGGTCGGCGTGGGCGGCCAGCATGTCGGTGACCTCGCCCACGGTGCGGTACTCGACGTCCACACCGAGCAGGCTCTGTGGCAGGTAGTCGAAGCTCGCCTTCACCCGGTCCCCGCTGGTGTAGTACCGCATGTGCCGCTCCCTGGGGAACGTCGCGCGGTGGAAGCGCTCGTCCTTCTCACGCGCCAGCACGCAGAAGTCGAAGTCGGACGACGGGGTGCCGGAACCGTCGACGAGCGAGCCGGACAGCACGAGGATGTCGTCCGGTGCCAGATGGATGTGGTCGAGCACGTCCCGCTCGTCGAAGTCGTCGAGGGCGGTGACTGCGGCGATGTGGGATCGGAAGGAGAGCACGTCCGCTCTGCCCCTTTCTGCCTGGTGTCGGTCAGGGGTACGTCCGGGGAGGTCGATGCGCCCGTACGGCCGGGGGCGGGTACCGCGCCGGTGGCGGGCCGCTCGGTCCGCGTGTGCGGCCGGCGGATAGCGTGGATCCGTGAACTCCACTGTCCCGTACGCCTCGACGGCCGAGCCCCGGATGCGCCACTCGGTCCGCGCACTGATCCTCGACGAGCGGGAGCGGCTGCTGCTGTGCCGCTTCGCCCTCACGGACCGGACCGGACGGCCGTTCGTCCTGTGGGCGGCGCCCGGCGGCGGCATCGCCCCCGGTGAGACACCGTCGCAGGCGCTCGCGCGCGAACTGGTGGAGGAGGTCGGCCTGGTACTCACCGACGAGGCACCGCACGTCTGGCACCAGGAGATCGTCGACCCGGCGATCGCGCCGGGCCACGACGGCGTCGTCAACGACTACCACCTGGTGCGCACCACCGCGTTCACCCCGGCGGGCGCGCTCGGCGAGGCCGCGCTCGCCCGGGAGAACGTGCACGGCACGCGGTGGTGGAGTCTCGACGAGATCACCGGCCACGACGGCCCCGACCTGTTCTCGCCCCGCGACCTCGGCACGCCGCTGGCCCGGTTGCTCGCCGACGGGGTCCCGGACCGGCCGGTCCTGCTGGGCCTGTGAGCCGTCGGCCGCGTGCCGCCGCCGGCTGACGGCGTACGAAGGCACCCGCGCCGCCTTCACGCCGCGGGGACCTCGGCGCGCAGATGCGCGCCGAGCTGGTCGACCGCGTGGCGCACGTCCTGGAACAGGTACCGGAAACGGAACGTGGGCAGCGCGGTCAGCGCGCCGCGGGTTTGCCGCAGGGTTCCCGGCTCCGGCTCGTGGCCGAAGATGTTGAGGTGCTTGTTCGGCGTGTCCAGGACATGCCGGTCGAGCAGCGCCCGCCGCTCCCTCGGGTCGACGGCGGACAGCCCGGCCTCCTCGGGGGCGTCCGCCAGACTCAGATGCACCAGCGCGTCCACCCGGGCCGAGTGCCCGAGCTTCGTCTCCAGCAGATCGGCGTACTCCCAGGGGTAGATGAGGGCGGTGCCGTGCCGTTCCACGCCGGAGGCGCGCAGACTCGGCAGGGTCGCGTTCGCCGGGTGTGTCAGCCCGTCCAGGGCGGTCCGCGCACCCTCGGGCCCGAGCAGCAGGTCCAGGGTGTCCAGGCGCACCGACACCGACCGCGGCCAGCCCACGCCGAGCACGCCGGGCCCGGAGCCGTCCGCCGACAGGCTCACATCGTCGTTGCACACCATGACGCCCTGACCGGCGAGGACGGCCGCCATCACGAAGGAGGTCTTGCCCGCGCGGCTGCCGCCGACCAGGGCCACACCCAGACCGTTCAGCTCGACCAGACCGGCGTGCAGGAACAGCATGCCGCCGCGGGCCGCCGCGGAACGGTGCACCGCACGGGTGGCCCGCAACAGGGACTGGCACGCCCAGGCCGGGCCCTCGGGGGCCAGGTGGAACACCTGCCGCTCGGCGTGGTCGACGGCGTACTCGACGGTGGGCTCGCCGAGCGCGGTGACCGGTTCGGGCACGGCGCCGGCGGTGGGCGACACGCCCTCGCTGATCCGCCAGTCACCCGGGCCGGCGGTGCCCGGCTCGACCGTCAGATAGGGGCGGGCGAGCCGGTCGATCTCCGCCGCGACGGACGGGCCGCACATCAGGCCGGTGGTCGCGAAGCGTGAGCGGACCACGTACGGGCGCGGCGCTTCGGTCGGTCGCATGCCGGGCTCACCTCCAGGTCAGGGTGGGGCCCGTGCCACGGGCCGGTGCGCACCGCGTCTCGCGGCGGCCCGCGACCCCTGGGTGAGGCGGCCGCGAGGCCGCGCGCAGGGACCGCTCGACCGATCATGGCAACGCGGTGGGCAGGGTGTCCGGGGCGATTCCGCTGGGCGGAACACCGGCGGGCCGAGGCCCCGGTGTCACCCGCGTCCCCGGCCCGCCCTCCGTGGCGGCACCCCGCGGCCGGACTCGGCGGCCGGGCCCACGAAGGGGCCGCGGGTGTCCCAGCCGAGTTCGGCGCCGCCCCGGAAGAACCGGCCGTTGGCCTCGGCGGCGGGCCGGTCCAGCAGCCGGACGAGGTCCTCGGCGACGGGGCCGGGATCGAGCGGCGCGTCCCCGGTGCCCATGTCGGTGCGGATCCAGCCCGGGCAGTACGCGAACGCCGCGAGGTCGCCGCAGCCCGCGTCGAAGTGGCGGGCCACGGACAGGACCAGCGCGTTGAGGGCCAGCTTCGACGAGCGGTAGGCGAACGACGCCCCGTCGGCGTCCTGGAGGCGCCCCATGCCCGAGGACACGCACACCACCCGCCCCGATCCGCGGGCCAGCATGGGCGGGGCGTACCGCTGGACCACACGGGCGGCACCGAACAGGTTCACCTCGAAGGTGTCGCGCAGGTCCGGCACCGACAGCGCGAACAGGTCGCCGTACCCGCGGCGCGGATCGTCCACGTAGATCCCGGCGTTGTGCACCAGGACGTCGATCTCCTCGTCGGCGAACAGGTCCGGGGGCAGCGGTTCACGAAGGTCGGTCACGCGGTAGTCGTCCAGATGTCCGTGGGCCGGCGCGGTGGCCAGGCCCACGCCCAGCACACGGTGGCCGGAGGTCTTCAGGGCACGGCACAGATGCGCTCCCAGGCCGCGGGAGACGCCGGTCACCAAGGCAGTCGGCATGGCCGTGAGCGTAACCCCCGCATGTGCGGCGCGGCGTCAACACCTGCTGTGGGTAGGGTGGTTGGACGGATCTTGACGAGTGGAGTGGGAGGCGCCCCATGGGGGGACACCGGCTGTTGGTCACCGGGCCGAGCGGAGCGGGCAGCACCACCTTGGGACGTGCCCTCGCGACCCGCTGGGCGGTGCCGCACGCCGACGTGGACGACTACCTGTGGCTGCCGAGCGACCCGCCCTACACGCACAAACGGCCCGTCGAGGAGCGGCTGGCACTGATGCGGGCGCTGTTCGTGCCACGGGAGGCGTGGGTGCTCTCCGGGACCCTGCGCGGCTGGGGCGACCCCGTCATCGCCGAGGCGGACGCGGTGGTGTTCCTCACCATCGACCCCGACACCCGCATGGGCAGACTCATGGCCCGCGAGCGGGTGCGCTACGGGGACACCATCGAGCGGGGCGGCAGCCACGAGGCCGCGCACCACGACTTCATGCAGTGGGCCAGGGGGTACGAGAGCGGCGACACCCCCGGCCGGCAGGCGAAGGACGAGCGCTGGCTGGCCGGCCTGGACTGCCCGGTGCTGCGCCAGGACAGCTCCCGGCCGCTGGAGGAGCTCGTCGCCGCCGTCACCGGCTGGCTGGACGCCCAGCCCGCCGCCGGCCCCCGTACGGCATGAGCGCGGCAGCGGCGCCGGACGCCGTGCGAGCCGCCGCGCGCGTCGCCGCCGGGGCCGCCGAGAGCCTGACGGGACGCGGTCTGAACGCCTCGTACCGGCTTGTCGAGGCGGGCGTGCCCTACGCCGTGAAGGTGCACTGCGCGGAGCGTTCCGGCGCCGTGGTGGCCGCCCGGATCCGCCGCGTCGACGCCCTGCTGCGCGGCACTCCCTGGTACCCGCCGCTGCTGGACCTGGCCACGGTGCGCGGGGACGGCCGGGACCACCTGGTCGTGGTGCGGCCCTACGTGCCCGGCGACGCCTCGGACGACGCGCGCGCCCAGGTGCCCGACGTGATGGACGTGCTGGCGGAGCTGACCGAGGGCGCGCGCAACACGGCCGTCGACGATGCCCTGGTCGGCGACTACGCCACGCCCTGGCTGGCGGACGCCGAGCGGGAACGGGCGCGGGTGGCGCCCCTCCTGACGGGCGCGTGGACGGAACTGGGGCGCGCCGTCGACGCGCGGCTGCCCTCGACGCTGGCGGGCGCCGCGCGGCTGACCCGGGCGGGCGCCGTGGTGGTGCACCACGGGGACCTGCACGGCCGGAACCTGATCACGGACGGAGCGGGCCGCTTCACCGTGATCGACTGGGACGAGACCGGCTTCTCCCGGCGGCCCGCCGACGCCGCCAAGGCGCTGTGGCTGTCGTGCCGGCAGGGCCGCGGCGACTTCGTCCTGGACCCGGCGGCGGTACGGGACTTCCTGCGGGCGCTGCGCGGCCGGGTCGGCGTGCCGTACGGGCAGGCCGCGGACGTGGCCCGGCTCGGCGCGGTGTGGTTCCTGCCGCGGCGGGAGCACATCGACCTGCTGACGCGCCGCGGTGCCGAGCTCGGCCCCTGGTACCTGGGCTGGATCGGACGGTTCTGGGCCCGCTACGCGGAGAACGCCGCACTGGTGGCGGCGACGGCGGCGGAGCTGGACGCAGCGGTGCGCGAGGGCCGTTGAGGACGGCCGCCCGCGCACCGCTGCGGGAGGGTCACCTGCGCACGGCGGCCCGGAAGTCGTCGGCGAGCCGGGACACGTCCGAGGCACCGGTCAGGGTGCAGCGCAGCACCGGCAGTTTGCCGAGGTCGGTGAGGAACACGTCGAGGGACGGGGGCTCCGCGCGGTCGTGGACGGGCACGCCGAGCCAGTCCTCGCCGTACAGGTTGTCGTCGAGGGAGAAGCAGTTGCGGCGGACCACCTCGGCCGTGTGGTCGGGGTCGGCCGTCGCGAAGGCGTAGTCGGCCGTGAGGTCGACCGTCGGGAGGACCACCCCGGCGAGTTCGGAGTGCGGCACGACCGGTACGCCGAGGTGCCGGTGGACCTCCCGCGAGCTGAGTTTGAGCTTGTCCTCCCCGTGCAGCCGGTCCCAGTCCGAACCCGGCGGCGGGAACCCGGCGCGGACGGGCCAGGACGCGAAGTCGGTGATCCCCATGACGTCGAGCGAGCCCTTGTTGATCGCCAGCGGCAGCGGGCAGGCGGTGACCTCGTAGTCCTCGGCGCGCCGGTCGAGGTGCATGCGGTCGTTGCCCATCCATCCGGCGTCGGGCAGCAGCCGGGCGAGCGCGACGGCGGTGGTGGACTTGCCCGCGCCGGAGTCGCCGATCACGAGGTAGGCGCCGCCCGCGTGGACGAACGCGGAGGAGTGCAGGACGAGGGAGCCCTCCGCCTTGGCGACGCGGGTGGCGATGTCCCGGACGATCCGGGTGAGCCACCGGTCGCCGAGTCCCGTCGGCGGCCTCACCAGGGTGAGGCGGTCCTCGGTGCGGACGAGGACGGCGTCCTCGTCGATGTTGGCGTCCCGCAGGGTGAACACGGTCCAGGTGGAGCCGTCGTGACGGGGCTGTCGGTACCCACGGGTCAGTTCGAAGTCGCCGGCCGTGCCGGACGCGGCGGCGTCGTCCAGGAGCGCCGCGATCGCCGCGGGCTCGCGCACCAGGTCGACGACGGTCAGGTCGGGCGCGGGCGCGTCCTCCAGCGGGGTGACGCCCAGCATGCCCGGCGGCCAGAAGGTCTCCGAGACCAGGGCGTCGGAGCCCCCGGAGGCGGTGATCAGCCGCAGGGTGTGGCCGCGTACCCGCAGATGGCGGGCGACGGCTCCGGCGGGCAGTGCGGTGGTGGCGTCGATGACGCGCATGGGCGCTCCTCGCGGGACGGTACGGGCAGGGGGTGGGAGGGGAGGGCGGTCACTCCATCGGCAGCAGACGGGGCCGGCCCTGCCGGAAGACCGTCCATCGGCGGAAGCCGATGTCGCGCAGCACCCGCACCACGTCGGCGTACTGGTCGCAGATCCGCTCGGGCACGTGCGCGTCGGAGGCGAAGGTGACGGGGACGCCGAAGTGGTGGGCGCGCTCCAGCACGTCGGTCTCCGGGTACCAGCCGCCGTGCTGCTTGGTGTTGCCGGAGGTGTTGACCTCCAGGACGGCCCCGGAGTCACGGATCGCCCGCAGCATCTCGTCGGCGGCGGCGGGCGCGGGCACGGCGCCCAGACGCGGGTGGTTGCCCTTGAGGGCGTCCACGTGGCCCATCACATGGAACAGGCCGGTGCGCGCGCAGTCGGCGACGGTGCGGAAGAACCGGGCCTTGACGGCGGGCAGTTCGTCGTCGTCCAGTCCGTCCCAGCGGCTGGTGTCGAAAATGTCCTTGCCCTCGAACATGTGCACGGAGCCGATGATGTAGTCGAAGGGGTAGCGGGCCAGTTCCCGCGCGTACGGCTCGGTCGCCCCGGCCAGGTAGTCGGCCTCGGTGGACACCAGGACCTCGATACGGCCCGCGAACTCCTCCTTGAGGGCGAGGGCCTCCGCCACGTACGCCGGGAACTCCGACTTGGGCATCGCCACCCGCGGCAGCGCGTGGTCCTCGGCGGCGGCGAACATCGGGGTGTGGTCCGACAGGCCCAGGACGTCGACGCCCATCTCCAGGGCCGTGGTGACGTAGTCCCGCAGCGAGCCGGTGGCGTGTCCGCAGCGCTCGTGCTGGGTGTGCAGGTCGATCACCGTCACACCGCCAGGTATCCGCCGTCGACGGGCAGATCGGCGCCCGTGACGAAGCTGGCCTCGCCGGAGAGGAGGAACGCGATGGGGGCGGCCACCTCGGCGGGGTCGGCGAACCGGCCCAGGAGGAACTTGCCGCCGTGCTCCGGGGCGGCCTCGGCCGTGGCCCGGTCCAGACCGAGGGCCTCCTTGTGGTACCGCTCGTTGTTGGCGTTCCACACGGTGCCGGGACTCACCGAGTTGACACGGATCCCGCGGGACGCGAGGTCCTGTGCCATGCACCGGGTGAAGCCGAGGACGGCGGACTTGCCGGTGTTGTAGGTGAGGTAGCCGCTCTGCGCGATGTGCGCGGAGATCGACGCCATGTTGACGATCGCCGCGTCCGCGTCCCGCTCCGGCAGGCGCGAGACGAACTCCCGCGTCGCCAGGGACAGGCCGATGATGGTGGGGTCCAGGGCGGCGTGCCAGTCCGACGCGGTCGCCTCGATGCCCTTGAACACGAAGCCGGCCGCGAGGTTCACCAGGAGCGTCGGCGTGGGCCAGTCGGCGGGCAGGCCCGAGAAGGCGGCCGCGAGGGCGTCCGCGTCGGTGACGTCGCCCACCGCCAGCGCCACGGCATGGCCCTGCCCGCGCCAGCGGGCCACCGCGGACTCGCCGTGCTCGGCGCTCTTGTCGTAGACGAGGACCCGGCAGCCCTCGGCGCACAGTCGTTCCACCACGGCGGCGCCGATGCCCTGGGCGCCGCCGGTCACGACGGCGGTGCGTCCGGTCAGCCCTCTGGTGCCGCGCGGGGTGGTCTCCCGTGAGGCGGTGGTGGTCATGTCCTCTCCTTTCGTCCGGCCGCGGCCTGTCGGGCGGTCCAGTGCCGTACGCGCTCCACGACCGCGTCCCGGGTGAGGTTCTCGGTGGCGCCGTGCGGCGAGAACGTCCCGTCGGGACCGGCGACGGGGTCCGTCCCCGTGCCGGGGTCCGCGTCGCCGGGGAGGTCCGGGTCGGCGGGCAGGTCCGCGTCGGCGGCGAGGGCGGCGAGGGCCGCCTGCGGCACCCCGGCCGCGGTGAGGGTCCGCCCGAAGGCGGTGTCCCCCGGGCCGCGCCCGTCCGGCGCGGTGAAGTACCGCCACACCTGCAACATGGCTTCCAGGTGCCCCGTCGACAGGTGTACCGCGTTGCGCCCCTCGGACAGCGCGACGTCGTGCCGCCGGGCCAGCGCGCCGAGGGAGCCGCGCAGGGACGCGGGGTCGGCGGCGCCCGGATGCAGCGCGCCGAGCAGACCGCCGCGCAGGTCGGCGATCTCACGGGAGCTGTGGCACTCCAGCAGCCCCACCTGGGCCCCCGGCACGCGGTAGCTCTCGGTGAGGGCGGGCAGGAAGCCGTTCAGGACGGCGACGAGCCGCCCGCCCAGTTCGACCAGCGAGGCGTAGGAGCCCGAGCCCAGTTTGTGGATCCCCGCGGACCGGCACCGCTCCTCCAGGGCCTCCGGGGTCAGGCCGGCGTCGCGGGTCATCGCCTCGTACGCGCCGAACGCGGCACCGTCGTCCGCGCCGGGCAGCAGGGTGAGCAGTGCCCGGCGGGCGGCGGTGGTGAGGGCCGCGGTGCCGTCGGCAGCGACGCGGTGCAGCCGGGGGTAGTGCAGCAGCAGGTGTCCGCGGCGGACGAAGTCCGCGGCGGGCAGGACCGCGGCCCGCAGCACCAGGACGCCGTCGGCGGTGAGGACCTCGACGGCGGTGGCGAGTGCCTCGTCGGCGAGGTCGGGGGTCATCACCTCGGGCTTGACCAGGACAGCGAAGTGGCTGCCGGTCTCCGGGGGCCCGACGGACGCGGGTCCGGTGTCCCGCCGCTCACCGGCCTGCCGGGCGGCGGCGGCCAGGGCACGGGCCCGCTCGACGGTCACCACAGGGTGATGCCCTGTTCGATGAGTTCCGCCGTGAGGGCGCCGGATCCGGCGACAGCGGCCTCGACGAGGACGCGCACCTTCTCCTCGTCGGCGTCGGGCGCGGTGACGACGACCTCGTCGGGCCGCTCCAGCGGAGCTTCCTTCGAGGTGAAGATGTGCACCTGCGCGGGGCCGCCGCACTGCTCGTGCACCTGACGGGCGAGCCGCATCGCCATCACGTTGTAGATCTTGCCGGTGTGGTCCAGCGGATTCTTGCCCGCGGGTGCCTCGATACTCATGGGCCGCATCGGGGTGATCAGGCCGTTGACCCGGTTGCCGCGGCCGACGACCCCGACGTCACCG
>NZ_LIQX01000617.1 GCF_001418475.1 Streptomyces ossamyceticus | reverse complement strand
GCGTGAGCCCGGGCCTGCCCGCGGCCTCGGCCTCGGGCAGGCCCGGGCTCACGCACACGGCCCCCTCGGCCCCCTCAACCTCCTCGGCGTCGGCGATCGCGTCCTCGCGCGCATGCGACTCCGTGTCCACCCGCCTGCCCTCCTGGGCCGCCGGGCCGCCGGGTGCCGACGCGCCTCCCACCTGCGAGGTCCCGCACTTCGCGCCGCTACGGGTGCGGGGCGGCGCACAGCGGTTGCGGCGCCTCGCCCGCTGCCGGAGGCGGGCCATGGCGGCCGGTCTGGCGATGACCGCCGCCGCGCTACTGGCGACGGCGGCGGGCCCCGGGGACGGGGACGGGGAACGGGTCAGGGGGCACCCTGTGGCCGACCCCGTCCCCGAGCGCCGAGCCACTACCGGGACGGTCACCGCACCGGTACGCATCGCCGACGGCGCGACCGTACGGCTGCTGCGCCCCGGCGACCGCGTCGACGTGATCGCGGCGGAGCAGTCCGCCACGGGCGGTGACGCGCGGGTGGTCGCGCGAGGCGCCCGCGTCACGAAGGTGCCGGCGGCGAGCGCCACGGAGAGCGGCGCCCTGATCGTCCTGTCGGTGCCCCGCTCCACGGCGGCGCGCCTGGCCGGCGCGGGCGCGACCTCCCGCCTGGCGGTGACGCTGTGGTGAGGCGCACGCCCCCCGGCCGCACGTCAAGTCCCCCGTTGGTGGGACCCAATGGGACAGTCGGAGCAAGCCTTGACGTAGGTTGCGGAGTCGTTTGTTCCACAACCAGCGCAGAGAGGCCTCGTGGTGAGCGAGAAGAAGGAGCCGAGTGTCTGGGAGGGCTTCAAGGCCTTCCTGATGCGGGGGAACGTCGTCGACCTGGCCGTCGCCGTGGTCATCGGCGCGGCCTTCACGAACATCGTCAACTCCGTGGTGAAGGGCATCATCAACCCCTTGGTGGGGGCGTTCGGCACCAAGAACCTCGACAGCTACACCAGCTGCCTGAAGGACCCTTGCGAGGTCGCCAAGGACGGCACCGTGACGAAAGGCATCCAGATCGCCTGGGGTTCGGTGCTCGGTGCCACGCTGACCTTCGTCATCACGGCGGCCGTCGTCTACTTCCTGATGGTCCTGCCGATGGCCAAGTACCTGGCCCGCCAGGAGGCCCGCCGGAGGGCGAAGGAGGGCACCCACGAGGTCATCGAGGTGACGGAGCTGGAGGTCCTGAAGGAGATCCGCGACGCCCTGGTGGCCCAGCGCGGCTCGGGCCACGACCGCGAGTAGGCGCCCGCAGGGCGTATACCCGGCGAGGTCAGAGGTGGCGCCCGGCGTATGCCCGGCGAGGTCAAAGGTGGTGGGGCGGCTTCTCGTCGAGGAAGCGCTTGAGGTCGGCCGCGCTGTCGCCGCCGTCGCCGGGCCGCTCGCCCCAGCCGTGGTCCGTGTCGTCGGACGAGGGTCGGCTGAGCGGGTCGTCGAAAACCAGCGCGGCCTTGGGGTCACACGGCTCGGGGGCGGGAACGCTACTCATGCCTCCAGAGTACGGGCCCCCGCGCGAACGCCACCGGCCCGGCCACCGGACACCCCCACCCACGGCCCGAGCCGGGCACGGGATGTTCCCGTGCATCCCCCGAGCCAGTCACCGGACACCCCCATCCACCGCCCGAGCCGGTCACCGGACGACAGCTCCACCCGCGGCCCGAGCCGGTCACCGGATGCTCCCGTGCACCGCTGGAGCCGGTCGCCGGACCCCTCCGTGTACTCCCCCGGCCCGCACGTGCACTCATGCACACCTGAGCGAGAGTTCCCCCGGTTCTTCTGGTGTGCTTGGCGCCATGACGTCCAGTTCCACGCCCTCGACGCCCCCGGCGCGGGACCCCGACCCGGGCACCGCCCCGGCCACGGCTTCCGCCTCTCCCTCCGGTGCCGGCCGACCTCCGTTGCGTCGGCTCGTCGCCCGTGGGCGTGGGGAGGCGCACCGGGTCGCGTCGCCTCTCGAACTTTTCTTCGACCTGTGCTTCGTGGTCGCCGTCGCCCAGGCGGGCGTCCAGCTGGTGCACGCCGTCGCCGAGGCCCATGCCGCCGAGGGCATCCTCAACTACGCGATGGTCTTCTTCGCGATCTGGTGGGCCTGGATGAACTTCACCTGGTTCGCCTCGGCGTACGACAACGACGACGTGCTCTACCGGGTCGTCACCCTCGTTCAGATATTCGGTGTGCTCGTGCTCGCCGCCGGGATCGCCCGGGCCTTCGAGGACCACGACTTCCTGCTGGTCTGGCTCGGTTACGCGATCATGCGGCTGGCGATGACCGCGCAGTGGCTGCGGGTGGCCCGGTCGGCGGAGAGCGCCGAGCGCGTCATGGCGCTGCGGTACGCGGCCGGTGTGGCGCTGTGCCAGGTCGGCTGGCTGGGCCTGCTGATCCTTCCCGAGCCGGCCAGACCGTGGTTGTTCCTGGGGATGGCGATCCTGGAGCTGTGCGTGCCGGTGTACGCGGAGAAGGATTTCACCACGTCCTGGCATCCGCATCACATCGCCGAGCGGTACGGCCTGTTCACCATCATCGTGCTCGGCGAGACGATCCTGGCGGCCACGGTCGCCGTGAAGTCGGCCGCGGACGAGAACGACGCGCTGGGCGAGTTGCTGCCGATCGCACTGGGCGGACTGCTGATCGTGTTCTCCACGTGGTGGATCTACTTCACGGTGCCGATCCACGGGCATCTGCGCTCCAACAGGGAGAGCTTCCTGTGGGGTTACGGCCACTACCTGATCTTCGCCTCGGCGGCCGCGATCGGCGCCGGGCTGGAGGTCGCGGTGGAGGAGGCGGTGCACAAGGCGCACATCTCGACACTGGCCGCGTCCGCCGCCGTGACACTGCCGACGGCGCTCTACCTGCTCTCGGTGTGGGCGCTGCACGCCCGTCACTACAAGGTGGGCACGGCGCAGCAGGCCGTGTTGCCGCTGGCCGCGCTGGCAGTGGTGCTGTGCACGTTCCTGGGGCACTGGGCGGTCCTGGCGGCGGGCGTCGTGGCGGCGGGGACGGTGGCGATCGGTGTGGTCTTCACGGCACGTCGGGCCGGTACGGAGGGGGCCAGGACAGCCGCGACCGGGCAGGGTTGAGGGGGGTCACAGGCACGGTCCGACACACGCACACCCCGCCCCCGCCCGGTCGCAGACAAGGACGCAGATGACACGCGAGAGCTCCCGCACCCCCACGCCCTCCGGCCGTCCCCACCCCGTGGACGCCCTGACCGACGTGCTCGGGCTGCGGGTGGGGCACGCCACCCGGGCCGGCGGCGGCTGGTTGACCGGTACGACCGTGGTTCTCGCGCCGGAGGGCGGCGCGGTGGCGGCCGTGGATGTGCGTGGCGGCGGGCCCGGCACGAAGGAGACGGACGCGCTCGACCCGAGGAATCTGGTGCAGAGGGTCGAAGCGGTGGTGCTGACCGGCGGCAGCGCGTACGGGCTGGACTCGGCGTCGGGTGTGATGGCCTGGCTGGAGGAGCGGCACCGCGGGGTACGGGTCGGCCCCGATCCGGCGCATGTCGTGCCGGTGGTGCCGGCGGCCTGTGTCTTCGATCTGGGCCGGGGCGGCGACTTCCGGGCCAGACCGGACGCGGCGACCGGCCGGGCCGCGGTGGAGGAGGCCGCGGCGAGTGGGCTCGGCGCCCCGGTGGCGGAGGGGTGCGTGGGCGCCGGGACGGGGGCGACGGTCGGGCTGCTGAAGGGCGGTGTCGGCACCGCGAGCACCGTGCTCGGCTCGGGGATCACGGTGGCCGCGCTGGTGGTGGCGAACGCCGCCGGGTCGGTGATGGATCCGGAGACGGGGGTGTTGTACGGGGAGTTGTTCCAGGGGCGGGTGGAGTATCCGGCGGCCGAGGTGCACGAGGTCGCGCGCCGCAGGATCGCCGAGGCCGCCGCGAAGAGTCCGCCTCCCCCGCTGAACACGACGTTGGCGGTCGTCGCGACCGACGCCGAACTGACCCGCGCCCAGGCCCAGAAGCTCGCCGGCACCACCGGCACGACATGCGCCGGATCGGGGCCGACCCGTACCCCGCGGTGCCGCTCCTCCAGCCAGGCCATCACACCCGACGCCGAGTCCAGCCCGTACGCGCTGCCGCCGGTCAGCACCACCGCTTCGACCCTCTGCACCAGAT
>NZ_LIQX01000616.1 GCF_001418475.1 Streptomyces ossamyceticus | reverse complement strand
GGGGGTGCGGCGGGCGGGGGCCAGGGCGCGGACCGCGTCGGCGGCCCCGGCGGCGTCGAACGGATGCCGACGGGGGTCGACGTCGTCCCAGGTCAGGGTCCTGGGGTTCAGTATGGGGTTGTAAGTCATCGCGCACATGTTCTGGTGGGACCGGCTTCGCCTCAACCCAATTTCCGCACGGGGCGGGCCCGTGCGCGGGGCCCGCCCCTTCTGCCCGTACGGCGGGGTCAGCTTCCGACGGTCCTGAACGTCGTCGCCGTGCCGTGGTCGCCCAGGCCGGTCAGCACCTGGAGCTTCTTGATCGGCTTGGTGCCCGCGCTCTTGAAGCGGGGCGTGGCCGTCCAGTTGGTGACGGCGTCCAGCATGTTCGCCTCGGGGCCGAACGTCGTCGCCCCGGCCTTGACGGTGAACGCGGCGTTGAAGTTGGTGCCCTTGTGGCCCGACTTCCGGCCCTTGCCGGTGATCATGCCGTCCTTGCCGGTCTCGTAGGACAGCGTGGTCGTGGCGCTGGTGACCGGGATGTCGAAGATCCGCTCGGTCGCCGTGACGGACAGGCTGATCGTCTTCGTGGACTTCGCCGTACGGGACGCGGCGACGGTGGTGCTCGTGAAGGTGACGTCCCTGTTGTAGCGGACGGTCTTCGTCTTCGCCTTGCTCGGGATGTCACCGGTCTGCGTGATGCCGAACGCCTTGAACACGCGGGCGTTCTGCAGATAGCCGACGAACGCCCGCTGTTTGGGCGCGGGCAGCCTGCTGAACGCCTTGAGTGTGGGGCCGCCGCCGGGCGCCCTCTTCAGCCATGTCTTGTAGGCGTCCACGGTCAGCTGCGACGGCGCGGCGGGCGCGGTGTCGGCGGCGAGCGCCTGGCCCGAGCCGCCGAGCAGGGCCACGGAGGCCGCTGCGGCCACGGCGGTCGCGGTGATGCGGTTGCGCACGGTGGAATCTCCTCGTCACACGGGTCGCCGCACCGCCCGCACGGGCTCATGTCCCGTGCGGGGTACGGCAGTTGCCCGGAAGTCGTCCTGGGGTCGCGACGAACGTACGGGCGGGCGG
>NZ_LIQX01000615.1 GCF_001418475.1 Streptomyces ossamyceticus | reverse complement strand
ACGAAGCCGGGTGCCGCGGCGACCCCCACCCGCTCGGCCGCCGCGGCACCCGGCTTCGTCGGCTGGTACAGCCACGTGTCGAGCAGGGCGTCCAGTCGCCGCCCTGACACCTCCTCCGCGTACGCGACGAAGTCGCCCACCGTCGCGTTGCCGTACGCGTACTTCGCCGGCCACCCCTTCAGGATCTCGAAGAAGGCCACGTCCCCGATCTCGTTGCGCAGCGCCTGCAACGCCAGGGCGCCCCGGTCGTAGACGGCGATGTGGAACTGGTTCTCCGGCCCAGGGTCGCCCGGCCTGACCGTCCAGAAGGGATCGTCGGCCGCCCGGGAGGCGTACACATGGTCGGCGATCTCCTGCGCCGTGCCCTCGTTCTCATGCTCGGACCACAGCCATTGCGCGTACCGGGCGAAGCCCTCGTTGATCCAGATGTCCTTCCACCCGGCGACGGAGACGAGGTCGCCGTACCACTGGTGGGCCAGCTCGTGCACCACCACCGACACGTTCGACCCGCTCGCGAACTGGCGGGGACTGTAGAACGGGCGGGTCTGTGTCTCCAGGGCGTACCCCACCTGCGGGGTGTTGGGCACATATCCGCCGAGGGCGTTGTACGGATACGGCCCGAACCACTCGGTCAGCCAGGCCGCGACCTCGCCGGTCCGCTCGACGCTCGCGCGGGCCGCGCCGGCGTCGTCGCCGAGGTCCTTGCTGTAGGCGTTGACGATGGGGATGCCGTTCTCGGTCCGCCCGGTCGTGATGTCGAACCTCCCGACGGCGAGCGTGGCGAGATACGTGGCCTGAGGCTTGTTGGAGCGCCAGTTGTAGCGGGTCCATCCCGCGCGGGAGGAGGTCGACTGGAGCGTGCCGTTGGAGAGGGCCTGGGTGCCGTCCGGGACGAGGACCGACATGTCGTACGTGGCCTTGTCGAGCGGGTGGTCGTTGCTGGGGAACCACCACCAGGCCGCCTCGGGCTCGCCCGCCGCGACTCCGCCGTCCGGGGTGCGGAGCCAGCTGGTGAATCCGTACGCCTTCTCGGCGGACGGCACCCCGGCGTAGCGCACCACCACGGTGACCTCCGTGCCCTTGGGCAGCGGGTTCCTCGGCGTGATCTCCAGCTCGTGCTCGCCGGAGGTGGCGAAGGCCGCCTTGGTGCCGTTGACCCGTACCTCACTCACGTCGAGGAGGAAGTCCAGGTGGAGGCGGGACAGGTTCTCGGTGGTCCGGGCCAGCAGGGTCGCCGTCCCCTCCAACCGGTCCGTCCCCGGCTGGTACTTGAGCCGGAGGTCGTAGTGGGAGACGTCGTATCCGCCGTTGCCGTAGGCCGGGTAGTAGGGGTCGCCGATCCCCGGCGCACCGGGCTCGTAGGAGGCCGCCGAAGCCGGGATCGCCAGCAGAAGGGAGGCCACGAACGCGCCCGGGGCGATGAGTCTGCGGTGCACGAATCACTCCAAGTCGTCGGTGAACGGTGCCGCTTGTTTGTGCGGAGCCTATTGAGTCTCTGTGCGCCCAGCCGTGTCCATGGCCACCGCTGTCACACGATCGCCATTCGGCCGACATGAGTCACCCCCCTTGACGCTCCTTTCCGGCCAACACCGTGGCCGATCTCCCGCGCGCACCAACGGGCCCTCTTTTGAACGGGAGTTGACAGCAGTACCGTCCGGCGCATGCCGATATCTGCGCGACGCACCCCCCTTTCGACCTGGAGATCTCTCGCCACGGTCGCCACGTCCGCCGCCCTGATGGCCACCTTCGTCACCCCGGCGGTCGCCGACAGCGCGACGCCGCGGAAGAGCCGGCCCGTCTACGCCTACGACAAGGCCATCCGCGAGGCCGTCTGGGTGGACACCGGACTCGACGGCGACCGCGACGGAAGGAACGACCGCGTCGCCGTCGACATCGTCCGCCCGAGTGAACCCGCCCAGCAGGGCCGGAAGATCCCCGTGATCATGGACGCCAGCCCCTACTACTCGTGCTGTGGGCGCGGCAACGAGAGCCAGCGCAAGACGTACGACGCGAACGGCGACGTCGTCCAGATGCCGCTGTTCTACGACAACTACTTCGTGCCCCGCGGCTACGCCTTCGTCGCCGTCGACCTCGCCGGGACCAACCGCTCCGACGGCTGCGTGGACGTCGGGGGCCGCTCCGACATCCAGTCCGCCAAGGCGGTCGTCGACTGGCTGGGCGGCCGGGGGAGGGCGTACACCACCCGCACCGGCTCCACGAAGGCCAAGGCCGGCTGGACCAACGGCAGAACCGGCATGATCGGCAAGAGCTACGACGGCACCATCGCCAACGGGGTCGCCGCGACCGGCGTCAAGGGCCTGAAGACCATCGTCCCGATCGGCGCCATCTCCTCCTGGTACGACTACTACTTCGCCAAGGGCGCCCCCCTCTACAACTCCGGCCCCGACTGGCTGTCCGACGCCGTCGAGAGCCCCGAGGCCCGTGCCAAGTGCGCCCACGTCCAGCAGGCGCTCGTGGACGGCGCCCCGCGCACCGGCGACTGGACGCCGCTGTGGACCGAGCGCGACTACGTCAAGGACGTCCGCAAGATCGACGCCAGCGTCTTCGTCATCCACGGCCAGCAGGACCTCAACGTCCGCCCCAAGCACTTCGGTCAGTGGTGGGACGCCCTCGCGAAGCACGGCGTCGAGCGCAAGATCTGGCTCTCCCAGACCGGCCACGTCGACCCCTTCGACTTCCGCCGCGCCGCCTGGGTCGACACCCTGCACCGCTGGTTCGACCACGAACTCCTCGGCTACGACAACGGCATCGACGACGAGCCCATGGCCGACATCGAACGCCACCCCGACCAGTGGGTGACGACGAAGACCTGGCCGCCGCGCACGACGCAGACCACGACCCTCCGCCCCGGCAAGGGCGCCCTGGCCGGCGTCGGCACCCTCGGTCTGCGCAAGAGGCCCGGCACCGAGACCTTCACCGACAACCCCACCCTGAACGAGACCGACTGGGCGGCGCACATCGGCCGCTCCACTCCCGAGAAGGCGGGCTTCGTCACCGCCCCGCTCACCAAGAACCTGCGGCTGTCCGGCTCCGCGAAGGTGACCGTCACCGCCACGCCCACCACCTCGACCGCCCACCTCTCGGCGATCCTCGTGGACCTCGGCCCGGACACCATCCGCGACTACTCCTCCGCCGGTGAGGGCATCACCACCCTGACCGACCGCACCTGCTGGGGCCCGAGCACCCCCGGTGACAGCTCCTGCTACCTGAAGACCCGGACGAAGACCGCCGCCGTCGACTACACGATCTTCAGCCGTGGCTGGGCCGATCTCGGCAACCACTCCTCCGGCACCGGCACCCCGCTCACCCCCGGCACCCCGTACACCCTCACCCTCGACCTGCACGCGAGCGACCACGTCGTCCCGGCCGGCCACCGGCTCGCCCTCATCGTCGCGGGCACCGACGAGGGGCTCATCGACCCGCCGTCGACGAAGCCCACCCTGACCCTCGACCTCAAGCGCACCTACGCCAAGGTGCCGCTGGTCGGCGGACCCGCCGCCTTCAAGAAGGCGACCGCCGGCGCCGCGTCCGCACCGAAGGGATCCACCTCCGCACCGAAGGGCTCCGTCCTCGACGGCGTCGGAGAGCCGAGCGGGCCCGCCCGCCTCCCCGGAGACGGCGCATGAGGTCCCGGATCGCCGCGCTGATCGCCACCGCGCTCGCCGCGCCCCTGCTGTCGACCCCCGCGTACGCGGCGGACACCGCGCCCCTGCCGCGTACCGGATTCGAGCAGTCGGGCGGAGCCCGGTGGACGAGCCAGCCGGAAGAGGAGGAATTCCTCACCGCCGTGGACCGGGCGAGCCACCGGGTGTCGGTCACCCGCGCCGGCACCACCGCGCAGGACCGCCCGCTCCACCTCGTCCGGATCGGCACCCGCCCCACCTCGCGGACGGTGCTCCTCGTGTGCAGCCAGCACGGCGACGAGCCCTCCGGCCGGGAGGCGTGCCTCACCACCGTCCGGGACCTCGCCCGGCCCGGGGACCGGCGGGCCGAGCGATTGCTGAAAACCACCACCGTGCTCGTCGTGCCCACCGCCAATCCCGACGGCAGGGCCGCCGGCACCCGCGGCAACAGCGACGGCGTCGACATCAACCGCGACCATCTGGCCCTGCGGACCGCGGAGGCCAGGGCACTCGCCGCGATCGTCCGCGATCGCAAACCAGACATTGTCTATGACCTGCACGAATACGGTGCAACACCCCCGTACTACGACAAAGACCTGTTCGATCTCTGGCCGCGCAACCTCAACACGGACGCCGCCGTCCACGCCGAGGCGCGCACCCTGTCCCTGGACCACGTACGGCCGGAGGCGCGGGCGGCGGGCCACTCGACCGGCACATACGGCATCTGGACCGACCCGGTCACCGGCGAACCGATCCGGCAGGTCGCGGGCGACGGCCAGGAACGCATCCTGCGGAACATGTCCGGCGTCAAGCACTCGGTGGGCCTGCTCATCGAGAGCCGTGTCGAACCGCCGACGCCGGACACCCCCGAGCCGGTCAACAACCGGCGTCGCGTGGACTCCCAACGCGCGGCCCTGAAGGGCCTGTTCGGGTTCGCGGTGGAGCGGGGCCGCCAGGTCGACGCGGCGACCCGCGAGGCCCGTCTCGCCGGCCTGCGCGACACCGGGCCGGTGTATCTCGGCGGTGCCGACAACGACCCCGCCGAACCCGCCGAGGTGCTCCAGGACCCGCCCTGCGGCTATCGGCTCACCGCCCGGCAGTACGCGGAGGTCGGCGACGAGCTGGCCCTGCACGGCGTTCGCGCGCGTACCCGCGACGACGGTGTGCTCGTTCCGTTGCGCCAGCAACTGCGCGCGCTCGTTCCCCTGCTCCTGGACGAACGGGCGCCTTACCACCTGACGGTGGGAGAACCCGACGCCACCTGTTGAAGAAGAAGGGGTCGGGTTCACATGTGGTAGGGCTCGCTGGGCAGGAGTAGCTCAGTTCCAGCCACTCGCGGAAAGGTTCCACCTGTGACGCACGATCACACCACCACCCACCACGGGGGAGGCTTGCTTCCCGGCTCGGAGGCGGGTCTCCCCGGCGGCGGGCGGCCCAGAACCGATCGCGTCGTGTTCGGCGTGACGGCAGCACTGACCTTGGCGTTCGTGCTCTGGGGTGCCCTCGCCACCGACTCGCTGGAGAGCGTCTCCGGCAAGATGCTGAGCGGCCTCATCCACAACGGCGGCTGGGCGTTCATGCTGGCCGCCTCCTGCTTCGTGGTCTTCGCCCTGTGGCTAGCCGCCAGCCGCTACGGCCGTATCCACCTCGGCGTGGAGGGGGAGAAGCCCGAGTTCCGCACGGTGTCGTGGGTCGCCATGATGTTCAGCGCCGGCATGGGCATCGGTCTGATGTTCTACGGCGTCAGCGAGCCCCTCGCGCACTTCACCACGCCACCTCCGGGCACCAACCCGGAGGTGGCCGGTGAGCGCATGGAGACGGCGATGGCGACCACGCTGTTCCACTGGACGCTCCACCCCTGGGCGATCTACGCGGTGGTCGGTCTCGCCATCGCCTACAGCACCTTCCGCAAGCGCCGCCGCCAGACGATCAGCGCCGTCTTCACCCCGCTGATCGGTGAGAAGCACGCGAACGGCACCGGCGGCCGGGTCATCGACATCCTCGCCATCGTGGCCACCATATTCGGCTCGGCGGCCTCCCTCGGCCTCGGAGCGCTCCAGATCGGCTCCGGCGCCCGGGAGCTGGACTGGATGGACAAGGTGAGCACCGGGCTGCTCGTCGGCATCATCGCCGTGCTGACCCTGGCCTTCGTCGCCTCCGCGGTGTCCGGTGTGGAGAAGGGCATCCAGTGGCTGTCCAACACCAACATGGTGCTGGCCCTGGCCCTGCTCCTCTTCGTCTTCGTGGCCGGCCCGACCATCCTCGTCCTCGACCTCCTGCCCACCTCGGTCTTCTCCTACCTCGGTGACCTGCCGCAGCTCGCCGGCCGCACGGAGGCGTCCGGCGGCAAGGGCGTGGCCGACTGGCTGAGCAGCTGGACCGTCTTCTACTGGGCGTGGTGGATCTCCTGGACGCCCTTCGTCGGCATGTTCATCGCGCGCATCAGCCGTGGCCGCACCATCCGCCAGTTCATCGGCGGCGTCATCCTCGTGCCCAGCTCGGTGAGCCTCGTGTGGTTCGCGGTGTTCGGGGGCACGGCCATGAAGCTCCAGGACCAGGGCCGACTCGGCGACGAGTCCACCCCCGAGGGCCAGCTGTTCGCGGTCCTCAACCAGTTCCCGGCGGCCACCGTCACCTGTCTGCTGGTGATGGTCCTGGTCGGCATCTTCTTCGTCTCCGGCGCCGACGCCGCCTCCATCGTCATGGGCACGCTCTCCCAGCGCGGCGCTCTCGAACCGGGGCGCTTCGTCGTCGTCTTCTGGGGCGTCCTCACCGGAGCCGTCGCCGCGATCATGCTCATGGTCGGCAGCGGCCGGGGCGACGCCCTCACCGGCCTGCAGAACCTCACGATCCTGGCCGCAGCCCCGTTCGTCCTGGTCATGATCGGCATGTGTGTGGCGCTCATGCGCGACCTGCGCCGCGACTCGGTGATCGTGCGGGAGGAGATGGCCTCCGAGGCCGTCGAACTCGCCGTCATCGAGGGCCACAAGCGCTACGACGGCGAGTTCGAGATCAGGGTCGGTCCGGGGCAGGGAACGGAGATCGAGGGCGACCCCATCGGACACCGCAAGGAATGACCGACACCGGGGGCGCCGGACCGGCCCGGCGCCCCCGGTGTCGGTC
>NZ_LIQX01000614.1 GCF_001418475.1 Streptomyces ossamyceticus | reverse complement strand
CTCCCCGGGTGAGGGCTACGCGGTGTCCTTCGCCGAGCAGACGCATGACCTCTGTCATGGCGCCGATGTTGGTGCGGCACAGCACGGCGTCGGGGTGGTCGACGCTGCTGACCTCTGTGCGGATCTCTGCCCTGTTTCTCCAGATGGCTCCACCGGCGGGAGGGCAGGGGTCTGCACTACGGTGTCGGCCGTCCCGCCGTACCCCGCGGTGGGGCTGGCGCCGGACCGGGAAGGGAGGGACACCCGCCCATGAGGCTGCGCACCGTGTGTCCTCAGGCGGCGCGGACCTGGACGGTGGAACTGCGATGCCAGACCGGCGGGCTCGTTCTCGTTTGCCAGCGCTGTCCCCAGGACGGTCGGCGGGTCACCGCGCGGTCCGCGCGCTCGGCGGCCCTTGCTCACCTCGCCCGGCATGCCTCGGTGACCTGAGGGCTCCTCACCTGCGGATCTGTCAGTGCCATGAACGCGGCTGCCGTTGGCACCGCCGTCACCGCGGGTGCGTGGGGCCCATCCGTCTGCTCCTGGCTTGCGAACGCGGCGGCCGTGTCTGGCGCCTCGCCGTTCGTCCACGTGCGGACAGACGGCCTGGCAACGAAACTCTGGCTGGGGCGGGCGCATCGTGCGTCCTGGACCTGCTCGCGCCGATCGACGCTTCCGATCCTCGGACGCCATGTGGTCTCGGTGATCAGTTGGGGACGGGTGAGCGCGTGGTGCGCTGGAGGATCGCTCCCCGAACGAGCCGGTGCAGAGTGTTCACTTCGGCCCGGATGCGGTCCTCGTCGTCACCGGCGACGGACACGGCGCCGGAGGTGTAGGTCATGGTGATCGTCGTGAGTTCTCTCGCGCAGGCGGCGGGGTCGGGAACGCCATAACCGCGGGCAATCGGTTCGAGGTATGCGGTCAGGTGCGCTGCGGCGCGCTGCTCCATGACGTCCACGATCTCCTGGGTCTCCCTGTTGCCGGCTTCGTGCAAGCGCAGAGAGGTGTACAGCCGGAACAGCTGCCGCTGCTTCGTGATGAGATCAGCTGCCCGCTCGTAGTAGACGGCCAGGCGCTCTTCGGGGGAGCCGGCTGAGTCGTCGACTTTAGGCAGGTTGGCGAAGAACTCGGTCGACCCTCGCTCGAGAACAGCCCTCAGGACGCCGGCCTTGCTACCGAAGTGGTGGTAGACCGAGCCGACCGGAAACCCGGATTCCTCGCAGATCTGGTTGATCGAGACGCTGCCGTACCCCTTGGACCCGAACAGGCACTCGGCCGCATCGATGATCTGATTGCGGGTATCGCGTGCGGTAACCATGTGGGGGAGCCTATCCGGTGGTCGCTGTGAGGGCTGATGCGGCGAAATCCCGCATCGCGGGCGCCTTGGAGATCGCCGCGGCCGCTTGCCGGAGCGGGTTGAGGAGTACCTCACCGCTGCCGGCGGAGGACTGGAACGCTACGGACAGCGCCGCGACGGCACGGTCGCCGA
>NZ_LIQX01000613.1 GCF_001418475.1 Streptomyces ossamyceticus | reverse complement strand
TGGTGTCAGGTGGGGCTGGTGGCACGGGTGTTACCGGATAGCGGCGTAGTCATGACCTGGTGCGGACCTCGGTGCCGGGCCGGGTGACTACGGTCGGACGTGCCGGTGAGCGGCGGAACGCACGAGCCCGATCTCCCTCCCCCCAGGGGGCTCGTCCGCCGCTCACCGGCTTGTCCGTGTCCGGGGCGGCCCACCACCGGCCGCCCGCCGGGTCAGCCCGCGGCCGAGGCGGCGTCCAGGGCCGGTATCAACTGCTCTTCCTCGTAGTCGAGATGGGCTTCGAGCTCGGCCATGAGCCGCTCCACTTCGGCGCGTACGGCCCCGGTGCCGGCGTTCTCCGTGGCTGTCAGTACCCGGCGCAGGTCCTCGACCAGGGCGGCGATCCGCTCGTGCTCCTCACCGAGGCGGGTGAGGGTGGGGGCCAGCTCCGGATGCCGGTCGGCCAGGAACGGGAACAGCATCGTGTCCTCGCCGGTGTGGTGGTTGTGCAACCCCTGGCAGAACGTGAGGCAGTTGACGCGGAGCTGCGCGCCGAGGGTGGCCTTGCCGTCGCTGGCGATCAACTCCTTCTTGATCAAGCCGAGTTCACGGCGGAAGGCATCGTGGACGACCTTGATGGCCTCGCCCATGGAGCCGGCGTTGATGTGCGGAGGGCCGGTCACGGGGACCTCGTGGAGGGCGACGACCGGGATCGTACGGTCCGTCTTCGCCTGGTACTCGGCCCACCCCGGCTCGGACTCGACGGCCCGAGCGAACGCCCGGTCGCGTTCGTCGCCGTCCAGGACGACGGCGTCCGCCTCGTAGGTGAACACCCCGCTCTCGACGGTCACACGGGGGTTGGCGAGGACGTTCCGGTACCAGTCGGGGTGCTTGGGCGATCCCCCGGCCGACGCGATGACGAGGACCGTGCCGTCGCCGTCGGGGAGGTAGCCGAGGGGGGTGGTGTGCGGGTTGCCCGTACGGGCGCCGATGGTGGTCAGGAGGAGCAGGCGGGCGCCTTCGAACATGCCGCCGACCATGCCGTGGTTGGCGCGGAACTCCTCGATGACCGGCTGGTTGAAGGGGTTGGGCATTCTCAGCTTTCTGTCGATGTCGATGTCGATGTCGATGCCGACGACGACGCGCGGGGGCCGACGCGCGAGGGCCGAGGCGCGGCGGAGCGCCGCGCCGTCGCGGGGTCGCAGACGTCGCGGTGCCATGGCGTCGTGGCGTAGCGGGTGTCGTGGCGTCGCTGGTGTCGTGGTGTGCGGGCTGGGGTGATCGCCGCGCTGTGCGCGTCACGGCGGGAAGGGAGGAGCAGCGCGCTGCGGTGCATGGGATGCCATGCGACGCGGTGCAGACGATGTCATGCGGTGCGGCGCGGGCGATGTGCTGCACGGGATGTCATGCGGCGTGATGCACGCGGTGTCATACGGCGCGGTGCACGCGGTTTCCCGTGGTGTGCTGCGGCGCGGTGCTCTCACGCGCCGCGACAGGCGGACCTCTGGCCCGCCCCGACCTCACTCGGAGGCCGGGCAACCCATCCGCTCACGGCCCAAGGCCGACCCGGCAGTCATGACGGCAACGGTAGTGGGCGCAGGCGGACGCGGGCAATGAGTTATCCGGGGACGACGCGAAGGGGCCGCCGCCACGGAGCCCGCGCCGGCGGCGTCGCCGGACGCGAGGCCTGGTACCGCCGCTCCGGCCCGTCGACCCCGTCCGCCGCCGCCTCACTTGCTCTCGCCAGGCAGCGGCCCCGCCTCGGCCGACTCCGCCAGGCGTCCATCCAGCACACCCTCCAGGCGTCCCTCTGAACCACTCTCTGAACCACCCTTCAGGCCACCCTCCAGGCCACCCTTCGACTCGGCCTTCGACTCGGCCTTCGACGCGCCCCTCGGTTCACCCCCGACGGTCCCGCGCCGGCTCCCCCAAGCCCACAGCACCATGGCCACCACGGCCAGGGCGATGGTCGCGAGGCCCGAGGCGGCCAGGACGGGGCGGGGGCCCAGCGCGGCGGTGAGGGGGCCGCCGAGGGCCGTGCCGACGGGGGCGGCGGTGAGGAGGGCGGCGCCTCGGGCGGCCAGGACCGTGGTGAGCCAGGCCGGCGGCGTGCGGTCCTGGAAGAGCGTGTAGGACAGCGCGGTGAAGGGGCCGTAGATCACGCCGCCCAGCGCGAAGCAGGCGAGGGTCACGGCGGTCGGGGCGCCCAGACCGAACGGCACCAGTACGCACCCCCACCCGGCGACGATCGCCAGGGTGACGGGCCACAGCGGGAGTCGGCTCAGGGCGCCGACGGTGAGGCCGCCCACGACGGCACCCACCCCGAAGACCGTCCAGTACAGCCCGAGCAGACTGGACTCGGCGTGCAGATCGGCGGTGACGTGGAGCGGGAGCGCGACCTCGACCGGGCCGTAGAGGAAGTTGAAGAACCAGGTCAGGGCGAGGACGCCGAGCAGTTCGGGCTGCCTGCGCAACAGGTGGAGGCCGGCCGTCGACTGGCCGGTGTCGACGGGCGCGGCCGTCTGCGCGGTCGTCGCGGCGCCGCCGAGCCGGCCGACCTGGACGGCGAGTACGGCGAAGGACGCGGCGTCGATCCCGATGATCCAGGCGGGGCTCAGCACGGTCGCCAGGAACCCGGCGATGGCGGGGCCGATGATGATGGAGGCCGAGGCGCTCGAACTGACCAGGGCGTTCGCGGCCAGTCGCTGCTCCGGCGGCAGGATGCGGGCGAGGAGGGAGTACTTGCCGGCGCCGCCCCAGGCGTGGAGCACCGACGAACCGGCGAGCAGGACGACGTACAGGACCGGATGCAGTACGCCCAGCAGCCAGGCGAGCGGCACGCAGCCGAGGAGGGTGGCGCGGATCCAGCTGTCGGCCGCCAGCAGTCGCTGGGCGGGCAGCCGCCGCAGCCACCGGCCGAAGACGAGCGCCCCCACGGCCCCGGGCAGCGCGTACGCGGCGATCGCGGCGCCGACCAGCAGCCCGGACCGGTCGGGCGGCGCGATCTCCACGGCGAGCCAGGCCACGGCCACCACACTCATCCCGTCCCCGAGATCCGAGGCCGCGAGCGCCGGCAACAGCCGCCGGAACTCGATGTGGCCGAACAGGGGCCGGTACGCGGACGGCAACAGACGGGAAGCCCAAGACGAAGTCACCCGCAAAGCCTCGCGGATCAAGCACAGTTGAGGTCAAGGCTTTGGACGTCACGTCCCGAACGCGGTGGGCCGGCGGCGATCACCCGACTTCAGCCGACCCGGCGTCGGCAGGAGGGCCGTCGGCGGCCTTGATGGCTGCGGTGGCGGTCCCATCGCGGCCGGCGCTGGTATTGGCGGTATTGGCGGTATCGGCGGTATCGGCGGTTACGGCGCTCGCCGTGTTGTCGGCGGCGGCCGGGTCGAAGCCGGCCTCAGTCAGGATGTCGGCGGCGACCCCGCGCCCGACCCCGGCGAGCCCGACCAGCAGGTCGTCGCAATCGATGCGCTCGGCACCCCGCTCCCCGGAGCGCGCCTCGGCGAGGGCGATCGCCTTGCGGGAGTAGGGCGTCCAGGCGATCCGCTCGGCCGCCTGCGAGGCGCCCATGCTCAGCCGGTCGCCGACCGAGCGGTGGACCTTCTCCGGCGCGATCCCGGCGGCCCGCAGCAGCCGGGTGGCGGTGTTGTCCTCCGCGGTCAGCCCCCACAACAGGTGCTCGGTGCCGATGTAGTTGTTGCGGTGGTGCACGGCTGCCTGCTTGACGTGGACCATGGCCCGGCGCAGCCCGTCGGTCATCGTCTCGGGTCCGTAGCGCTTGTGCGGGGCGTGGAAACGCTGCTGAACCGCCTGCCGGCTCACCCCGAGCGCTCCGCCGATGTCCGTCCACGACGAGCCGTGCATACGACAGTGCTCGACATAGTCCTCGACCAGGTCGTCCGCCAGCGCCTGCAACTGACCGGCCAGTTGTGCCGCCACCGTCAGCAGCGCGAGCCAGTCGGGCTGTTCCTGACCACCGGGGCGGAGAGCGGTGTCGCACCGCCGGTCGACTTCCGCGATGAGATCGTCCAGATCCGGGAGCGCCATGAGGCAAGTACGCCTTGACAATCTGGATTTGTCAACTAGCACTTGCCTTTTCGGGGCGAGGGTCGGCCTCACTCCTGACGGCCTCCGTGCCGCGCAGGACTGTCCAGGGAGTCGGTCCAGCGCAAGAGGGCGTCGTCGGAGAAGGCATGGGAACGGAGCTTTCCGCGGAGAATGGGGACGTTCGGCCGGTGTTCGGTTTCCGTGTGGACGGCATTGATGGTGCGCCGGTGCTGGCCGAGGTTTGCCCATCTGCGAGGTGCCCGTCGTGCTCGCCAAGCAGGGTCGGCCACCATGTCGAGCAGCGTGACGAACTCTGGTGATGTGGCGATGTACTCAACTTGGCGGCTGACCGTGCATCGATCCGATCCAGCGGCCGGCAGTCCACCACCAGCCCTCGCCCGTCCTCGAACCGGGCGAAGCAGTCCGGAACGTGCGAGATCCGCTTGCCCTGTTCGTCCGCCCGGAACAGTCAGAACGGCTGCGACGGCAGCCCGGTCACCTGCGGCGTGAAGTCGAGCAGCATCGCATGATCCCGCTCCAGCCAGGACTCGAACCCTACGTGCCCGCCGGTCGTCGACGACCAGTACAACCCCGGGAAGTGCCGCTGCCCGCGATACGACGGAAACCCCCGCCCTGGCCGTCCCGCCTCGAACTCCACCGAGACCACATCCGCCAACGGCCGCCGATGCTCACCCTCGTCATCCCGCCACCCGATCTCGAAATGCTCAGCCGCGACGTGACCTGTCTTCATGGAGGGTTCGGCGGAGCGCCTCAAACGGATACGGAGTCTCCCTGTTCTCGTCCTGGACCTTGCCGTAGAAGTCCGTCATCACTGCGGCGAGCGGTGCATGGCGGGAGAGGATCGCCCTGGCCTCTTGCGGCCCGTCCGGCGGGTCCTCTCCTTCCGCGCATGCGCGGATAAGCGCCTCGCGTTCTTTCCGCTCGTATCCGTATAGCTTCGTGATCAGCCTGTTCACCAGCCAGCTGCGCGTGTAGCAGCGATCGTAGGTCCTGTGCAGTTCGAAGAAGCTGGTCTCGGACGGTGACAGATCGAATCGGGACGAGATGGCGAGGCCGTAGTCGGCGAAGTAAAGGCGTCGGCCGTCGACCAGGATGTTCTGGAAGTGTGCGTCGAAGTGCAGAAGCCCACGAGCGTTCATGAAGGACGTACCAGCCTCCAACTCGCCCTCCACCAGGGAGCAAGCCCGGTCGGCAGACTCTTCACCGTTCTTTATCTGCTCGGTAAGCCACTCGTCGAGCGTCTGAGGGATGTACTCCAGGAACAGTGCGAGGCTCGCAGAGGATTGCTCGAGGGCCTCGATACGACGACGCACCTCCGGCCTGCCTCCCCAATAGGCCACGACCCGCTCCACGTCTGCGAGTTCCTCGGGAAGCGTGGCTGTGTCCGGCAGTACGCGCCAGTGGTACATCATCGGGAACCCTTGGTACTGCCCTCCGAGCACCCAGTTCGTCGTCATGGTGTGAACGGCGAGCTCCCGCCATGCCCCGAAGCCAGGCCCGCCGCCGACGCCGTACTGGCAGAACGTGGGAATCGCAAACAGGTTGGCCGTGGACCGTGCATGCTCCGGCAGCCGCTCCATGTCCGTGAGCGGCACCCGCTTCACGAAGACCGGCTTCCCGTCGACCTCCAGCAGCGCAGACCTCCCGCCGATACCGGAGCCAAGGGGTATGGCGGCGTCCACGAGCTCGCCCAGCCGGCGATCACTTTGCAGGGCGAGGGACGTGGAGACTGTGCTGTAGGAAGCCAGGCGTGCGCTTTCCGGTATATCGGGATGCGCGGCCGACACCTGCATGGGAATGCCGACTCCGTTTCCGCCATGCACCCGAGTGCCCACCGACTGCTGCCAGCGCACTGTACGCGAAGGCCGACAGGCCGGGCCGGGTGTCTTCGCCACGCGACGTGGCGTAGCGCACTTTTGCAAGCAGGTGCTTGCAAAAGTTAGCGGGGGTGGGGCATGGTGGAGGCATGGCAACGCTCAACGTCGGCAATCTCGGTGAGTACCTGCGTGAACAGCGGCGAAACGCGCAGCTGTCGCTCAGGCAGCTCGCCGATGCCGCCGGGGTGTCCAATCCGTATCTGAGCCAGATCGAGCGCGGGCTGCGCAAGCCGAGCGCGGAGGTCCTCCAGCAGGTCGCCAAGGCGCTGCGGATCTCCGCCGAGACGCTGTACGTGCGGGCCGGGATCCTCGACGCCGAGCGGGACCGGGACGAGGTGGAGACGCGCGCCGTCATACTCGCCGATCCCACGCTGAACGAGCGGCAGAAGCAGGTGCTGCTCCAGATCTACGAGTCCTTCCGCAAGGAGAACGGGTTCGAGGTCCTCATAGGTGACGGCGACGGCGAGGACGGAGGCCCGGGTGCGGTCCGGGACGCGGACCGCGCCGAGGCGGAGACCGCCGTCGGCAACGGCGCCGGAGCGGCCGCCGGCCCCGCTTCTCCCGCGTCCGAGGGCGGCGGCGGTGCCGGTTCCGGTCCGCGGCTGACCGCGAGATGACGGAGCCAAGGCTCCTCGGACCGCGCAACTGCACAACCGCAGAGCGCGCATAACCCGCAGACCCCGTAAAACCGCACCACCGCTCAACCGCTCGACCGCATCACCCCGTACGAGCGGACCCGCATCGACGCGGATCCGCACCCGCACAGACCGGAGATCCGGCCTCGTCGATTACGCCGAGTACCTCTGACGCGTTGACCGACTCGGACACGTAACCCGTGGACGACGTCGACCGCGGGCCGGACCCCCACAAACCCTCAGCTGAACGCCAGACCCGGAGGACCATCACCATGGCCATCACCGACGACATCCGCAAGGCCGTCACCGACCCGACGCCGCTCTACTTCGCCGCCGGCACCGCCGACCTCGCCCTCCAGCAGGCCAAGAAGGTGCCCGGCCTCGTCGAGCAGCTGCGCGCCGAGGCGCCGGGCAAGATCGACGCCGTGCGCAACACCGACCCCAAGGCCGTCCAGGAGAAGGCGACCGCCCGGGTCAAGGAGACGCAGGAGACCCTCCAGACCAAGGTCACCGAGCTGATCGGCACCCTGGACACCGACCTCAAGAAGCTCGGCGAGAGCGCCCAGGACCTGGCGCTGCGCAGCGTCGGCGTCGCCGCCGAGTACGCCGTCAAGGCCCGTGAGACCTACGAGCGCGTCGCCGAGCACGGCGAGCAGGCCGTGCGCACCTGGCGCGGCGAGGCCGCGGAGGAGATCGAGGAGCTCGCGATCGCCGTCGAGCCGAGCACCGCGCCCAAGGCCGAGCCGGTCGCGGTCAAGGACGAGCCGGCCAAGCCCGCCGAGGCCAAGGCCGCGCCCGCGCCGGCCGCCGCCGCCAAGAAGCCGGTCGCGAAGAAGGTCACTCCGGTCCGCAAGCCGACGACCGCGAAGAAGACCACGCCCCCCGCCAAGTAAGGGGTACGCGCCCGCCGGAGGACGGTGCGGCGCCGCGGGACACGGTACGGGGACGGGCCGGGCACCTTTGGGGTGTCCGGCCCGTTCTACGGGTACGGTGGCCCCGTAGGAGTGTTCGGAAGACCGTGACCGTGAGAACCGCGAAGGCGAAGAGAACGGGTGGTGGTGGGCAGCATGCTGATGAACGGCTTCGCTGGGTTCATGGGACTGTTGCAGCTCGCAGTGATCGCCCTCGCCGCGTTCGCGCTGATCGACGCCACGTTCCGGCGTGAGGACGCGTTCCGGGCGACCGACAAGCAGACCAAGGTGTTCTGGCTGATCGTCCTCGGGATCGCGCTCGTCGTGAGCGTGCTGTTCCCGCTGCTGTCGTTCCTGCCGATCATCGGCCTCATCGCCAGCATCGTCTACATCGTCGACGTGCGCCCCGCCGTGCGGCAGATCTCCGGCGGCGGTGGCCGGGGCGGCAGCCGCGGCTCCAGCAGCGACGGACCGTACGGGCCGTACAACGGCGGTCGCTGACCCCGCCCGCCGTACAAGGCGGTCGTCAACCCCGCCGTGACCCCGCCGTACACGGCGGTCGCTGACCCCTCTCGATCCTGCGGCCCCGGACAAACGACCGGACCGCCGGGTGGGTCGAGCGGTCGGGCAGACCGGGCGGACCGGGTGGGTCAGGCCTCGCGGTCCAGGAGGAGTACGGCCACGTCGTCGGTCAGCTCGCCGCCGTTGAGGTCGCGTACCTCGTTCACTGCGGCGCGCAGCAGCGCCTCGCCTCGCAGGCCCGCGGCCAGCTGGCGGCGGACCATCGCGACCATGCCGTCCTGGCCGAGCCGCTCCTTGCCCTCACCGATGCGGCCCTCTATCAGCCCGTCCGTGTAGAGCATCAGGCTCCAGGCGGCGCCCAGCTCGATCTGCGTGCGCGGCCAGCGCGCGTTCGGCAGCAGCCCGAGGGCCGGGCCGCCGTTGTCGTACGGCAGCAGCTCGGCCGGCGGCGAGACGCCGTCCCGGCCGTGGCGGACGATCAGCGGCGACGGGTGGCCGGCCAGGCACAGGCCCGCGCGGCGGCCGTCGGGCGCGATGTCGACCGTGCAGAGCGTCGCGAAGATCTCGTCGTTCTCCCGCTCGTGCTCCAGGACGCGCTGGAGCGTCGAGAGCAGCTCGTCACCGCACAGCCCCGCGAACGTCAGCGCCCGCCAGGCGATGCGCAGCTCCACACCGAGCGCCGCCTCGTCCGGGCCGTGCCCGCAGACGTCGCCGATCATGACGTGGACCGTGCCGTCGGGCGTGCGGACGGTGTCGTAGAAGTCGCCGCCGAGCAGCGCCCGGGAACGGCCCGGCCGGTAGCGCGCCGCGAACCGCAGGGACGAGCCCTCCAGCAGCGGCGTCGGCAGCAGGCCCCGCTCCAGGCGCGCGTTCTCCTGGGCACGCAGCCGGGACTCCGTGAGCCGGCGCTCGGCCGTGTCCGATCGCTTCCGCTCCACCGCGTAACGGATCGCCCGGCTCAGCAGCCGGCCGTCCAGCTCGTCGCGGAACAGGTAGTCCTGCGCGCCGACCCGCACGGCCTCCGTGCCCCGTTCGGCGTCACCGGAGTCGGTGAGGGCGAGGACGGCGTGGCGGGGGGCCAGCTCCAGGACGTGCTTGAGGACGGAGAGCTCGTCGATGTCGGTGACGGTCTCCGTGGCGGTGCCGCCGCCGGAGGGGGCCGGGGCCTCGGGGACGCGGGCCGGGGCCGGCAGCGCCAGGTCCAGGAGGATGCAGTTGACGTCGTCGGTCAGCAGCCGCTGGGCCTCGGTGAGGTTGCGGGCGGTGCGGACGCGGATCGGCTTGCCCGCGGAGTCGAGCAACTCGGGCACGTTGAGCGAACCGGCCGGGTCGTCCTCGATCAGCAGCACCGTGAGGTTGGTGGGGCCGGTCGGGGCGACGGCACCGGCGGCCGGACGGGCCGGATGCGTGGACTTGTCGGCAGGGGCCTGGGCCGAGGCGTTCAGGGCCGCCCCCTCTCCGGATGGGCCGCTGGGTGCGGACACGGCATGCGCCTGACCACTCTCCACGGCCGGGATCGCTCTCTGCCGCGGTACGGGTACGGGCATCGTCTTGGGTTCCTTCCCTCCCCCCGAGGGCGCGGGCGGGGCGAGGGACCTCGACCCACCGACGGGGACCTTAGCGTCAGCCGCCGCCGCAACGGAATGCTTGGTGAGACGCCGGACGGCAATCGGCCACCGTCATATGCCGCATCCAGTAGCGCATTTGGACATGACAGGGCTTTCCCCAGGGATGACGAATGTCACGCGATGGGGGTTGAGCCCGGGGCCGAAGGTGGTGAGAGTCACGTGCGATGGGTCACTTGGCCTCGCGGCGGCTCGCGGATTGGCGGGTTTTCGGTGCATTGCGGGCGTAATGCGAACGGGTCGTGGGTGAGCGCGACGGGCGGAACGCGCGCGGATCGCGGGTGAGTTGTGGCCGGTCACGGCCCCAGCCGGTCCCGTCGCCCGTCGGTCGCATGCCCCAGCCGGTCACGTCCTTCCGCCGGCCACGTCCTTCCATCGGCCAGGTCCTTCCGCCGGTCACGTCCTTCCGCCGGTCACGTCGCTCGTCGGCCGTGTCGCCCGTCGGTCACGCGTCGGGGCGTACGACTCCCAGGATCGGCATGGTTCCCGCTCCCGCGATCGTCACCGTCCGCCCCGGGCGCGGGGCGTGGACGATCGCGCCATCGCCTATGTACATGGCGACATGGCTCGCGTCGGCGTTGTAGATGATCAGGTCACCGGGGCGCATGTTCTCGACGGGGATGTGCTTGAGCTGCCGCCACTGCTCCTGCGAGGTACGGGGGATGCCCCGGCCGGCCGCGATCCACGCCTGGCTGGTGAGGCCGGAGCAGTCGTACGTCCGCGGGCCCTCGGCGCCCCATTCGTACGCTTTGCCGATCTGGTCCGTCGCGAACTTCACGGCCTTCTTGCCCTGCTCGGAGGCATTGCCGTCGATCTCGTCGAGGATGCCGGAGTCCAGCCAGGCAGCCTGCTTCTGCTGCGCGGCGTCCTCCTCCAGCTTCGCCAGCCGCTCCCGCTCGTCGTCCTCCAGATCGGCCTCCAGCTTCTCGGCGGCGGCGATCTGCTTCTTGATCTTCTTCTTGGCCTTCTCCTTGGCCTTGCGGTTCGCTTCGAGCTTCTGCCAGCGCGCCGAGGCGTCCTTGGAGTACTGCTCCAGGTCGTCCTGCGTGCGGTTCATCTCGGCGAGCAGACCCTTGGTCGCCAACTGCCCCTGGCGCAGCCGGTCCGCGCCCTCCAGGAACTCCTGGGGGTTCTCGCTCAACCACAGCTGCACCTCGGGCGGCAGACTGCCGCCCCGGTACTGGGCGCGGGCCGCGGCGCCGATCAGGTCCTGCAGCTTGTCCAGCTTCTCCTGGCCCTTGACGATCTCGTTCGCCAGATCGACGATCTCGGCGGACTGCTTGTCGGCCTTCTCCTCCGCCGCGTTGTACGCGTCCGTGGCCACCGCCGCGTCGTGGTAGAGGCCCTCCAGCTTCGCGCGTACGGTCTCCAACTCCTCGTTGGTGACCGGAGCGGAGTCCGCGTCGGGGGTGCCCGTGCCCGAGGGGGAGGGGGTCGGTGTCGGGGTG
>NZ_LIQX01000612.1 GCF_001418475.1 Streptomyces ossamyceticus | reverse complement strand
GTTCGGTCGGCTGACGTGTCGTGGCAGTGTTCGGACATCTCCGCCGCCGAGGAGGCGCTCGGCTGGTGGCCGGAGTACTCCCTCGACGACGCCCTGACCGCGCTCTGGGAAGGCCGGCGGTGAGCCTGCTCGTGCCCCTCTACGTCCACCCGGCCGAGGACCCGGGGGCCTGGCACCGGCTGATCACGGCCGCGNNACCCCGCGTTCGGCGCGGCCGCCGCCGCGCTCCGCGGGGCCGGGGCCCGGCTCCTCGGCTACGTCGACACCGACTACGGGATGCGCGACCGCGCCGAGATCGCCGACGATCTACGCCGTCACCGGGAGTGGTACGCGGCCGACGGCTGCTTCCTCGACCAGGTGACGGCCACCCCCGACGGACTGCCCGCCTGCCGTCGGCTGGTCCGCGCCCTGCGCCGGCTGGGCGCGGACACGGTCGTCCTCAACCCCGGCGTGCACCCGGCCCCCGGCTATGCCCGCCTCGCCGACCTGACCGTCACCTTCGAGGGCCACTGGTCGACGTACGTGTCGTCGTTCAGCAGACCGGCGTGGACCGCCCGCCGGCCGCCCGAACGGCTGTGCCACCTCGTCTACGGGGTGCCCGAGGCGCTCGTGCCGCTCGCCGTGCGCACCGCGCACGAGCGGGGCGCGGGCGTCTGCGGCCCGGTCACCGGCGAACCACCCAACCCGTGGGCCCGGCTGACGCCCGCGCTGACCGGGAGCACCGAACGATGAGGCGGACGGCACTGGCGTACGCGACCCTGCTGGCCACCCTGGTGGCGTCGGCGCTCGCGGGCTGCACCGGCACCCCGGACCGCCCGGCCGGGGAACGGTGGCGACCCCGCCCGGGGCTGGCCTGGCAGTGGCAGCTGGACGGGAAGGTCGACCCCTCGGCGGACGTGCCGGTCTACGACATCGACGGCTTCGAGAACTCCGCGGCGGACGTGGCCCGGCTGCACCGCGACGGCCGCAAGGTCATCTGCTACGTCAACGTGGGCGCCTGGGAGAACTTCCGGCCCGACCGGGACGCCTTCCCCCGCTCGGTGCTCGGCGAGCCCAACGGCTGGGCCGGCGAACGCTGGCTGGACATCCGACGCCTCGACGTCCTGCGGCCGCTCATGGAACGCCGCTTCGACATGTGCCGCGACAAGGGCTTCGACGCGGTCGAACCCGACCTGGTCGAGGGCTACGGCAGCGACACCGGCTTCCCGCTCACCGCCCGCGACCAGCTCGCCTACAACCGCATGATCGCCGACATTGCCCACGAGCGGGGCCTGGCGGTGGGCCTGAAGAACGACCTCCCGCAGATCCCCCAGCTCCTCGCCGACTTCGACTTCGCGGTCAACGAGGAGTGCGCCCAGTACGACGAATGCGCCGACCTCAGCCCGTTCATCGCCGCCGGGAAGGCCGTGTTCCACGTCGAGTACACGGAACCGAGGAGCAGTTTCTGCGCGGAGTCCCGGCGGCTGCGCCTCTCCTCGATGGTGAAACGCCTGGAGCTGGACGCATGGCGCAAGCCCTGCTGAGCGCCCGCGCGCCCTGCCCGGTCGCTCCGCGCCCCCCTTCGGCGACACTGCGTGAGCTGCGGTTTTTCTCGATGCCGGAGACGCGACGTCCCGGCTGCGGGATCCTATGGTGGAGATCGCAGAACAGGCACAGACGCTGAGGCGGCGCACCATGGCGGAGACGGAGACGGACTACGCGGCGGTGTTCCAGGCGCTGCCCGGCATGGTGGCGCTGCTGACGCCCGACCTGGTCTACGCGGACGCGAACGAGGAGTTCCTGCGGCAGTCGGGCCGCACCAGGGAACAGGTGGTCGGCCGGTACCTGTTCGATGTGTTCCCCGACAACCCCGGCGACTCGGGCGCCACCGGGATGCGGAACCTGGCGGCGTCCCTGACCAGGGTGGTCGAGAGCGGCGAGCGGGACGCGATGGCGCTGCAACGCTACGACGTGGAGTCGGCGGAGCGGCCCGGCGAGTGGGAGGAGCGCTACTGGAGCCCGGTGAACGCACCCCTCCTCGGCCCCGACGGCACCGTGGTGCTGCTGATCCACAAGGTGGAGGAGGTCACCGAGCTGATCCGGGCCCGTTCCCGCCCGCTGGGCGACCGGGCCCAGGTCCTGGAGGCCGAGCTGTACACCCGCGCCCGTGAGTTGCAGGAGGTCAATGAACGCCTGCGCCGGGCGCACGCCCGGGAACGCGAGGTCGCCCTCGCCCTGCAGCGGGCGATGCTGCCCGCGCCCAGCCCCGTCCGTCACCACCGCGCGGCGGTGCGCTACCGGCCGGCGACCGGCGCGCTGAACGTGTGCGGCGACTGGTACGACCTCGTCGACATGCCCGGCGAGGACCGGATCGGTGTGGCCGTGGGCGATGTCGTCGGGCACGGGCTCTCCGCCGCCTGCGCCATGGGCCAGCTGCGCAGCGCGCTCAGCGCCGCCTCCCTCGTCGCGGACGGACCCGCCCAGGCGCTGGACGCCCTCGGCCTGTACGCCGCCTCCGTCGAGGGCGCCGAGAACACCACTGTCGTCCAGACCTGCATCGACTGGAGCGACCACACCATCATGTACAGCAGCGCGGGCCATCTGCCGCCCGCACTGCTGTGCGCGGACGGGTCGGTCACCTTCCTCGACCAGGCGACCGACCCGCCACTCGGCGCCCGTCCCGACCGTGTCGCCCGCCCGCAGGCCACCGTCGAGTTCACCGAGGGCGACACCCTCGTCCTGTACACGGACGGGCTGATCGAGCGCCGCGTCGAGGACATCGACACCGGTCTGGCCCGCCTCGCCGACGCCCTCACCCGCCATCGCCGGGCCGGCGCGGAGGACCTAGCCGACGCCCTCCTGCTCGACCTGCTGCCCCTGAGCGGCGCCACCGACGACACCGCCCTGGTGATCATCGACCTGTGACCGGCCGACGCCGGGTCACCCCTGGACGAGCTGATCGGCCAGTCGGCGCGCCTGCGCCAGCAGGGTGCCGTGGGTGCTGAGGGCTTCCGGGTCGTCACGGACCGCGTCGGGCAGTCGGCGGTGCAGGTCGTCGAGGGCGCGGGACAGTTCCTCGACGGTCTCCCGCAGCGCCCGGTCGGCGTCACGATCGGTGCCGCCCGCGGAGAACCGGGCCCGGCTGTACAGGCCGACGGCGCGGGCGGTGTGCCGCAGGAAGTCCGCGTACGGGCCGGTGATCTCCGGCACGGGCCGGGCCGGCCGGGAGCCGTGGGCGGAGGTCTCCAGCACGGTGCGGGTCACGCCCGCCGTGTGCACGGCGACATGGTCGAGGACGGTGAGGGCGTCGTCGTAGGCCCGGCCGGGCGGCGCGAGGGCCCGAGTGCGGCGGCCGCGCGGGTTGACCCGCATGCTCTCCCGGCTCCAGCCGATCGCCGACCGGGCCTGGTCGACGAGGCGGGACAGTCGCAGGGCGCGTTCGTGCCACTCCCCGGCGGCGTGCGGATCCGGATCGCCCGCGCCGTCGGTGAGCCCGTCGGCCACCGCCTCCAGGATGGCCTGCGCCTCCCGGGCGGCCTCGGAGAGGGCGGCGCGGGTGTCCCGCAGATACAGCGGGGGACGGATCAGGGCGTTGACGGCGATGCCGACCAGCGCCCCGAACACCGCCTCCGCGAGCCGCGCCCCGGCGGCGGCCATGGTGACCTGGCCGCCGGTGAGTACGAACAGGGCGCCGGTCGCGGCGTAGATGCCCTGGGCGCCCAGCCGCTGCCACTGCGCGAGCAGGAGCACCACCGGCAGGACCAGGACCATCGCCACGAGGGTGCCGTCAAGGAGCAGGGCACCGGCCGTTGCCGCGACCGTGCCGACCGCGAACGCGGCCAGCTGCTGCAGACCGTGGGCGACCGACCGGTACACCGTCGACTCCACCAGCACGATCGCGAACCAGGGTGCGACGAACGCCATCGGCGCCCTCAGCCACCAGCCGGCCACGGCCCACGCCACACACGCGGCCAGCGCGGCCTTCCCGGCCTGCGCCATCAGGTCCCGCTCGCGGCCCGGCCCCGACCAGGCGCGCCGCATCGCCAGTACGACGGCGCCGCCGTGCCGCCGCACCACTTCCGTTCCTCGCCTCGTCCGATCCATGGCACTGCAAGTGCCACGGACCTGCGCCGTCACACCACGGGGCCGGGCGGACGCGACGTCCACCCGGCCCCGTGACCGTGAGATCCCTGCCCGGAGGTCAGACCGCCGGGGACGGGTAGGTGGGGTACTCCACGCCGGAGACGTGCTGGACGACCCGGATGACCTGGCAGGAGTAGCCGAACTCGTTGTCGTACCAGAGGTAGAGGATCGCGTTGTCGCCGTCGACCTTGGTGGCGCCCGCGTCGACGATCGACGCGTGGCGGGAGCCGATGAAGTCGCTGGAGACCGAGTCGGGCGCGTTGGTGAAGTCGATCTGGCGCTTGAGCGGCGAGGTCAGCGAGACACCCCGGAGGTACTCGAGGACCTCCTCGCGGTCGGTCTCCCGGCCGAGGCGCAGGCTGAGGATCGCGATCGACACGTCCGGGACGGGGACGCGGATCGAGCTGCCGGTGATCGGCGCCTTCAGGTCGGGCAGCGCCTTGGCGACGGCGGAGGCGGCGCCCGTCTCCGTGATGACCATGTTCAGCGGCGCGGAGCGGCCGCGACGGTCCGACTTGTGGTAGTTGTCCAGCAGGTTCTGGTCGTTGGTGAACGAGTGGACGGTCTCCACGTGACCGCGCAGCACACCGAACTCGTCGTCCATCGCCTTCAGCGGCGGCACGATCGCGTTGGTGGTGCAGGACGCGCAGGACAGGATCTGCTCGTCCGGCTTGATCGTGTCGTGGTTGACGCCGTGCACGATGTTCGGGACGTCGCCCTTGCCCGGCGCGGTCAGGACGACCTTGTCGATGCCGGGGCGCAGGTGCTGCGACAGGCCCTCGCGGTCCCGCCACTTGCCGGTGTTGTCGATGAGGATCGCGTTCTTGATGCCGTACTCGGTGTAGTCCACCTCGGACGGGTCGTTCGCGTAGATCACCTTGATGGTGTTGCCGTTGGCGACGAGCGTGCTGTTCGCCTCGTCGACGGTGATCGTGCCCTGGAACTGGCCGTGGATGGAGTCGCGGCGCAGCAGCGAGGCGCGCTTGACGATGTCCTGTTCGCCGCCGCCGCGCACCACGATGGCGCGCAGCCGCAGACCGTTGCCGGAGCCGGCCTTCTCGATCAGCAGGCGGGCGACGAGGCGGCCGATGCGGCCGAAGCCGTAGAGGACGACGTCGCGTCCCTCGCCGCCCTCGATCTTGTTGGCGCCGGTGGCACCGGCGACGGCCTCGGCGGTGAACTCCGCGGCCGACAGGCCCCGGTCGTCGGCCTGGTACGCCTCGGCGAGCAGGCCGATGTCGATCTGGGAGGGCCCGAGGTCGAGAGTCGTGAGGGCCTGGAGGAACGGCAGCGTGTCGGTGACCGACAGCTCCACACCGGCGATCTGCCGGGCGAAGCGGTGCGTCTTCAGGATGCTGACCACCGACTTGTTCACCAAGGAGCGGCTGTGCAGCAGGACCGTGACGTCCCGCTCGCGGTGCAGCTTCCCGATGATCGGGATCATCGACTCCGCGATCTCCTCGCGGTGCTTCCAAAGGGTGAACGAGTCCTCGTTGACAGTCACAGATTTATCTTTCGAGCTAGGCGGCGCTCATATGCTAAACCGCCGCCCGCCCGATCCCGCCACCGGGGTGGTCACAAGCCCTGACACATCAGGGCCAGACCCCCGAAAAGTCGATCCTCTCGGCCCACTCCGGGTGGTCTATCAGCGGATTCCGGTTGCCCTGGAGCTCCGCTACGGCGGCGTTGCGATGCAGCTCGTACTCGGTCACCGGCTCGCTCGCGTGCCACGACAGCAGCAGGGGCAGCCGTTCCTCGGGGAACTCACGCGCCGTGTCGCCGACCTGCTTCGGGTAGCGCAGCAGGAAGTACAGGGTGGCGCGGGCGACCGTGCCCTTGCCCTCCTGCGGCTCGAACCCGACGTCCTCGCGCAGCCCGCAGGCGTCCCGGACCACCTCGTCGAAGTGGGGGAAGTCGAAGTAGGGGAAGTTGCCGCGGAAGCTGTTGCAACCGACCTCGCAGGCGAACAGATGGTGGAGGTCGCCCCGCATCGGCTCCTTCTTCAGGAACCACGACTGCGGCACCACGTGTTCGCAGTTGAACGGCATCGACGCCTCCAACGCGTCGAACTCCGCCTCGAACTCGGCCGGTCCCGCCGTCCCCTCGTGCAGGAACAGCTCCTGGATACGCGCCGTCCGGGCCGCCTCGACGGCCGCGTCCGCCCGGATGAACTCCTCGGCGGAGAAGTCGTTCCCGGAGTAGATGCTGCGCAGCCGGCCGTCCCGGTGCAGATCCACCCACGGGTAGACGAGCCGCATCGGCTTGTACCGGGGGCGCGGGTTGTGGGTCCGGGTCAGCAGCTCGGTGAGCGCGCGCCGCAGCGTGTCCCCGTCGTCGGTGGCGACGCCCGCGTAGTAGGCCTCGCGCGCGGCGGTGTCGGCGGGCCGGTCGTAGTACGGCCGCTCCAGGGCGACCCGGTGGTTGACGAGGGCCGCCTCGACGTCGCGCTCCGCGGCGGACGCCGTGTCGGGCCGCCCGGCCGGGGGCGGTGCCGGGGGCACGGGGCCGGGCGGCGGCGCGGTCACGCTCGCGACGGGGAACACCGACGGGTCGAGACCGACGCTGATCCGCAGCGGGATCGTCAGATGGGCGGTGCCGTCGGCGACGAACGCCCGTGAACCGTCGGGGCCGGGCCGTGCCGACCCACCGGTGCCCG
>NZ_LIQX01000611.1 GCF_001418475.1 Streptomyces ossamyceticus | reverse complement strand
GGCGCGGGGAACTGCGCGAGAGACCACGACGAACCCGCACCCGCCGACGAACCACGCACCCCCGAGCCCCTGGGCGCCCGGTCCACCTGGCGGACGCCACCGCGCGCAGCGGTGCTCGGGCGCGACCATGGTCGTATGCCCCTCGTGCACATCCCCGGTTCCAAGTCCATCACCGCCCGCGCCCTCTTCCTCGCGGCCGCCGCCGACGGAGTCACCACGCTCAGCCGCCCCCTGCGGTCCGACGACACGGAGGGCTTCGCCGAGGGGCTGACCCGGCTCGGCTACCGCGTGGGCCGGACCCCCGACGCCTGGCAGGTCGACGGCCGCCCGCAGGGGCCCGCCGTCACCACCGCCGACGTCTACTGCCGGGACGGCGCCACCACCGCCCGTTTCCTGCCGACCCTGGCCGCCGCCGGCCACGGCATCTACCGCTTCGACGCCTCCGCCCAGATGCGCCGCCGCCCCCTCGCCCCCCTCACCCGGGCCCTGCGGGACCTCGGCGTGGACCTGGTGCACGAGGAGGCCGAGGGCCACCACCCGCTGCGGATCACGGCGAACGGCGTGACCGGCGGCGACGTCACCCTCGACGCCGGCCAGTCCTCGCAGTACCTCACCGCGCTGCTGCTGCTCGGCCCGCTCACCCGCGACGGCCTGCGCATCAAGGTGACCGACCTGGTGTCGGAGCCGTACGTCGAGATCACCACCGCGATGATGCGGGCGTTCGGCGCGGACGTCCGCCGCGAGGACGACGGCACCGGCGTCACCTACGCGGTCGCGCCCGGCGGCTACCGCGCGACGACCTACGCCGTCGAGCCGGACGCCTCCACCGCGAGCTACTTCTTCGCCGCGGCCGCGCTCACCGGCACCGAGGTCACCGTCCCCGGCCTCGGCGCCGGCGCCCTCCAGGGCGACCTGCGCTTCGTGGACGTCCTGCGGCGGATGGGCGCACGGGTCGACGTACGGGACGACCGGACGACCGTGACCGGCACCGGCGAACTGCGCGGCCTGACCGTCAACATGCGGGACATCTCCGACACCATGCCGACCCTCGCCGCGATCGCCCCGTTCGCCGCCGGGCCGGTCCGGATCGAGGACGTCGCCAACACCCGGGTCAAGGAGTGCGACCGGCTGGACGCCTGCGCGGAGAACCTCCGGCGGCTCGGCGTGGAGGTCGCCACCGGGCCCGACTGGATCGAGATCCGCCCGGGGGCGCCCATGGCCGGCGCCGACATCAAGACGTACGGCGACCACCGCGTCGTCATGTCGTTCGCGGTGACGGGCCTGCGGGTTCCCGGCATCACCTTCGACGACCCGGGCTGCGTCCGGAAGACGTTCCCGGACTTCCACGCGGAGTTCGGGGCGGCGTTCGCGGAGCTTCGGCGGGGAATGTCCGGCGGTCCGTCGGCCAACTGAACGCCCGTACAGCAGTGGAGGGCTGAAGGGCCCTCCCGCCTTGCTAATCTCCCCGCCATGACTGCCACCGAGCCCACCATCGTCGCCACCTCGGGCGGCCACCGCAGGGGGGACCGCATCTGGGTCGGTTTCCACTCCCTCGTGCACCACGCGGTGGAGCTGTCGGGCGTGAACGGCCGTCGCCCGAAGGTCATGTACGTCGGTACGGCCATCGGCGACGCCGAGCACATGACGGCGCGGATGGGCGAGGCGGCGCGGGTGGCGGGCTTCGACCTCACCCCGCTCCAGCTGTTCCCGATGCCCAACATCGAGGACGTCGAGGGCGCGGTCCTCGATCAGGACGTCGTCTGGGTCATGGGCGGCTCGGTGGCCAACCTGCTCGCCGTGTGGCGTGTCCACGGCCTCGACTCGGTGTTCCGGCGGGCGTGGGAGGCGGGGGTGGTCCTCAGCGGGGTGAGCGCGGGCTCCATCTGCTGGTTCCAGGGCGGCACGACCGACTCCTTCGGGCCCCGACTGCGGCCCGTCACCAACGCGTTGGCGTACCTGCCGTACGGCAACGGCGTCCACTACGACAGTGACGCCGGCCGCCGCCCCCTCGTCCACGGCCTCGTCGCGGACGGCACGCTGCCGGAGACGCACTGCACCGACGACGGGGTGGGCCTCGTGTACCACGGCACGAAGCTGACGGAGGTGGTCTCCGAGGTGCCGGGCAAGGGGGCGTACATCGTGCGGCGGGAGGGGGACGGGGTGGTGGAGGACCGGGTCGAGCCGCGGCTGCTGCCGGAGCCGTCTGTGTAGGGCCGGGCGCCTGGTAGCTCGGGGGTGCGTGTGGTTTTGGCGGCTGCGGGTCCGTCGTGGCCGTTCGCGTAGTTCCCCGCGCCCCTGAAAAGCAGGGCCTGCGGCCCCGTGCTTTTCAGCTGTAGGGCGGGCCGCGGGCCCCACCCTTCAGGGGCGCGGGGAACTGCGCGACCAGCCCTCACCCACCGGCACTGGACTCTCGGCCCCACCCCGGCTCACCACTCCTGGACCCGCGGCCCCGCCGTTCCCTCCGGCTCCCTCTCCCGTCGGGTCGGGCGTTCGAACAGGGACCCCGCGTCGGGGTCCGGGTGGGGGAGCGGGCGGTCGGGGCGGTCGGCCCGCCACTCCGCCGGCACGCGCGGTCCCCCGCCCGCGGCGACCCGTTCCCGGGCCGGGCGGGTCGCCGTCGTGCGTCCCTTGTTCCACTCCCCGTCGCCCAGCACCAGCAGCGGGTCGAACATGATGACCACGCCGGCCAGGACCAGGAAGATGACCGGACCGATCAGCATCGGCAGGAGCATCGACGTCGGTGACTCCCCGGTCAGCGGTCCACCGGCCCTGCCGTGCAGATGGACGCCCACGGCCGCCATGCCCGTGTAGTGCATGCCGGACACCGCGACCCCCATGACCAGGCTCGCGCCGAGACTGGTGAGGAAGCCGCTGATGGACACGGCCGCCCAGAGCGCGGCGGTCGCGGCGACGATGGCGATGAGGACCGACAGGGCGACGACGGCGATGTCGTACTCGATGTAGCCGTTGAGCTGGATGGCGGCCATGCCGAGGTAGTGCATGGCGGCGACGCCGAGCCCGGTGACGCCGCCGGCGGTGCACAGGGTGGCGGTGCTGACGCCCCGGTAGCCGACGGCGAAGACGCCGATGCCGACGACGACGATGGCCACGGCGAGGCTCAGAACGGTCAGGGTCACGTCGTAGTGGATCCGGCTCTCCTTGACCCGGAAGCCGATCATCGCGATGAAGTGCATCGTCCAGATGCCGCAGCCGATCGAGGCCGCGCCGAGGGCCAGCCAACCGGGTTTCCAGGAACGTTCGTTGTAGACGGACCTGACGACGCAGCGCAGTCCCAGCGCCGCGCCGAGGCACGCCATGATGTAGGCCGCCACCGGAGTGACCGCGCCGTAGCTGAATCCGTCGACCGTGCCTTGCATATGCCAAATCCCCCCGGTGCTTGGCCAGTTGAGGCGGCTGAGTGCGGGAGGTAAGTCTGCGATAAGGAAAGGCCGAGGCGCTCCGTTTTCCATGAGTTACTGTCGGTATCGGCTCGCCGGACGATTGGCTTTGTCTGGCTCGGTGTTGATTCGCGGTCAAAATCCCCGCGACCCTTGATTCTTCAAGCTCAGGCCAGTGTTTCACTCAGATCGAGCAGGCCGTCAGCCTCGTACGCCGCAGCCGCAGCCGCAGCGTCGCGATTGACCGGACCTCTCTCGGCGTGACGTCGGCGCCCGCCCTCACGTCGCTGTCCGCAGCCCCGCCGGGTGGGCTGGTCCGCGCCGCCGGCGTTGGTACGGACGTCACCATCAGGGAGATGCGCCATGGTCGGTGCGTGCCGGATTCGTCCAAGGGGCGGTGAGTGCGGCGGTGAGGGAGACGACGGCCAGCAGGATGAAGAGGTGGGTGTAGCCGCCGAGGGGGGTGGCGAGGGCGGCGCCGGCGAACGGCGCGAGGGCCGCGGCGGTGGTGGCTGGGGCGGCGAGGATCGCGGAGAGGTGTCCGTAGTGAGTGGTGCCCCAGCGGTCGGTGATGGCCGTGGCATGAAGGAGGGTGAGGTTGCCGCGGACCATGCCGGCTGTGAGGGAGATGGTGACGAGCAGGGCGTACGGTCCGGGTGCGGTCGCGAAGGCGGTGGTGGTGAGGCCGCCTAGGGCGATCAGAGCGGTAGTGCGGACAGCGGCGCTTGTGCGGCGGGCGAGCGCGGCATACAAGGTGCGGCCGAGGGTCTGACCGGCGCCGCCGAGACCGAGGGCCCAGGCGGCCTGGGTGGTGGTGTAGCCGCGTTCGAGGAGGAGGGGCACGAGGGCGATGACGACGGCGTACATCGCGAACGCCGAGAGGGTGAAGGCGGCGGCGAGCATCCCGAACGGCCTGCTGCGCATGATCGTCCTGGCACCGGTCTCTGCTTGTCCGGGGGCGGTCGGGGCAGCGGGCCATGGTGCGCGCAGGGCCAGGGCGTGGGTGGGGATGGTGATGGCGGCGAGGAGTGCGGCCAGGAGCAGGTAGGTGGTGCGCCAGGAGTAGTGGTGGGAGAGGAGGGCGGTCAGCGGGGCGAAGACGGTGGAGGCGAGTCCGCCCGCGAGGGTGACGACGGTCAGGGCGCGGACGTGGTCGGGGGACCACCAGCGTGTGAGTGCGGCGAAGGCGGGCTGGTAGAACGTCGAGGCCATCGCGAGTCCGGCCAGCGCCCAGCCGGCGAAGAAGAAGGGCAGGTTGGGGGCGGTGGCCACGGTCACCAGGCTGGCGGCGGCGAGTACGGAGCCTGTCGTCATGACCAGCCTGGGGCCGCGGTGGTCGAGGATCCGCCCGATGCGGATACCCGTGAGCGCGGAAACGACCAGGGCCAGGGAGAACGCTGCGGTGGTCGCTCCGGGGGGCCAGCCGGTGGTGGCCGTGATCTGCGGGTTCAGGACGGGGAAGGCGTAGTAGACGATGCCCCAGCTGGTGATCTGCGTCAGGCACAGGGCGGGTAGCGCGGCGCGGGGCCGCGGCCGGGTGCCCGGTCCGGTCGCGGCCCCGCACGAGGGTGTGTTGAGACTGGTCACGATCCGCAGCAGCCGCCTGCGGGTGCCTCGTCGGCAGCTGCTGCGGCTGTGACGGCCGGGATTGCGGCGGGAACGGTGAGCGGGACGAGTTGCGGTGCGGGGGTGCAGCAGCCGCCGCTCTGGTCGGATTCGGGGGCGTCGAAGAGTCCGGCGCCACCGCAGACTCCGGTCTCGGGAAGGGTGAGTTCGACCTTGTCGGCGGCCTCCAGGTCGCCGGCGATGGCGGCGGCGACGGAGCGAACCTGCTCGTAGCCGGTCATGGCGAGGAAGGTGGGGGCGCGGCCGTAGGACTTCATGCCGACGAGGTACATGCCCTGCTCGGGGTGGGCGAGTTCGCGGTGGCCGTGGGGATAGACGGTGCCGCAGGAGTGCTGGTTGGGGTCGATCAGCGGCGCGAGCGCGAGCGGGGCCTGGAGACGCTCGTCCAGGCCGAGGCGGAGCTCGGACAGGAACGTGAGGTCGGGGCGGAATCCGGTCAGCACGATCACCTCGTCCACCGCGTCGAGGTGGCGGCCGTCCTCGGCCACCAGGACCAGGCGGCCGTCGCCGTCGCGCTCGATCGCCTCGGTGCGGAACCCGGTGACCGCGTCCGCGTGCCCCTCGTCGACCGCGGCCTTCGCTGCGAGACCGAGCGCGCCGCGGGCGGGGAGCTGGTCGGCCTCGCCGCCGCCGAAGGTGGAGCCGGAGATCCCGCGGCGCAGGATCCACACCGCCTTCGTCTCCACCCCGTCGTCGGCCTTGGCCAGATCGGCGAGGTAGGCGAGCGCGGTGAAGGCAGAGGCCCCGGTGCCGATGACTGCCGTGCGCCGACCCGCGAATCGGGCCCGGACGGCCGGGTCCTTCAGGTCCGGGACGCGGTAGGTGATGTGGGCGGCGGCCGCGCGCTCGCCGAGGGCAGGGAGGCCGCTGGCGCCTGCGGGGCTGGGGGTGGTCCAGGTGCCGGAGGCGTCGACAACCGCGGCCGCGAGCAGGCGCTCCTCGCGTCCGTCGGCATGCTCGACGTGGACGACGAACGGCTGCTGCTCGCGGTCGGCGTCGACGATCCGGTCACGGCCCGCCCGCGAGACACCGGTGACCCGGGCGCCGGTGCGCACGCGGTCCCCGAGGACGTCCGCGAGGGGCTGGAGGTAGAGCTCGGCCCAATCGCCGCCGGATGGGTACGTGGCCGGGGCGGGGCGTGTCCAGCCGGTGGGGGCCAGGAGCTTCTCGGCGGCCGGGTCGACGACCTCGCCCCAGGTCGAGAACAGCCGCACGTGCGACCACTCCCGCACGGCCGCCCCGGCGGTCGCTCCCGCTTCCAGAACCAGCGGCTCGATGCCGTACTCGACGAGATGGGCGGCGGCGGCCAGGCCCGAGGGACCGGCTCCGATCACGACGACAGGCAGGTCGGCGGTGGCAGGCGCGTTCACGATCGACTCCTCTTGTTTCGGCATGCGTCGATGGCTTGCGCTCGCCAGCATGGCACCTGTATTGATAGACGTCAACATAGACATTCATCGAATCCAGGGGTTCGTCATGGAGTACGTCGACGTCGCCGTGATCGGCGGCGGGCAGTCGGGGCCGGCTGCCGTGCACGCGCTGCTGCGGCGGGGGCTCCAGCCGGTGGTGTGGAGATCGCCCTCGATACCGCCGGGCGCCCCCGCCAACGCGACGGCGCCTGCCTTGCCCACCCCAAGCCGGCGTTCGTGGGGTTGGAGTGGCAGCGCGGCCTGTCGTCGAACTCCTTGCGCGGTGTCGGCCGGGATGCCGACCGGGCCGCCCGCCGCTTGGCCGGCCTCCTCGCCCGCGGCTGACCCTCCCCACCCTGGTTCGACGTATGTCAACATAGATGCATGTCTCATACGAAGGTGCTGCCGCTGCTCGAACCCGAGGCGTCCGGGGCCGTGGTGCCCTGCTGCCCGCCGCTCACCGAGCGCCCGTTCACCGCGGAGGAGGCCGAGACGGCCGCGCGGATGTTCAAGGCCCTCGGCGATCCCGTGCGTCTGCGGCTGTTCTCCGCCGTGGCCTCCCACGAGGGCGGTGAGGCGTGCGTGTGTGACATCTCCGACGTGGGCGTCTCGCAGCCGACCGTCTCCCACCACCTGAAGAAGCTCAAGGAGGCCGGTCTGCTCACCTCCGAGCGGCGCGGCACCTGGGTGTACTACAGGGTCGAGCCCTCGGTCCTCGCCGCGATGGGCCGCCTGCTGACCATGGCTCCGGCCGCCGTCTGACGGTGACCGGAGCACCCGCGCCGTTGGCCGCCGGCCCGGCGGTCAGCCAAGCTCATCCGCCCTCGGTCAGTGTGAGTTGCCGGTGGTGGAAGTCGAAGTGCCGGGTCGGGTACCGGTAGAGGTCCGCGATGGTCATGAGGTCCTTGAAGAACGGATCCCAGCGGGTCGGGTAGTGCATGGCGAGCGCGAGGTCCGCCTCCCGCTCGGCATCAAGGCGGTGGTGCAGCCAGTCGATGACGCGGTCGAAGGCCGCGCCCATCCGACGCCGGCCCAGCACCCGGGCACCACCGACCGGCCCCAGGTAGTTGACGACGTCGAACGGCCTGGTCGCGGCGTTCAGGACCCGGGCGAAAGCGCGGCTGGCACCCCGCGGCAACCGTCCGAACACCCGCAGCAGGACCAGCAGCGGCCGGATCAGGATGTAGCCGAAGAGCATGTGGAACAGCAGTTGCCCGTTGGTCCAGCGGGTGCCCTGCGTGCCCCGACGCAGGTCGGCTTCGGCGGCGCCGTCGAGGAGCCGGTGGAACGTCGCACGGGCCCGCTCCAGTTCCCGGTGAATCGCCTGACGATCCATCCGTGCTGCCTCCTCCACGACAACCACCTGCCTTCCGGCTGCCTGGGCACACCGCCATGACGGCCTGCCGCCGTGCTGCTTGAGCCTCGCAGCCCAGCCGTCACATGACCAGCTCCGACGGCCGGCCGGGCTTGCATCCGGTACCCAGGTACAGGTTCACCGTCGGTGGTGTACCCCCGGTCGAGGGGTGTGACGACGGGAGTGAGCGCGATGACCGACCTGGACCGGGTGCCCCAGTCATGCACGTTGCCCACCGAGGAGCAGCCACTACGGATCGCCGAGTGGGACGGACTGCTCACCGAGCGCCTGACGGCGCTGTCACGCCCCGGCCCACAGCGCCTTCGGCTGGAACTCTCCGACGCTGCGGTGGCAGGGGACCGGGTCCGTGACCTGGCCGAGCGGGAGAGCGGCTGCTGTTCGTTCTTCACCTTCGAGGTGGCCGTCGTCGACGGCGCCGTCCGTCTGGACATCGGGGTGGATGCGGCCCATGAGGCGGTCCTGGAAGCACTGGCCGAGCGGGCCACCGCTCTGGCCGGGCTGGGGGAGCAGCAGTGAGCAGGGGCCTGCGCAGCGGGCCCCTGCCGAGGGACCCTAGGCCGCCTCGTTGAGCAGCCGCGTGAGGTGCTCCCTGCCCGCCGTCAGCAGTTCCGGCAGCGGCGCGGCGGTCTCGTACCACCGCTTCTCGTACTCCCAGCACAGCCAGCCGTCCCACTCCTTGCGCGTGAGCACGTCCAGGCACTCGCCGAGCGGGAGGGCGCCCGCGCCGAGCGGCAGCGGGGTGGTGTCCTCCGCCGAGGCGATGTCCTTGACCTGGACGTAGCCGAGGAAGGGGGAGAGGGCGGCGTACGACTCGGCGGGCTGCTCGCCGCCCAGCCAGGTGTGCATGACGTCCCACAGCGCGCCGACGTTGCGGTGGCCGACGGGGCCGAGGACGCGGATGGCGTCGGCGCCGGTGCGGTGCGAGTCGTGGGTCTCCAGCAGGACGCGCACTCCGCGGTCGGCCGCGTCCTCCGCCGCCGTGCCGAGCCGCCGGGCCGCGACCGCGTCGGCCTCCTCGGTGCTCTGCCCGCCGTCCGGGTCGCCGCCGGGGAAGACACGGACGTAGGGCGCGCCCAGGTCCCGCGCCAGGTCGAGGAGGTCCCGGATCTCGTCGAGCACGGGCCCGTCGTCCCCCGGCGCCGCGACCTTCACGTACCCGGCGATCCCCAGGATCTCCACGCCGGCCGCCTTGAACTCGGCGGCCACCCGGTCCCGTTCCGCGCTCCCGATCCCCGGATGCACCGGCTCCTCGGGATGGGCGCGCAACTCGACACCGTGGTAGCCGTGCCCGGCGGCGAGCCGCACGACCTCGGACACGGGAACACCGGGCACACCAAGAGTGGAAAACGCAAGCTTCATGTCGTCGGACCCTACTCGTCGCTCGTCGATCGGTACGTCCTCCCGGCTGCCCGCCGCCGGGCGGGTCACTCGGGTCGTCCCCGGCGGGAACACGACGCTCCTCAGATGTCCCGCTGTTCCAGCGGCTTCGTCGCCGGACCCTGGAGGACGTGGCCGTCCGGGTCGAAGCGGGAGCCGTGGCAGGGGCACTCCCAGGCGCGTTCGGCGCGGTTGAAGGCGACGAGGCAGCCCAGATGGGTGCAGCGGGCGGACAGGGTGTGCAGGACGCCGTCGTCGTCGCGGTGGACCGCGCAGTGGTGGCCGCCGACCCGGACGATCGCCCCGTCGCCCGGCGCGATCGCGTCGAAGGAGGTGTCGGAGGCCGGGGAGAGCCGGTCGCCGACGAAGTGCCGGGCGACCCTCGCCTGGTGCTTGAGGAAGCTCGGCGCCTCCCGGACCGAGCTGAGGACGCGGCGCGGGTCGTACAGGTCGCCCCATGGTGTCTGCAGCCCGTCGATCAGGTCGGTGAGGAGCCGCCCGGCCATGACGCCCGTGCTCATGCCCCAGCCGCCGAACCCGGTCGCCACCCAGGTGTGCCGGCTGCCCGCGTGGAAGAGGCCGACCAGCGGCACGGAGTCGGTGGAGTCGTTGTCCTGCGTGGCCCAGCGGTGGGTGAAGTCGAGCGTCCCGAACCGTTCGACAGCCCACTCGGCGAGCAGTTCGAACCGCTCCTCCACGTTGCCGGTGCCCGGCGTGAAGTACTCCCCGGTGACGATCAGCAGCCGCCGCCCGTCCCCGTACGGGGCAGTGCGCGCGGAGCGGGTGCGCTGCTCCTGCGTGATGTACATGCCGTGCGGGTCGGCGTCCGCCGGGATCGGCGCGGCCAGGACCAGCTCGCGGCGCGGGGACAGCCGGGCGAACAGCAGCGCCCGGTCGAACACCGGGTAGTGCGTGGCGACCACGACGTCCCCGGCCGTCACCGTGAACCCCGCCTCCGTCGTCAGCCGGCACGGCGAGCCCTCCTTGAGCCGGGTCACCCGTGTCCGCTCATGGACCGCGCCACCCCGGCGCACGAGGTCGTCGACGAGCGCGAGGAGATAGGCCCGCGGATGGAACTGCGCCTGCTCCGCCACCCGTACCGCCCCCGCCACCGGGAACGGCAGCCCCGTCCGCGTGACGAAGGACGCCGGCAGTCCGGCCTCCCGCGCCGCCTCCGCCTCGGCCCTCAGCCCGTCGACCCGGCCCTCGTCCTCGGCGTACGTGTACGCCTCGGTCTCCTCCCAGTCGCAGGCGATGCCCAGTTCCTCCACCACCGCGGCGGCATGCCGGATCGCCGCCGTCTGCGACCGCGCGTACAGGTGCGCGGCCTCCGCTCCCCGGTGTCGCCGCAGCCGGTCGTAGACCAGCGTGTGCAGGGCGCTCACCTTCGCCGTGGTGTGGCCCGTCACCCCTGCGGCGACCCGGTCGGCCTCCAGCAGCGCCACGCTGCGGCCGGTCCGGGCGAGTTCCCACGCCGTGCTGATCCCGGCGATGCCGGCGCCCACCACGGCGACGTCGACGACGAGGTCCTCGTCGAGCGCCGGGTGCGGGCTCGCCTCGGGCGCGGTGTCGATCCAGTACGACTTCTGCTTGCCCGTGTAGGTGTGCATGGCGGCCGGGTTCCCTTCGGGACGGAGGGTTCAGCGGGCTCAGCTCGGGGCGGGCGGGCTCAGCG
>NZ_LIQX01000610.1 GCF_001418475.1 Streptomyces ossamyceticus | reverse complement strand
CGCGCCCCTGGCACCGGACGCGCGTCTACGCGGCGCCATCGGCGCGACGACGGCGCAGCCGCAGATAGGCGACTCCGCCCACCGCGGCGAGACCCACGGCGGCCGTCCCGGCGACCGGGGAGAAGTCCTTGGTCATGGCGAGGCCGCCGCCGCCGGCCGGCGGGCCGCCGTTGGGCGCGACGGGGCAGTTCACGTTGAAGTCCTTGAACTTGGGCGCGGCCGTCTCACCGACGATCCGCCAGGTCAGCCGGTAGTCGCCCTCCTGGAACCGCACGGCGCCCTCGGGGGTCACCGGCGGGGTGTAGCCGCTGCCGTCGGCCGCGAGCGCGATGGCACCCTCGGCGACGGGGTTGGGGAGTGGGGCGGGCGGCAGCTTCTCGATGCTCCAGGCGATCCTCTGTCCCGCGCGGAAGTTGAACGCGGCCAGATAGAAGTCGCAGACGTTCGACTGATTGCGCTGGTTGCTGAACGGGAAGCCCACCCTGTGGATCTTGACGTCGGGGTCGCCCGGCGCCGCGACGGCGGCCGGTGCCGAGATCATGGTGGCTCCCGTGGCGGTGAGCGTCGCGAGGACGGCGGCACTCGCGCGTCCGGCGCGGCGGGGGCGGGACGAGGTGGACATGCAAGACCTCCGAGTCAGGTGATTGTCATACAAATCACGCTTTCACCTGACTCTCTGTCACATCACGAGGGGAGGCGCCGGGAGCCGCGCCTCACTCGCCGTCAGATATCCCTCTTCCGGCTCAAGACCGCCCCGATCCGGGAGCCGCGCCGCCCGGCGGATCGCTCCTTCCCGCCGGGCTGCCCGGCGGAACGCTCCGCCCCACCGCTCTCCCCTGCCGGAGCGACCGGGGAGCGCAGGGCGATTCCCGACGACACCAGCAACAGCGCGCCGAGCATCACGAACGGCGCGGCCACTCCCGCGACACCGGCGACCAGACCCGCGGCGGCCGGCGCCGCGACCTGCCCGAGCCGGTTGCCCGTGAGCCGGAGCGCGAGGGCCGTGGAGCGGGCGTCGTCCGGGGCGGCGTGCACGACCGTCGTCATGGACAGCGGCTGCCCGACCCCGAGGCAGAAGCCGAGCGCGGCGAGCATCAGCGCCAGCGCCCACACGGGCACCGGCACCGCGATACCCGCGCACAGCACGGCCCCGAGCACACAGGTCACCGTGAGCAGGGCGGTCCGGCCGAGCCACCGCAGCATGGGGGTCATCACCAGACGGCAGGCGATGGTGGCGGCGGCGCGCAGGCTCAGCAGGAGGCCGATGACGGTCGGCGCGATGCCCCGGTCCTCCCCGACGACCGGGAGGTAGGCGGTGAGGATGTCGGTCGCCGACAGCACCGCGAGGCTGATGAGGATGCCGCCGGGCACTCCTCTGGTGCGCAGGATGCGGTGCACGGGGACCCGCTCGCCCTGCTCGGTGCGGGACTCGGGGTCCACGGGGCGCTCTATGCGCCACAGCGACGTGAACGCGACGGCCGCCCCCGCACCCGCCACCACCAGTGCCAGGGCGCTCGTCCGCGCCATGTCCGGGCCGCCGATGAGGGCACCCGCGGCGATCGGGCCGATCAGCTGGCCGAGGGAGGCGCCGATGGTGAAGTGGCCGAAGTTGCGGTCGTGTTCGTGCGGCGCGGACTGCCGGGCGACCAGCGACTGGGCGCCGATGACGAAGGAGAGATGGCCGAGGCCCATCACCCCGCTCCAGACGGCCATCGTCACCAGGGAGTTCGCCAGACCGCTCAGGGCACAGCCGCCGGCGATGAGGACGACGCCGACGGGCAGCAGGGGGGCGCACCGCCCCTGGTCGGTCCTGCGGCCGAGCGGGACGGCGGCGAACAGCGGGAGCAGGGCGTAGACCCCCGCGATCACACCGATCGCGCGCTCGTCGGCGCCCAGCGCGAGGGCCCGGTAGGAGACGGCGGGCCGCGCCATCGACACCGCCCCCTGCGCGAAGCTGAAGGCGATGACGAGACGAAGCAGCCAGCCGCGATTCCTGCCGGGCCTCACGATGACGTTCCTCCTTGACTTGAGCGACGGTGTCCGTCGGATCGTCTGAACCGACGGTGTCCGTCGGCTCAGATGATGCCCATCAGGATCCCGGCGCCCAGGATGATCAGCGAGGTGACCGCCGCCCACTTCACGACGAACCGGGTGTGGTCACCGAACTCCACCTTCGCCATGCCCACGAGGACGTAGACGGCGGGCACGAGCGGGCTGGACATGTGCAGCGGCTGGCCGACGAGGGAGGCGCGGGCGATCTCCAGGGGCGAGACACCGTGCGCGGCACCGGCCTCGGCGAGGACCGGCAGGACACCGAAGTAGAAGCCGTCGTTGGACATGAAGTACGTGAGCGGCAGGCTCAGGAAGCCGGTGACGAGGGCCATGTGCGGGCCCATGCCCTCGGGGATGCCGTCGACGATCCACTTGGCCATGGAGTCGACCATGCCGGTGCCCTGGAGGACGCCGGTGAAGACGGCGGCGGCGAAGACCATGCCGGAGACGTTGAGGACGTTGTCGGCGTGGGCGGCGAGCCGGGCCTTCTGGTCGGGGATGTGGGGGAAGTTGACCGTCAGGGCGAGCGCGGCGCCGAGGATGAACAGCACCGGGATCGGCAGCCATTCCATGATCATGGCGGTGAGCAGCGTGACCGTGAGCAGCGCGTTGAACCAGTACAGCTTGGGGCGCAGCGTCGGGCGGTTCGGGTCCAGGCCCTGGAGGCGGACGTCGTCGGCGTCGTCGGCGGGATCGGCGTCGGTGCCGGAGCCCGCGCCACCGGTGGTCTTGGCCGTACGGACCTTGTCGTCACCGGAGCCGGAGCCGGCGGCGGAGGCGCCCGCGCCGACGAGCACGGTCTCCTCGGACTGCTCCTGCTCCTCGTCCTTGACGATCTTGTCCTGCTCCAGGACGTCGTCGAGGCTCAGCACACCGAGGCGCTTGCGCTCGCGCAGACCGAGGAAGTAGGCGAGGACGAAGACGAAGAGGAGGCCGACGGCGAGCGCCGGGATCATCGGGACGAAGATGTCGCCCGCGTCGAGCTTGAGCGCGGTGGCGGCGCGAGCGGTCGGGCCGCCCCAGGGCAGCGTGTTCATCACGCCGTTGGCGGTGGCGGCGACACCGGTCATGACGACGAGGCTCATCTTCAGGCGCTTGTACAGCGGGTACATCGCCGAGACGGTGATCATGAAGGTGGTGGAGCCGTCGCCGTCGAGCGAGACGATCGCGGCGAGCAGGGCCGTGCCGATGACGATGCGCAGCGGGTCGGCCTTGCAGAACTTCAGGATGCCTCGGACGATCGGGTCGAAGAGGCCGACGTCGATCATGAGGCCGAAGTAGACGATGGCGAACATGAGCATCGCGGCGGTGGGCGCGAGGTTGCCCACCCCCTCGATGACGTAGTCGCCGAGCTTGGCGCCCTTCCCTACGAAGACGCAGAAGAGAGCGGGGATCAGCACGAGCGCCGCGATCGGCGACATCTTCTTCATCATGATCAGGACCAGGAAGGTCGCGATCATGGCGAAGCCGAGGATGGTCAACATGTGGATACCTAACGTTCGCCCTTGAACTCCCACCAGGGCACCGGCGGTGCGACGACGTTAGGGCGGCTCCACAAGCGTTAACAAGACGTTGACATGCGAGCAATAAGCGCAGAACTCCAGGTCACAGCGTTGCGCCTGCTCGTGCGAGCTCCACGGGCACTCCATTGAGGACCGCGTTGCCCGACAGTGGATCAAGGAGCGAGCCGTCGAGGAGCTGGTTGACGTTGACGCCGGGGTCGAGCGCGGCGTGGCTCATCCGGGTGCCCGGCCGGTCGTGTCCCCAGCCGTGCGGAAGGCTCACCACGCCCCGGCGTACACCGTCGGTGACCTCGGCGGGAGCGGTGACCTCTCCACCGGCGCCCTTGATCCGTACGGCGTCCCCGTCGGTGATGTCGAGGCGTGCGGCGTCCTCGGGGTGGATGTGCAGGGTGCAGCGGTTGGTGCCGCCGGTGAGGGCGGGGACGTTGTGGAGCCAGCTGTTGTTGGACCGCAGATGGCGGCGGCCGATGAGGACGAGGCCGTCCGGGCGTTCCCCGAGGGCCGTGCGGAGCCTCGGCAGGTCGTCGGCGATCGGGCCCGGCAGCAGTTCGATCCTGCCGCTGACCGTCTTGAGCGGCTGGGGCAGCCGAGGCTGGAGGGGCCCGAGGTCGATGCCGTGCGGGTGGGCGAGCAGCCGTTCCAGGTTCAGGCCGTCGGGGTCGGTGCCGAAGCCGTCGCCGTACGGGCCGAGGCGCAGCATCATGTCGAGCCGCCGTTCGGGGCCGCTCTCGCCGGTGAGCAGGGCGGCCAGTTCCTTGGGGTCCCGGCCGTGGACGGGCGAGTGGGC
>NZ_LIQX01000061.1 GCF_001418475.1 Streptomyces ossamyceticus | reverse complement strand
TGATCGGCACACCGGCCGCGAGGCCAACGGTGAGACCACGTTCGACGTCACGTCACCGTGGGACGACCGGCTCGTCGGCACGGTGAGCGTGCCCACGGACGCGCAGGTCGAGCAGGCGGTCGCCGCCGCGTACGCCGTACGGGACGAGTTCGCGGCGACCCCGGCGCACGTACGGGCCGCCGCGTTGGACCACGTCAGCCGGCGTCTGGCCGAGCGGACCGAGGAGATCGCGCAGCTGATCTCCGCCGAGAACGGCAAGCCGATCAAGTGGGCCCGCGGCGAGGTCGGCCGTGCCGTGTCCGTGTTCCGGTTCGCGGCGGAGGAGGCCCGCCGGTTCAACGGCGGTGAGGCGCAGCGCCTCGACACCGACCTGGGCGGTCAGGGGCGGCTCGCCGTCACACGCCGCTTCCCGAAGGGCGTCGTCCTCGGCATCGCGCCGTTCAACTTCCCGCTGAACCTGTGCGCCCACAAGATCGCCCCGGCGATCGCGGCCGGTGTGCCGATCATCCTGAAGCCCGCCCCGGCCACCCCGCTCTCCGGCCTCGTCATCGGCGAGCTGCTGGCCGAGACCGAGCTGCCCGCCGGGTCGTGGAGCATCCTCCCCGTCGCCAACGACCGCATGCCGGCCCTGGTGCGGGACGAGCGGCTGCCCGTCATCTCCTTCACGGGGTCCGAGAAGGTCGGCTACGCGATCATGGACTCGGTGCCGCGCAAGCACTGCACACTGGAGCTGGGCGGCAACGGCGCGGCGGTCGTGCTCGCCGACTACGCCTCCGACGAGGACCTCGACTGGGCGGCGAACCGGATCGCCACGTTCTCCAACTACCAGGGCGGCCAGTCCTGCATCTCGGTGCAGCGGGTGATCGCGGACGCGTCCGTCTACGACCGGCTGCTGCCGCGCGTCGTGGCCGCAGTGGAGGCCCAGGTCACCGGCGACCCGTCCGACGCCGCCACCGACGTCGGCCCGCTGGTCAGCGAGGACGCCGCCAAGCGGGTCGAGACGTGGGTCCAGGAGGCCGTCGACGCGGGCGCCACCCTCCTCACCGGCGGCAAGCGCGACGGCGCCTCGTACGCGCCGACCGTCCTCGCCGACGTGCCCGCCGACGTCACGATCTCCTGCGAGGAGGTCTTCGGGCCCGTCCTCACTCTCCAGAAGGTGGACGGGGAGGCAGCGGCCTTCGCCGCCGTCAACGACTCCAAGTACGGCCTCCAGGCGGGCGTCTTCACGCACGACCTGCAGACCGCCTTCCGCGCCCACCGCGCCCTGGAGGTCGGTGGCGTGGTCATCGGCGACGTCCCGTCCTACCGCGCCGACCAGATGCCGTACGGCGGCGCCAAGCAGTCCGGCGTCGGCCGCGAGGGCGTGCGCTACGCGATGGACGACTACACCTACGAGCGGGTGCTGGTGCTGACCGGTCTCCAGCTCTGAGCCCCCACGGGAGCCCTGAGACCGCGGATTGCGGCCCTGGGGCCGCGGACCGAAGCCCTGAGAGCCTCTGTCCGGCGACACCGACCCCTAGCTTCTGACAATCGTTTTCATGTAGTCTGGGGTCAGATCCCGGGATGAAGGGGCCCGGCACCGATGCCTTCCGGTGCCGGGCCCCTTCTGTGTCGGCCTGCTTCCGGACCCTCAGCCGGAGAAGCCGACACGCGCGAGCCGCAGGGGGCCGCGCAGTGTGAGGTGGACGTCGTGCGCACCGGCGGCGGAGACGGCGGCGTGCAGGGTGGTGTACGCGTACGGGTCCCCGGTGGGGGTGTCGAGCGTCAGGGTCGCCAGTACCGGGCCGCCGACGAGGGAGAACTCGACGCTTCCCCCGCCCGCCACCTCGACCGACATCCCGGTGACGCCCGGCCCGAAGTCGCAGCCGTTGAAGATCAGTTCGCCCGAGGTGCCGCCCAGCGGGGTCACCGCGTCGCCGGACACCTTCGTACGGTCCACGATCTCGGTGCCGCGTTGCTCGTCGAAGTCCGCCGCGTCCAGGCCGCGTTCGCGGACCGGGCGCGGGGTGAGCGGTTCGCCCTCGACCTCGACGGTCGTGCGCAGACGGATGTCCTCGCTGGACGCGCCGACCAGCACCTCGTAGGAGCCCGGCTCCAGCCGCAGGGTGCCGTGTGCCACGTCCCAGAACTCCAGTACGGACAGCGGCAGTCGGAAGGTCAGCTCGGTCGCCGCGCCCGGTGCGAGGGTGACGCGACGGTGGCCGGCCAGCTCGCGGCGGGGGCGCGGGACCGAGGGGTCCACGGCGCGGACGTAGAGCTGGGCGACCTCGTCGGCGGCCACCACGCCGGTGTTGGTGACCGTGAAGGACACCGTCAGCTCGCCCTCGCCGCCGCCGTCCCCCTGCTCCACGCGCGCGTCGAGGTTCTCGTGCGCGAACTCCCCGTACGACAGGCCGTGGCCGAACGGGAACAGGGGCGCGCCCTCGAAGTAGAGGTACGTCTGGCGGCCGCCGATCACGTCGTAGTCGAGGAGGTCGGGCAGGTCCGCGTCGGAGGCGTACCAGGTCTGCGGAAGGCGGCCGGCGGGGGAGACGTCACCGGCGAGGACACGGGCCAGGGCGGTGCCCGCGGCCTGGCCGCCGTGCGCGGTCCACAGGACGGCCGGCAGTTCGTCCGGGTCGACGGCGTACGGGTAGGCCGAGACCAGGACCAGGACGGTGTTCGGGTTGGCGGCGCGGGCCGCGCGCAGCAGGCGCTCCTGGTGGGCGGGCAGGGCGAGGGTGGCGCGGTCCTCGGTCTCGCGGCCGTTGATGTGCGGGTCGTTGCCGGCGACCACGACGACCACGTCGGCCCCGGCGGCGGCCTCCGCCACCGCCTCCTCGCCGGGCTGCGCCACGACGAGTTCGAAGACCTCCGGATTCCCGTCGGCAACCTTCACGCCGTCGGCGGCGACAGTGACGTACCGGCCCGTCCCCGTGTGTCTGAGGAGGTGACCGTTCTCGTGCGGTTCCAGGCGGAACGTCTCCTGGACCACCCAGCCGCCCGGCTGGTCGGCGGCGGCGCGGACCCGGCCGTCCTCGGCGACCGAGAGGTACCGGCCGTCGGGGGCGCGGAGGGTGAGCACGCCCTCGCCCCAGTCGACCAGGGCGAGTTCCGTGCCGGTCGCGTCGGTGGTGAGCGGCGGCAGATCCGTACGGCCGGCGAGGAGCGCCGGGTCGAGGGCGCCCTCCGCGCCGCGCACCGCCTCGGCGGTGTCGCCGGACTCGGGGACGGCCAGGTACGCGCCGCCCGACGTGCGCAGCCTCACCCGGTCCACGCCCTCCGCGAACGTGACGCGCTCGACGCCGAACCGGTCGTGGAGGCCCTCCAGCGGGGTCGAGCGGTGGAGGAGGGTGCCGCTGTACCAGTCGAGCTTGCACTCGTCGGCGAGAAGGCCGACGACGGCGATCCGGGTGTCCTCGGCGAGCGGCAGCAGACCGCCCTCGTTCTTCAGCAGGACGATCGCCTGCTCGGCGGCCTCCCGGGCGAGGGCGCGGTGGGCGGGGGTGTCGAAGTCCTTGACGTCGGCGTACGGGTCGGCCCCGGAGTCGAACTCGCCGAGCCGGAAGCGGACCGAGAGCTGGCGGCGGACCGCCTCGTCGATGTCGTCAGCGGTCAGCAGGCCCCGGTCGCGGGCTCCCCGGATGTGCCCGATCATCGTCGAGCTGTCGGTGCCGTGGTCGGTGAAGCTGTCGACGCCGGCGCGCAGCGACGCGGCGGTCGCCTCCTCATGGGTGTCGAAGTAGTGCTCGGAGTCGACCAGGTTGGACGGGGCTCCCGCGTCGGAGCAGACCAGCAGCGGCTCGTCGGTCCAGGTGCGCAGCTGCTCCGCCAGGTAGGGCGAGACATGGTTGGGGCGGCCGTTGACCAGGTTGTACGCGGGCATCACGCCGGCGACAGCGCCCGCCTCGACGGTCGAGCGGAAGGCCCGCAGGTCGTACTCGTGCAGGACGCGCGGACGGACCGAGGAGGACGTCTCGGAGCGGTCGGTCTCGTTGTTGTGGGCCAGCCAGTGCTTGAGGACGGGGGCGGTGCGCCAGTACGTGGGGTGGTCGCCGCGCAGACCCCGGGTGTACGCGGTCGCGATCGCCGAGGTCAGCGCCGGGTCCTCGGAGTAGCCCTCCTCGTTGCGGCCCCACAGGGGGTGGCGCAGGAGGTTCACCGTCGGCGACCAGACGTTCAGGCCGACGCGGTCGTCGCGCGCCCGCATGGCGCGGACCTCGGTGGAGACCGCCTCGCCGACCCGGCGGACGAGGTCCTCGTTCCAGGTGGCGCCGAGGCCGACGGCCTGTGGGAACACCGTCGCGGGGCCCATCCAGGCCACCCCGTGGAGGGCCTCCTGGCCGGTGCGGAACGCGGCCACCCCGAGCCGGTCGACGGCGGGCGCGAACTGGTGCAGGAACGCGACCCTCTCGTCCGGGGTGAGCCGCTGGAGCAGGTCGTCGATGCGCTTCGCGACCGGCAGCCGCAGATCACGGAACGGCGGCACGGGCGGCGTCTGAGCGGTCACGTGGGATCCCTTTGCGATGGAGCGGCGCGAGCCTTTCGAAGCGCTTCGATGCTGATTCGACCGTGGGGTGGGTGTCAAGAGACCAAGGCGCAACAGATCCGTTTCCTCACCGTCATGCAGGCGCCGTTGGAGGGCTGTGCCAGTGGTCCGTACCTCCGGGGAATCTGGGAATCGACCCTTGTGCACCCCCGGTCGTTCACTTAACCTCGCAGCAACATCGAAGCGCTTCGACTGCGGAGGGATCGCTTCGCTTGCCTCCCCCTCCCCTCCGCCGGTCATGGGTTCCATCGCTTCAGCACAGCCAGTTCCACTCAGACACCGCAGCCGACGGCCACCGCCGGGTGTCCTGGTGTGCGCCATGAAGGGTTGACGCAATGACGCCGAACTCCGCCGCCCCCTCCGCTCCGAGCCGGAGAAGCTTCCTCGCCTCCACGGCGGTCGCCACCGCCGTCGTGGCGGGGGGCGTCCCCCTGCTGTCCGCCTGCGGCGGCTCGCAGGAAGGCCGCAAGGAGGGCACGACGTCGGGCAAGGACGCCAAGAAGATCCTCCCGACGTTCGTGGCGTCGAACGTCGTGGCGCCCGACATCCCGTCGAAGAACGGCTCGGCGGCCGGCTTCACCCAGGCGATCCCCACGGCCGATCTGAAGACCTCGGTCCCGAAGCAGCTGGGCAGCGGCGGCCGACTGAAGGTCATGGCGCCGTTCTGGGGGACGCCGCCGAAGGGCGACAACCCGTACTACAGCGCGATGAACGAGGCCGTGGGCGTCGAGGTGACCTGGCAGAACCAGGACGGTGTCACCTACGACCAGAAGCTCGGCGCGGTCCTCGCCTCCAGCGACATCCCCGACGTGGTCGTCGTGCCCGGCTGGAACCTGATGGGCAAGATACCCAGCGCCATCAACGCCAAGTTCGCCGACCTGGGCCCGTATCTCTCCGGGGACAAGGTCAAGGCGTACCCGAACCTCGCGGCCGTGCCCAGCGAGGCCTGGCAGCGCGGCATCTTCGGGGGCCAACTGCGCGCGATCCCGATGCCCGCCTCGTACGTCACGGACATCGCGCCCATGTACCGCCGGGACATCTTCGAGAAGAAGGGCTACACCGTTCCGGGCAGCCCCGACGAGTTCCTGTCCTGGGCGAAGGAGGCCACCGACGCCAGGTCGAAGGTCTGGGCCTGCGACGACATGAAGTGGTCGGCGTTCAACATCTACGGCGTCTTCCCCGGCAGCGACAAGGCGCTGTGGTGGAACATGGTCGACGGCAAGCTGGTCAACCGCGTCGAGACCGAGGAGTTCCTCGAAGCCCTGGAGTGGACCCGCAAGCTCTACGCGGCCGGCGTGGTCCACCCGGACGCGGTCTCCGGCAAGGCGGGCGGCACCGCCCGGAACCGGTTCACCGCAGGTCAGTCCCTGGTCTTCAACGACAACATCTCCGCCTGGTGGGGCTCGGTGTCCGAACAGGCCACCCAGAAGAGCGACTTCGACATGGCCGCGTTCGACTTCTTCGGCCCCGACGGCGGTGACCCCACCCTGTGGGCGGGGCAGCCCGCCAACATCTTCACCTTCGTCAGCAAGAAGGCGTCGAAGCAGCAGATCAAGGACTTCCTCGCCCTGTGCAACTACTGCGCCGCGCCCTACGGCACCAAGGAGTTCATGCTCACCGCCTACGGCGTCGAGGGCACGGACTACGACATGAAGAAGGGCCTGCCGGTCAAGTCCACCACGGGCGTCAACGAGGTCAACGGCGCCTACGACTACACCGGCAACCCCGCCCCGTACGTCGCCTACCCCGACTTCCCCGAGGTCACCAAGGGCATCGTCGAATGGCAGCAGCGCATGGGCGCCTTCACCAAGAAGACCTCCTTCTTCGGGCTGACCGTCACCGAACCCAACCGCTGGGCCAACCTCGCCGACAACTTCGAGCAGTTGGAGGACGACGCCGTGCGCGGGCGCAAGAAGATCAGTGACGTCCAGCAGGCGGTGTCCGACTGGAAGAGCAAGGGCGGCGACGACCTGCGCGACTGGTACAAGAAGCTGCTCGACGACACCGGTTCGGCGAACTGACCCGGGGCCGAGACGAGGAGAAGGCCGTGTCCCACAGCACGGTGCCCCGGCCGAGGGCCGAGGCGAAGACTGCGCAGACGGCCCCGGTGGCGTCCGACGACACCACCGGGCCCCCGCCCCGAGGCGGCCGGCGGGCGGGCAGGCCGAGCCTCCGCCTGAGATTCAAGCGTGACCGCGCCCTGCTCCTGATGACGCTGCCCGCGGTCCTGCTGATCCTGGTCTTCAACTACATACCGATCCTCGGCAACGTGGTCGCCTTCCAGGACTACGACCCCTACCTCAGCGAGAACGGCTTCGTCGCCATCTTCCAGAGCCCCTGGGTCGGCGTCGCGCAGTTCGAACGGATCTTCGCGGACTCGGACTTCTGGCACGCGGTGCAGAACACCTTCGTGCTGTTCTTCCTCCAGCTCGTCCTGTTCTTCCCCGTCCCGATCCTGCTCGCGCTGCTCATCAACAGCATTGTCAGGCCCCGGATCCGGGCGGTCGCCCAGGCGGTCATGTACCTCCCGCACTTCTTCTCCTGGGTCCTCGTCGTCACCGTGTTCATGCAGATCTTCGGCGGGGCGGGCGTCATCGCGCAGACCCTCCGCCAGCACGGCGTCGACGGCTTCGACCTGATGACCAACCCGGAGACCTTCAAGTACCTGGTCACGGTCGAGATGATCTGGAAGGACGCCGGCTGGGGCATCATCGTCTTTCTCGCCGCGCTGTCCTCCGTCTCCCACGACCTCTACGAGGCCGCCGCCATGGACGGCGCCGGCCGCTGGCGGCGCATGTGGCACATCACCCTGCCCGCCCTGCGCCCGGTGATCGCCCTCCTGCTGGTGCTGCGCGTCGGCGACGCCCTGACCGTCGGCTTCGAGCAACTGCTCCTGCAACGGCAGGCGGTAGGTGTCGAGGCCTCCGACGTCCTCGACACCTATGTGTGGTGGAACGGCATCCGCAACCAGGACTTCAGCTACGCCGCCGCGGCCGGACTCATCAAGGGCGTGGTCGGCCTCGCACTGGTCCTGGCCGCCAACAAGGTCGCCCATCTCATGGGCGAGCAGGGGGTGTACAAGAAATGAGCGCACTCCTCGACACAGCGGGTGAGGAGGCCCGGACCGCCGACCGGCGGGGGACGGCCGGCAGGCCGGGCCGCTGGGCCGCCCCGCCCCGCCCGGTCTGGGAGGAGGAACCCGCCAGGGCGGGACTCGCGGGCAAGGGCATCGCCCTGGGCCTCGCCTGCTTCGCGATCCTCTTCCCCCTCTGGATCGTCGTCGTCACCAGCCTCCAGACGAAGAAGACCATCGACGAGGCGGGCGGCCTGGTCGTCGTCCCCAGGAGCGTCACCTTCGTCGCCTACCAGGAACTCCTCGGCGGCGGCCAGGTGCAGCGGGCCGCGCTGGTCAGCATCGGCGTCACCCTCGTCGGCACCCTGTTCAGCATGACCGTGTCGGTCCTGTGCGCCTACGGACTCTCCCGCACGAGCTCCCTCGGCCACCGCTGGATCCTGATGACCCTGCTCGCGACGATGTTCTTCGGCGCGGGCCTGATCCCGACGTACCTCCTGGTCCAGGCCCTCGGCCTCACCGACACCTATCTCGCGCTGATCCTCCCCAGCGCGGTGAGCGTCTTCAACATCCTGGTCCTGCGGTCGTTCTTCATGGGTATCTCCCCGGAACTCATCGACAGCGCCCGCATCGACGGCGCCGGCGACTGGCGCATCCTGTGGAAGATCGTGATGCCCCTGTCGAGGGCGGTCCTCGCGGTCATCGCCCTCTTCTACGCGGTGGGCTACTGGAGCGCCTGGTTCAACGCGTCCATCTACCTCACCGACCAGGACATGATGCCGTTGCAGAACGTCATGATCCAGCTCGTCCAGAAGCAGGAACGCCCCGTCGGCCTCGCGGCCCAGATCAACACGGGCCAACTCTCCCCGCTCGCCATCCAGATGGCCGTCATGGTGATGGCCCTGCTCCCGGTCGCCGTTCTGTCGCCCTTCGTTCAGAAGCACTTCAAGAAGGGCATGCTCACCGGGGCGATCAAGGGCTGACCCGCACCGCCCGCCTGACCCCCGCCGTGTTCGGCCGTGCCTGTCACCCGGCCGAGCACGGCGGGTTCAGCAGCCGGGTGCCTTCCGGCCGAGGACCACCGGGTGCCTGTGCCGGCCGGCCTGTGTCAGCAGGTCCGGCCCCGCCGAAGGGCGCAGCCCTTCCAGGGGCGCGGGGAACTGCGCGACCGGCCACGAACGACCCGCCGTCCGCGACAGGCGGGACCCGGCAGATGAAGCGCGGCATCGGCTTCAGCTCAGTGCAGCGGTCACGCCCCCCACCCCGCCTGCTCCCCTCCCACCCGCTCCTCGACGATCTTCGAGGCCCACCCGGACGCCCGGTACGCCTTCAGCGGGTCGGGGTCCAGCCCCATCTCCTCCCGCACCTCGGCGAGCAGCGGCCGCACATCCGTGTTGTACGCGTCCATCAGCACCGCGTTCGCCTCCAGCACGTCCCCGGCCCGCTGGGCGGAGCGCAGCGCCTCCCGGTCCACCAGCAGCGCCTTCGCCGTGGCCTCCTGGACGTTCATCACCGACCGGATGATCGCCGGGATCTTCGCCTCGATGTTGTGGCACTGGTCGAGCATGAACGCGACCTCGGAAGTGAACCCGCCGCCGCGCACCACCTCGTACATGATCCGGAACAGCTGGAAGGGGTCGGCCGCGCCGACCATCAGGTCGTCGTCGGCGTAGAACCGGGAGTTGAAGTCGAACGCGCCGAGCTTCCCCTCCCGCAGCAGCGTCGCCACGATGAACTCGATGTTCGTGCCGGGCGCGTGATGGCCGGTGTCGACGACGACCTGCGCCTTCGGCCCGAGCTTCAGACAGTGCGCGTAGGCGGTGCCCCAGTCCGGGACGTCGGTCGTGTAGAACGCCGGCTCGAAGAACTTGTACTCCAGCAGCATCCGCTGCTCGTCCCCGAGCCGCTCGTACACCTCGGCCAGCCCCTCGGCCAGCCGGTCCTGCCGCTCGCGCACATCGTCCTGGCCGGGGTAGTTCGTGCCGTCCGCGAACCACAGCTTCAGATCGCGGGACCCGGTGGCGTCCATGATGTCGACGCACTCCAGCAGATGGTCGACGGCTTTGCGGCGGACCGCCGCGTCCGGGTGGCAGATGCTGCCCAGCTTGTAGTCGTCGTCCTGGAAGGTGTTGGAGTTGATCGCGCCGAGCCGCACACCCCGCTGCTCGGCGTGCTTGGCGAGCGCCGCGTAGTCGTCGACCTTGTCCCAGGGGATGTGCAGGGCCACCGTCGGGGCCACACCCGTGAACTCGTGCACCTTGCCGGCGTCGTCGAGCTTCTCCCAGGGGTTGCGCGGCACACCGGCCTGGGCGAAGACCTTGAAACGTGTTCCGGAGTTTCCGTACGCCCACGACGGCGTCTCGACGGCCTGTGTCTTGAGGGCGGCCTTCACCGCGGCGAGCTCGGTCACGTCAGGGCTCCTACCGGCTTTGATGTCTGAAACGATTCAGCACGGGAAACTATGAGCGGCTCGTCCGACTGTCAACCCCCCAGGTCAAGACCGCGGTCCGTGACCCTGTTGTGACCTCTTCTATCGAAAAATTTTCGACCGGAACCCATTGACGTGACCTGTGCGGGGTGCCTAACGTCCCGGCAACCTAGTTGAAACCTTTCACGACGCAGTGAGGGCTCGGCCCTCCGCCACCGGCGTCGTCGAGGAGCCCCCATGACAGACCGGTCCGAAACGGGTCCGGCCCCCGTACTCGCGCTGAAGGGCATCTCCAAGTCCTTCGGCGCCGTACGCGCCCTGCGGGACGTGTCCCTCGAACTGTTCCCGGGCGAGGTGCACGCACTCGCCGGTGAGAACGGAGCGGGCAAGTCGACCCTGATCAAGACGCTCGCCGGGGTGCATCGACCGGACTCCGGTCAGGTGCTCCTCGACGGAGCGCCCACGGTGTTCCACGGTCCGGCCGACGCCCGCGACGCGGGCATCGCCGTGATCTACCAGGAGCCCACGCTCTTCCCCGACCTGTCGATCGCCGAGAACATCTTCATGGGCCGCCGGCCCCGGCGCGCCCTCGGCCGGATCGATCACAAGGCCACCCACGCGGCGACCCTCGCCCTGATGCGGCGGCTCGGCGTCGAACTCGACCCCGACCGCCCGGCACGCGGCCTGTCCATCGCCGACCAGCAGATCGTCGAGATCGCCAAGGCGCTGTCCTTCGACGCCCGCGTCCTGATCATGGACGAGCCGACGGCGGCCCTCACCGGCAGCGAGGTCGCCCGTCTCTTCGGCGTCGTCCGCACCCTGCGCGAGCAGGGCTCCGCCGTCCTGTTCATCTCCCACCGTCTGGAGGAGATCTTCCAGATCTGCCGGCGGGTCACCACCCTGCGCGACGGCGCCTGGATCTCCAGCGAACCCGTCGACGGCATGACCGAGGACGACCTGGTGCGCCGCATGGTGGGCCGCGACCTGGAGGAGCTGTACCCCAAACAGGAGGTCGAGCCCGGCGAGGTCGCCCTGAGCGTGCGCCGACTGACCCGCGAGGGCGTCTTCACCGACGTCTCCTTCGACGTCCGCCGCGGCGAGATCGTCGGCCTGGCCGGCCTCGTCGGCGCCGGCCGCACCGAGGTGGCCCGGGCCGTCTTCGGCGTCGACCGCTGGGACGCGGGCGAGGTCGCCGTCGACGGGAAGCCCCTCACCAACGGGGCGCCCTCCACCGCCATGTCCGCCGGGCTCGCCCTGGTCCCCGAGGACCGCCGCGCCCAGGGCCTGGTGATGGACATGTCCATCGAACGCAACATCGGTCTCACCGGCCTCCGCACCACCGTGAAGGCCGGCCTCGTGGACCGCGGCGCCGAACGCAGCCGCTCCCTCGACTGGGCGGTCAAACTCCAGGTGAAGTACGCCCGCCTCGCGGACACCGTCAACACGCTGTCCGGCGGCAACCAGCAGAAGGTCGTCCTCGCCAAGTGGCTCGCCACCGGCCCGAAGGTGCTGATCGTCGACGAGCCCACCCGCGGCATCGACGTCGGCACCAAGGCCGAGGTGCACCGCCTCCTCAGTCAGCTCGCCGCCGACGGTGTGGCGGTCCTGATGATCTCCTCCGACCTGCCCGAGATCCTCGGCATGGCCGACCGCGTGCTCGTGATGCACGAGGGCCGGCTCACCGCCGAGATCCCTCGCTCCGAAGCCACCGAGGAAACCGTGATGGCCGCAGCCACGGGGAGGGCAGCCGCATGACGGTGACCTCCCCCGAGAACACCCCCGTCGCCGAGGTGCCGAGGTCCAGCGGCACCCGGCTCGTGGACCGCGTCTTCAAGATGCGTGAACTCGCCATCCTGGTCGTCTTCGTGGCGATGATCGTCGTCACCCAGCTCGGCAACAGCGAGTTCCTCACCGAGCAGGGCATCAAGGACCTGCTGCTCAACGCGACCATCCTGGTGCTGGTCGCCGTCGGCCAGTCCCTGGTCGTCATCACCCGCAACGTCGACCTGTCGGTCGGCTCCACGCTCGGCATCAGCGCCTTCGCCGCCGGCACCTATCTCCAGGGCGGCGGGAACGCGGTCGTGGCCGTGCTCCTCGCGGTCCTGATGGGCATCGGCTTCGGCCTGCTCAACGGCCTGCTCGTCAGCCTCGGCCAGGTGCCCGCCCTCGTCGTCACCCTCGGCACGCTGTACATCATCCGCGGCATCGACTCGATCTGGGTCGGCTCCCGGCAGATCGTCGCCTCCGGCCTGCCCGACGGGTTCATCGACTTCGGCTCCGGCGGCATCCTCGCGGTGCCCTACCTCGCCCTGATCGCAGCTGTGGTCCTGGTGGCGACGGCCTACTACCTGAAGCACTTCGGCAGCGGCCGCGAGCTGTACGCGCTCGGCTCCAACCCGGAGGCCGCCCGACTCGCCGGCATCCCCGTCCGCAAGCGGATCCTGGTCGCCTACACCTTCTGCGGCGCCCTCGCCGGCCTCGCGGGGGCCCTCTACCTGGCCCGCTTCGGCAACGTCGACTCCGGCACGGGCACCGGGTACGAACTGACCGTCGTCAGCGCGGTCGTGGTCGGCGGTGTCGTCTTCACCGGCGGCTCCGGCAGCGTCTACGGGGCCGCGCTCGGCGCCCTGCTGCTGACGTCCATCAACAGCGTCCTGCCCGCCCTCGGCGTCAGCTCGGTGTGGGTGCTCGCCATCAACGGCGTCCTGCTCATCCTCGCCATCGCCGTGGACCGCGTGGTCGCGCTGCGGGTGGCGACCGCCCTGAAGAAGAGGAGCGCCCGCCATGGCTGACCCCACGTCCTCGCACGCGAGCCGCTGGTCCGCCCTGAAGCGGTGGGACTCCGCCGTCGGCGCCCTCCTGATCGTCGTGCTCCTGCTGTCCTTCTCCACCGTCGACGGCTTCGGCAACGCGCTCAACCTGTCGTTCCTCATCGGCAACACCCTGCCGATCGCGCTGATCGCCCTGCCGATGACCCTGCTCGTGGTGTCCGGTGAGATCGACCTGTCGGTCGCCTCCACGGCCGGCCTGTCCGGCGCGGTCATGGGCGCCCTGTGGAACCAGGGCATGACCATCGAGACGATCATCCCGATCTGTCTGGCCCTCGGCGTGGTCTGCGGACTGATCAACGGCCTGCTGGTCACCCGACTCGGCCTGTCCTCCCTCGCCGTCACCATCGGCACCCTCGCCGCCTACCGGGGCGTCGCGCAGATCGTGCTCGGCTCCAACTCGGTGACCGACTTCCCCGCGCAGTACCTGGACTTCGCGGCCGGCCGCATCGGCGACAGCTTCGTCCCGCAGGCCCTCCTCCCCTTCCTGGTGCTGCTCGTCATCGCCGTGATCGCCCTGCACGCCACCCCGTTCGGGCGGTCCCTGTTCGCGATCGGCGCCAGCGAGGAGGCCGCGCGCTTCACCGGCATCCGCGTCAAGCGCCAGAAGCTGATCCTGTTCACCGTCACCGGTCTGATGGCCTCCCTCACCGGCGTCTTCTGGGCCCTGCACTACGCCAGCGCCCGCTACGACAACGCCACCGGGCTCGAACTGTCCGTCATCGCGGCCGTGCTGCTCGGCGGCATCGACTTCGACGGCGGCAAGGGCACCCTCGGCGGCGCGATCGCCGGAGTGTTCCTCCTCGGCACCCTCCAGAACGTGATGAGCCTCCAGGACGTCTCCGCCCAGTCGCAGATCGTCGTCACCGGTGTCCTGCTCGTCCTCTCCGTGCTCGGCCCCCGGGTCGCACGCCAGATCTCCGTCGCGAGGGCCGGCCGCGGCGCGGCCTCAGCGCCGGTTCCCAAGGCGCCCACTCCAGCCCCCTGACGGCTGGGCCCCCACCGCCGATTCCGCACCGCACACCCGCCCGTCCCTCCGTATCCAAGGAATCCTCATGCGCAAGGCAACCCTCCGTCGCTCCTGTGCGGCGCTCGCGGCCGTCACCTCCTTCGCCCTGGCGGCCACCGCCTGCGGCGGCACCACCAAGGAGGACGTCAAGAACGACGCCGCCTCGGCGAGCGCGACCGGCAAGGCCGACCCGAACGCCGAGCTGAAGAAGGGCCTGACGGTCGGCTTCCTGCCCAAGCAGGTCAACAACCCGTACTTCACCTCCGCCGACAAGGGCGGCGAGGAGGCCCTCAAGGAGCTGGGCTCCAGCTACAAGGAGGTCGGCCCCTCCAGCGCCACCGACACCTCCGGCCAGGTGAACTACGTCAACACCCTCACCCAGCAGCAGGTCGACGCCATGGCCGTCTCCGCGCAGGACCCGGGCGCCCTGTGCACCGCCCTCAAGCAGGCCATGACCAACGACATCAAGGTCGTCACCTACGACTCCGACACCAAGCCCGAGTGCCGCAACGCCTTCGTCTCGCAGGCCAGCGCCGAGGACCTGGGCCGCACCGAGGTCCAGCTGCTCGCCGAACAGATCGGCTACAAGGGCGAGATCGCGATCCTGTCGGCCGCGCAGACCGCGACCAACCAGAACACCTGGATCGAGTTCATGAAGGACGAGCTCAAGCAGGACAAGTACAAGAACATCAAGCTCGTCAAGGTCGCCTACGGTGACGACGACGCCCAGAAGTCCTTCCAGCAGACCCAGGGCCTGCTCCAGGAGTACCCGAACCTGAAGGGGATCATCTCCCCGACCACGGTCGGCATCAAGGCCGCCGCCCAGTACCTGTCGGGCTCCAAGTACAAGGGCAAGGTCAAGCTGACCGGCCTCGGCACCCCCAACGACATGCGCAAGTACGTCAAGGACGGCACCGTCGAGGGCTTCGAGCTGTGGGACCCGGCGAAGCTCGGCGAGCTGGCCGCCCGCACCGCGGTCGCGCTGGTCTCCGGCCAGATCACCGGCAAGGAGGGCGAGACCTTCACCGCCGGCGGCATGGGCGAGTACACCATCGGCAAGGACGGTGTGATCAACCTCGGCAAGCCCACCGTCTTCACCAAGGAGAACATCGACAAGTTCGACTTCTGATCCCCGAAGCCGAGTCGACGCCACCCCCTCACCCCCCAGGAGCGGTAACTCATGCAGCGCGTCTGCTTTCTGCTCAAGGTCCGCCAGGACCGGATCGACGAGTACCGCGAGCGGCACGCCGCCGTGTGGCCGGAGATGCTCGCAGCGCTCTCGGCCACCGGCTGGCACAACTACTCCCTCTTCCTGCGCGACGACGGCCTCCTCGTCGGCTACCTGGAGACCGAGGACTTCCGGGCCGCCCTCGCCGGTATGGAGGCCACCGAGGTCAACGCCCGCTGGCAGAACGAGATGGGACCCTTCTTCGAGTCCCTCGACGGCGCCCGCCCCGACGAGGCCATGAAGCCCCTCACCGAGGTGTTCCACCTGGCCTGAGCCCTCGGCTCGCCCCGCCGCTCCCCGCCACCCCTCCCCATTTCGCACGACAACGGAGTCCCCGAGATGAAGAGACGTACCGTGCTCGGCGCCGCCCTCGCAGGCGCCGTGGTGACCCCCGCCCTAGGCGCCGCCACCGCCCGCGCCGCCGGCCCGGGCCCCTCAGTCAGCCAGACCGGCACCACCCTGCTGGACAGCCAGGCCATCTACTTCGTCTCGTACGACGGGCTGGTCAACAACAACGCGTTCCAGAAGAACGGCCTGCTGACCTACAAGGGCCACCAGTACGCCGTCTGGTACACCGCCGACCGCAACGCCGTCGTCGGCCGCCGCGCCGTCGGCTCCGGCACCTGGTCCACCGTCAAGGTCGGCCACACCCTGCGCTACAACGACTCCCACAACGTCATCTCCATGGGCGTCTCCAAGGTCGACGGCCGCCTCCACCTCAACATGGACTCCCACAGCGACGGCTTCACCTACGTCAAGTCCGTCGCCGGCCTCATGGACAACCCGGCCGGTCTGAGCTGGACCACGAGCCGCTTCGGCGCCCCCCAGTCCACCCTCGACGGGCTCGCCCTCACCTCGCAGTTCACCTACCCGCAGTTCCTCTCGACACCCGACGGCAAGCTCCAACTCAGCTACCGCGCCGGTATCTCCGGCAACGGCCGCAACGCCCTCGCCGAGTACGACGGCACGTCCTGGACCAACCTCGGCGAGTGGAGCAGCTCCACCGGCACGTACACCAGCGAGCACGGCTCCTCCACCGCCCGCAACATGTATCTGCACGGCATCGACTACGACAGGAACGGCCGGCTGCACTCCTTCTTCACCTGGCGCGAGCAGAACGGCGCCGTGATGTGCAACGGCGGCGGCATCACCAACCACGACACCGGCTACGTCTACTCCGACGACCGCGGCCGCACCTGGCGCACCAACGCGGGCACCGTCGTCGGCACCACCGGCGGCTCCGACAAGGTCGCCGTCACCGACTCCGGGCTCGTCGTCGACCCGCTCAACCCGGACCACTCGCTGATGAACCAGGAGAGCCAGTTCACCGACTCCGCCGGCCGCCCGCACGCGATCATCAGCTACGTCCCCGGCCGCTTCGGCCAGTGCACGACGAACTACGTCGCCGACCGCACCGCCAACGGCCGCGCCTTCCATGTCCGCAGGAACGCCTCCGGAACCTGGCAGAAGACCGAGATCCCCGTCGCCCTCGGCTCCAGCCAGCGCACCAAGCTCGCGCTGGACAAGTACGACAACGCCTACGCGATCCTGCCCTTCGGCCGGATATGGGGAGCGTCCGCCGCCTCCGGGTACACCGACTGGAAGTCGCTGTTCGACCCCAGTGCTCTCAACGCCTTCGGTGAGGTCGTCATCGACGAGACCCGGATCGGACAGGACAATGTCCTGTCCGTGATGTACCAGGTGAAGTCCAGCGGAACCACGCCGTCGGCGCTCCGCGTCATCGACTTCGCCCTCCCCGCCTGAATCCCGTACGACGGGGCGTTCCCGCCTCCGACGCGGCCATTCCTGTGGTGGCCCGAAGGTAATGTGAACGTATGCCCGCCGCTTCGCACCTTCCTGGAGGTCCCCACCCCATGGCCCAGTCGGTGGGTATCAAGGACGTCGCCGCTGCCGCCGGAGTCTCCGTCGGCACGGTGTCGAACGTCATCAACCGGCCGGATTCGGTGGCCTCCGGAACCCGGGCCCGGGTGCTCGCCGCGATCGACCGCCTCGGCTACGTCCGCAGCGAGTCGGCGCGCCAGCTGCGGGCCGGGCGGAGCCGCATCATGGGGCTGCTCGTGCTCGACATGGGCAACCCCTTCTTCGTCGACGTCGCGCGCGGTGCCGAGCGGGCCGCGCGCGACGCCGGGCTCGGCGTGATGGTCTGCAACAGCGCGCAGAGCGCCGGCGAGGAGTCCGAGTACCTGTCGCTCTTCGCCGAACAGCGCGTCCGGGGTGTCCTGCTGACGCCCGCCGACGCGACCGGACGCAACATCGAGGCGTTCCGTCGCCACGGCATCCCCTTCGTCCTCGTCGACCGTGTCGCCGAGGGCACCACCGAGTGCTCGGTCTCCGTCGACGACGTCGCCGGCGGCGCGCTCGCCGTACGGCACCTGGTGGACGCGGGCCACCGCTCCATCGCCTACGTCAGCGGCCCCTCGGGCCTCAACCAGGTCCGCGACCGCCGCACCGGCGCCCTGAAGGCGCTGGAGGAGGCGGGCCTCGGCCCGGACTCCCTGCGGGAACTGCCGACCGAGCGTCTCGACGTGGCCGCGGGCCGGGACGCCGGCGCCCGTCTCCTCGGCCTGGCCGACCGCCCGACCGCCGTGTTCTGCGCCAACGACCTGCTCGCCCTCGGCGTCCTCCAGGCCATGTACGCGGCCGGCGTCAGCGTCCCCGACGACCTCGCCATCGTCGGCTACGACGACATCGAGTTCGCCGCCGCGGCCGCCGTCCCCCTCACCTCCGTGCGCCAGCCCGCCGTCACCATGGGCGCCCTCGCCGCCGAACTGCTCCTGGAGGAGACCGAGGCCGACACCGCGCCGACCGCGCACGAACACCGGCGGGTCGTCCTCCAACCGGAGCTGGTGGTGCGCCGCTCCAGCCTCTCGGCGCGCTGACCGGCCGGCCCACGGGGCGCTCAGCCGACGGAGCGCCGTCACCGCCGCCCGTACTGACCGGGAAGTCAGCGACCTGACCCGGAACAGATCGGGATCTTCTTGATCCACGGGCTCGGCGGGGCGGAGAATCCGTTCTGGACCGGATCACGGTCCGGAATACGTCCGCCCAAGGAGCCCTGTTGTCCGTCAGCTACCGGCAGCCCGGTGTCGTCCTCACCGACCGCCGCTTCAGCGTCCCCCTCGACCACCACGACCCGGCGGGGGAGCGGATCGAGCTGTACGGGCGTGAGGTCGTCGCGGGCGACAAGGCCGGCCAGGACCTGCCGTGGCTGCTCTATCTCCAGGGCGGCCCCGGCTTCGGCGCCAACCGCTTCGTCGGCCGCCAGGCATGGCTCGGCCGGGCCCTGAAGGAGTACCGGGTCCTGCTCCTCGACCAGCGCGGCACCGGCGCCTCCACCCCGGCCAACCGCCAGACGCTCCCCCTGCNNGCAGGCCGACTACCTCGCCCGCTTCCGCGCCGACTCCATCGTCCGCGACTGCGAGGCCATCCGCCGTGAGGTCACCGGCGGCGCCCCCTGGACCGTCCTCGGCCAGAGCTTCGGCGGCTTCTGCGCGGTCACCTATCTGTCCTTCGCCCCCGAAGGGCTGAGCGCCGCCCTCATCACCGGCGGACTGCCCTCCCTCGACGCGACCGCCGACGACGTCTACCACGCCGCCTACCCGCGCATCGAACGCAAGGTCGCCGCCCACTACGCCCGCTACCCGCAGGACGTCGAGCGGGCCCGCCGGATCGCCGAGCACCTCCTCCAGCACGAGGTGGTGCTGCCGAACGGCTACCGGTTCACCGTCGAGGCGTTCCAGTCGCTGGGCATCATGCTCGGCCGCTCCGACGGCAGCCACCGGCTGCACTTCCTGCTGGAGGACGCCTTCGTGCGCACCCCGCAGGGCCCCGCCCTCGCCGACGCCTTCCAGGAGGAGGTCCAGGGACTGCTGTCGTACGCCGGCCACCCGCTGTACGCGCTCCTCCACGAGGCGATCTACGGCCAGGACCCCGGCCCCACCGACTGGGCCGCCGAGCGGGTGCGGGCGCGGTTCCCGCAGTTCGACGCCGCCAAGACCCTCACCGGTGAGGGACCGCTGCTGTTCACGGGCGAGTCCGTGCACCCCTGGATGTTCGACAACGACCCCGCCCTGCGGCCCCTGCGCGAGACGGCCGATGACCTGGCGGGGGAGCGGGGCTGGGCACCGCTGTACGACCCGGACCGGCTCGCCGTGAACGAGGTGCCGGTCGCCGCCGCGATCTACCACGACGACATGTACGTGGACACCGCCCACTCGCTTCAGACGGCCCGGGCCGTCCGGGGCCTGCGTACCTGGGTCACCGACGAGTTCGAACACGACGGTGTACGGGCCGGTGGGCCGAGGGTCCTGGACCGGCTGCTGGCGCTGGCGCGCGACGAGGAGTGACGATGACCGACGCACCGACCGACGTTCTCCTGCCACTGCCCGACGACTGGCGGCGCGCCCTCGCGGTGGTGGCCCACCCGGACGACCTCGAGTACGGCTGCGCGGCGGCGATCGCCGCCTGGACCGACGCCGGACGCGAGGTGGCGTACGTCCTGGCCACCCGTGGCGAGGCCGGCATCGACACCCTGGAGCCCGCGCGGTGCGGTCCGCTGCGCGAGCGGGAGCAGCGAGCCGGCGCGGCCGTCGTGGGTGTCCCGGTGGTGGAGTTCCTCGACCATCGGGACGGTGTCATCGAGTACGGCACCGCCCTGCGCCGGGACATCGCCGCCGCGATCCGCAGACACCGCCCTGAACTGGTGATCACCCTGAACCACCGCGACACCTGGGGCGGCACCGTCTGGAACACCCCCGACCATGTCGCGGTGGGCCGCGCCACCCTGGACGCCGCCGGCGACGCCGGGAACCGCTGGATCTTCCCCGACCTCGTCGAGCAGGGCCTGGAGCCGTGGGACGGCGTCCGCTGGGTGGCCGTCGCCGGCTCCCCGCACCCCACCCATGCCGTCGACGCGACGCCCGGCCTCGACCGCGCCGTCGCCTCCCTCCTCGAACACCGCACCTACCTGGAGACGTTGACCGACCAGGACCCCGAGACCTACGCCCGGGACTTCCTCACCGGGCATGCCCGGGCGGCGGGCGAACGCTTCGGCGGGACCCCGGCCGTGGCCTTCGAGGTGTTCCCCCGCTGAACGGCGCGCCCGGCCCCGGTCGGGCGTCGTTAGGGTGAGCCGTATGGAACGACCATCCGGTGATGTGCTCAAACCGAAGGCCCCGCGAGACCCGCAGAACACACAGGACCCGCCCGCCGGGCAGGACCCGCCCGCCCCGCACGACCTGCGGGCCGACTGCGGCAACTGCTTCGGGCTGTGCTGTGTGGCGCTGCCCTTCGCCGCCTCGGCGGACTTCGCCGTCGACAAGGCCGCGGGCAAGCCCTGCGGGAACCTCCGGGACGACTTCCGCTGCGGCATCCACACCCGACTGCGGGACGAGGGCTTCACGGGCTGCACCGTCTACGACTGCTTCGGCGCCGGACAGAAGGTCTCCCAGGTCACCTTCGGAGGCCGGGACTGGCGCTCGGGCGGCCGCGAGCACGCCCGGCTGATGTTCGACGTGTTCCCGGTCGTACGGCATCTGCACGAACTCCTCTGGTACCTGACCGAGGCCCTGACGCTGCCCGCCGCCCGCCCGGCGCACGCGGAGGTCCGCAGGGCGCTCGACGAGACCGAGCGGCTGACCCGTTGCACCGCCGAGGAACTGGCCGAGCTGGATGTCGCAGCGCACCGGCAGCGCGTCAACGAGGTGCTGCTGAAGGTCAGCGACCTCATGCGGGCCGGCGCGGGACGCGCGAAGAACCGCAGGGGAGCCGACCTGATGGGCGCGCGACTGAAGGGCGCCGACCTCCGGAAGGCCAATCTGCGCGGCGCCTATCTGATAGCCGCCGACCTGACCGGCGCCGATCTGCGGGGCGCCGACCTCATCGGTGCGGACCTGCGCGACACGGACCTCACCGACGCCGACCTGACTGGCGCCTTCTTCCTCACCCAGCCGCAGATCAACGCGGCCCGGGGCAGCGCCGGCACCCGGCTCCCGGCGTCAGTCACCCGCCCCGGTCACTGGGCAGCGTGACGGGGACGCGCCCGCCTGCGCGCCCTCGACCGCGCCCTCGACCGCGCCTTCGGCGCCCGGGCCCGGCGCGGTGTCCACGGCCTCGGGCCGGGGCTGCCCTGAGCGCCGCTCCAGGCCCAACCGCAGCCCCTGCGGCATCAGCGTCAGCCGCTCGGTGACGCTCAGCCGGTACGCCGGGTCCGGTCGCAGCTCGTAACGGCGCAGCAGCAGCCCCAGCACCAGAGTGGCCTCGTGCAGCGCGAACTGGCGGCCGATGCAGGCCCGTGCCCCCGTGCCGAACGGCTTGTAGGTGTGCGGGGGCCGGGCGCGGACGGCCGCCGCGTCGAACCGGTCCGGGTCGAACGTCTCGGCGTCGGCGCCCCACACCTGCGGATCTCGGTGCAGCATCGTCGTCAGCACCAGCGCCCAGCCGCCGCGCCGCACCGGATGGGCACCTCCGAGCACGGTGTCCTCCAGGGCCTCCCGCGAGTAGGCGGGCGCCGTCGGCCACAGCCGCAGCGTCTCGTCGAGCACCCGGCGTACGTAGCGCAGCTTGGCGACCTGGTCGTAGCCGGGCCGGGGCGTGTCGCCCCAGACCCGGTCCACCTCGGCGCGGGCGCGCGCGGCGAGTTCGGGGCGCCGGGCGAGGTAGTGCAGGGCGAACGACAGGGCGCCCGAGGTGGTCTCGTGCCCGGCGATCAGGAAGGTGAGGACCTGGCGCCGCACGTTCGTGGCGGACAGCCGCTCGCCGGTCTCCGGACGCGCGGTCTCCAGCATCCGGTCGAGCAGGTCCCCGGCGCCCCCGCCACCGCCCCCGGACGACCGGCGTGCATGCACCACCGCGTCGACCGTGTCGTTCAGGAACGCCATGTCCACCGCGTTCTGCCGGGAGGCGGCCCGCAGCAGCAGCGGGGCCAGCGGGTCGGGGACGACATTGCGGCGCTGGGCGTAGGCGAGGACGCCGACCATCGCGGAGACGAAGGGGTGGGGGCGGTCCCGCTCGAAGGAGCCGAAGTCATGGCCGAAGCCGGTCCTGGCGATCGTCTCCAGGGTCAGCTTGGTCATGTCGCCGGGCACGTCCACGGGCCGCCCGGCCGCACCCGCCCGGTCCCAGTGGTCCATCAGCCGTTCGGTGACGTCGAGCATCATCGGGTGGTACCCGGCCATGGCCTCCCGGCTGAAACCGGGCGCCAGGACGTCGTGGGCGAGCTGCCAGTTGGGCTCGTCGTTGTACGCCGTGAACAGCCCGTCCCCTGCGACCGGCCGCAGATTGGCGACCCCCAGCCCCACATGCTTGGCGAACCGCGACTCGTCCGCCATGTCGGCCGCGAGAGCCGCGCCGCCCACGAAGACGATCTCCTTGCCGAACGCCTTCCGCCGGAAGATCGGCCCGAGCCGCCGGCCGAGCCGCATGGAGTCCTGGACCGGCGTACGGGGGTGGGAGCCGAGGGCGTCGCCGATCAGGGGCAGCCGGTGCGGCGGATGCGGTATCCGGTGCAGCTCGGGCCAGCCCAGCTCCGCGCTGCGGAAGCCCCTGGAGGCCGTGGTCCCCGTCGTCGCCGTCATGGCACCGTCTGCCTCGTGCGCAGGCCCCGTCGACACTGTTGTACTCGGGTTCAATAACGCGCTCAGTCTCGACCTGTTGTTGAACTCACGTCAAGTAAGGTGACGCCATGGCAGCCAAGCAGGGGGAGCGTCCGCGGCGCCGGCTCAGCACCACCGAGCGACGCGAGCAACTCCTCGACGTCGGGGCCCGGCTGTTCTCGGAGAGTCCGTACGGCGACGTGTGGATCGAGCAGGTGGCCGAGATCGCGGGTGTCTCGCGGGGGCTGCTCTACCACTACTTCCCGAACAAGCGGGAGTTCTTCGCGGCCGTGGTGGAGTGCGAGAGCGAGCGGATGCTGCGCACGATGACCCCGGCGCCGGGCAGTTCGGCCCGCGAGCGGCTCACCAACGGGCTCGACGTCTTCCTCGCGTACGTCGACGAGCATCCCCACGGCTTCCGCGCCTTCCACCGTGCCGACGCCACCGGCGACCAGGTCGTGCGCAGGGCCTACCAGCGGGCGCTCGCGGCCCAGGAGGCGCAGATCCTCCAGGCGCTCGCCTCGGACGCGGAGTTCGGGGCGGCGCTGGACGGGCGCCCCGGCACCCGGCTCGCCGTACGGGGGTGGCTGTCGTTCACCACGGCCGTCTGTCTGGAGTGGCTGCGGGGCTCGGAGCTGTCACGGGAGCAGGTGCGGGACCTGTGTGTGCGGGCGCTGTTCGGGGTGCTCGCTCCCTGACCCGAGGGCCACGTCATGCCGGGCCCACGCCTTGCACGGTGTCTGTGAGTCGGCGCCGTCTGTCCTGAAGTTCTGTCCTGAAGTTCCCGTGGATCGGCTGGTGCTGGTTGGCGTTCGCCCGGATCTTCGATAGGTTAGGCAAGGCTTACCTAAGGGAGGTTTGGGATGGGTGACCGTCACACCTGGACGGCCGCGCCCGCCGCGGCGGAGCGTGCCCGTTCGGTGCTCGCGGCGGCGTGGTCCTGCGCGGTGACCGCCGTGGGCGGCCGCGAGGAGTTCGTCGGCGCGCACACCGTCACCGAGGACGGCCGGGTGATCCTGCGCGTCCCCGAGGACAGCACGCTCATGGCCGCCGCGATCTGCGCGCCGCGCGGCGAGCCGTCCGCCGTGCTGGAGTTCGCCGACGTCGCGCCCGTCCCGGTGCGGGGCCGCATCCGGGTCCGGCTGTGGCTCGCCGGCTGGTTCGCGCCCGAGGACGGCGACCTGGAGTTCCGGCCCACCCGGATCGTGCTGCGTGAGCCGTCCGGCGCCGTCGTCGTCGACCTCGACGACTTCGCCGCCGCGGCGCCCGATCCGCTGGCCACGGCCGAGGCGAGGCTGCTGACCCACCTCGCCGACGCCCACCCCGACGCCGTCGAGCGGCTCACCCGGCTCGTCCCGCACGACAGCCTGCACGGCGCCGTACGCGTCCAGCCGCTCGCCGTCGACCGCCACGGCCTCACCCTGCGCGTCGAACGGGCCCGCACCGACGGCGACGTACGCCTGACGTTCCACAAACCCGCCGACGACATGGCGCAGCTCACCGAGCGCATGCACGTCCTGCTGTCCCAGGCGAGCGCCGCGTCCTGCCCCCGCGCCCTACAGCGGCAGCGCGCAGACGGCGACGGGTGACGCGAACGGCTCACCCGTCCGCCGCAGTGCACCGGAGTCCGGATCGACCCGGAAGACACTGACCGCGCTCGACCGCTGGAGCGCGGCGAACAGCAGACCGCCGTCGGGGGAGAGGGCGATCTGACGGGGGAACTCCCCACCCACCGGCACCGTGTCCACCAGTCGCAGCCGGGCACCCCCCGCCTCGACCGCGTACCGCGTCAGACTGTCGTGCCCCCGGTTGGCGAGATGGGCGTGCGCGCCGTTCGGCGTCACCACCAGTTGCGCCGGGTAGTTCGTGCCCGACCCCGTCCCCGTGGACTGGGGCGCGCCCGGTGTGAGCCGGCCGCTGTCCGGGTCGTAGGCGCAGACCACCACCGTGTCGTCGACCTCGTTCGCCAGGTACGCGTACCGGCCGCCCGGATGGAACGTGAGGTGCCGGGGCCCCGCTCCCGGCCGGGTCCGCGCCCGTGCGACCTCGCTCAGCGTGCCGCGCCTGTCGTCGAGGCGGTACGTGTACACCGTGTCGGTGCCCAGATCGACGGCGAGGACATGACCGCCGTCGGGGCTCGTGACGACCTGGTGCGCGTGCGGCCCCTGCTGCCCCGGCCCCGGCGCCGGGCTGCTGTGCACGACCAGGTCCGTACGCTCGCCGAGGGCGCCCGACGGCTCGACGGGGTGCACGGCGACACTGCCCGTGCCGTAGTTCGCGCTGAACAGCCACCGTCCGCCGGGGTGCACCGAGAGATGGCAGGGGGCCTCGCCGCCGCTGCTCCGGGTGGAGAGGACCTTCCGGTCGGACAGGCGTACCGCGGTCACCCCGCCCTCGGCGCGCTCGTTCACCGCGTACAGCGTCCGGCCGTCCGGGTGAACCGCCAGATATGACGGGTCGGCCACACCGTCGATCGTCCCCCGGCCCGTGATCCGGCCGCTCCGGGTGTCGTACTCCGCCACGCCTACGCCGGTGCCGCCGCCCTCCGCCGAGGTGTACGTACCGAGGAACAACGGCCTCGGGCCGGTGGGAGTGGGGGACACCGAGGGGGAACCGGCCTCCGCCGCCGGGGCGCTCACCGAGGTGCTCACCGACGGCGCGGACGACGAGGGCGACGAGGAGCCGGTGGTCCCCTCGGACCCGGAGCATCCCGCCAGTGACGCCGGTACGGCCGTCGCCGCCAGCATGCCCAGCACACGGCGCCTGCTCCAGGCACCGGGCTCCCGCCCCGCCTCACTCGTCATCCGTCGCACCCCAGGTCTCGCCCGTCCCGTCCGAACCCCACCTTGACGGCTCCGAGCGGCCCGACGCAAAACCCGAAGGCGGGCGTTGCACGCCATGCAACGCCCGCCGTCGAGGACTGCACGAGCCTGTGGTTCCGTCCGGTCGCGGCCGCGGGGTCGGTACCGGCCCCGCGCGGGCCGAGGGCGCCGGGCTGCGCTGCGGCGCCGGGCGGGCCGAGGGCGCCGCGCGGGCCGAGGGCGTGGCGCCGGGCGGGCCTGCGGCGGGCGCGAACGGTCGTTACCAGTCGCCGTCCTGGATCGGCCTGCCCGGTGCGTCACCGAGGGGCTTGATCTGGCCGGGGGCGGGCGGCTGCCAGGGATCGAGGTCGGTGCCGAGCCAGTCGCCGACCGGCTTGACCGCGCCGAGCGCGTCGGCGGGCTCGACGTCGTGCCCGTCCTGGTCGTAGTAGTCGAACCAGGGGAGCCCCGCGTTCGTGTAGGCCGCGCGGTCCACCGGCGACGGCGGCGGGGCCTCACCGGTGATCCGGCGCCACTCGGGCGGGGTGACGAGGTGCACGAAGACCCGGCCGGCCGGCTGCTCCGCCCAGCTGCCGCGCGGCCAGGTGTCCTGGTAGACCTCCTGGCGCATCGAACCGCCGACACCGAGCCCCATCGCGGCCGGCGCCCGCGGTGGCACCGCCGCACGGGCCGCGGGCGCGGCACCCGGCGCCGCGAACGCCATCGGGCTGCCGCCCGGCGCCGGCGGAGGCAGGGGCGCGCCACCGGGTGGCGCGGCCATGGGCGCGGGCATCGGGGCGGCGCCCGGCGGCGGCATCGGGACCGGGCCGCCGTAGCCGCCGACAGGGCCGAAGTTCCGCTCCCGCGCGGCCCGCTGCCGCTCCGCCTCCCGCCAGACGGCGAGCTGGGTGTCGTTCAGCGGGAACGACTGCAGCTGCACCCCGCCGAACACCTCCTCGCCGGTGACCTGCCCCTCGACGGTCGCGCCGAGCCCCAGCGGGACGGCGACGAACTGGCGGACCGTGCCCTTCCCGGAGTTGATGCCGTCGAGCCACGGCTGACGCGGCAGCACCACGTAGTTCTGCGGCTTCCGGCTGAGCCGGTTGCTCCACGGCTCGCCCGACACCGCGCACACCTTGCCGACGCCGACCTGGAGCGCGGCCGGCTCCAGGGAACCGCCGAAGTGCAGCCACATCGCCTCGCGCAGATACACGGGGAGCATGACCCCGCCGCGCGCCCGCATCTCCTCGGGAGCCGTGTGCGGATAGTCCTCGACCCGGCGGATCGGGAAGTCGCCCAGACCGGGCGGAAGCTGGTGCGTACCCGTCTCGGGCAGGCGCAGCGTGCGGATGAAGCGCACCCGCACACCACCCGGAAGGTGAAGTGTCGTCCCGTCGATCCGCACGGTGCCGTCGGCCATTCCGTACGCTCCCCTCGTCATCGCGTCGTGCCTTGTGACTTAGTACGTCCGACGGGGCCGGAGCGGTTCCGCCGGGAGGGCAGCGCGGTGCGCAGGCGGTCGCGCAGACCGGTGAGGCGCGGGGCGCGCTCACGCTGCTCACGGGTGCAGCGGTCGAGTTCCTCCAGCAGCCGCTGGGAGCGGTGCTGGGTGTCCAGCTCGTCCAGTATGCGGTTGACCTCGGTCAGCACGGCGCCGTACAGCTGCCACTCGCTGGGGTCGCGCCGGACGTCCTCCAGCAGCAGTTGCGCGAGCTTGTCGCGGGTCGTGGCGGCCGTGGACAGCTCGGCGGCGAGGCGGTCCTCCGCGGACTCGGCGCTGCGGCTGACGTCGGTGGTGACGAGGACCGCGAAGCTGACCACCGCGTCACCGATCTCGCCGAGCAGCCGTTCGAGGGTCGCCCCCACCTCGGCGGAGAACAGCGGGCTGGGCTCCCGTTCACGGGCCAGGTCGGTGAGGGTGCGGGCCAGCACGCGCAGCACCACCGTGCAGATCTCCAGAGTGTCGAGGCCGGTACGCAGCACGACCCGGTGCAGCAGCCCTTCCCGGACCCGCGGATTGAGCTTCAGGCTGTCCTCGGCCTGCTTGAGGGCCGCGTCGACCTCGACGATGTCGAAGTCGAGCTCACGTGCCTCGTGCAGCCGGGCCGCCGCCACCTCGAAGGCGGGGCGGCCCGCGGCCTCCTCACCGACGCGGTTCATCAGCCGCCGCATACGGCGGGCCAGGTCCTCGATGGACTCGCCGGCCGCCTCCACCCACACCGGGGGAGCGAGCAGCAGATTGAAGGCGAGTCCGACGACGGCGCCGATCAGTGTCTCCAGGACCCGGGTCCACGCCGTGTCCCCGACGCTGGTCACCCCGAGCACCAGCATCGCGCTGATCGCCACCTCGGGCACGTACTCGCTGACCCGGACCAGATGGCCGACGGCCAGTGAGGCGAGGATAAGCAGGGCGAGGCTCCACCAGGTCAGACCGACGACCGCGCTGAAGCCGATGGCGACGACGACACCGGCGACCACCGAGTTCACCCGCCGGATGCCGTTGGTGAGCGTGGCGTAGAGGGTGACCTGGACGACGAGGAGCGCGGTCAGCGGTGCCGTCAGCGGCGCCGGTGACGTGCTGAACCAGAGCGCCACCGCGTAGGCGACCGATGCGGCCGCTGCCGACCGCACGGACTGCACGACCACCGGATCCTGTCGCCACCGGGCCACCTTTGTGTGCATCAGGGCCCATACACCACGTACGTCTCGCATCCTTGCGCTGTTCCCCTTGCCGGTACACCGAACTCCTGACCGAGGACCCTAATCACCGGAACGATTCGGCAGGAGGAGGGGGCGGCCCCCGCGTGTACTGCGGTTTCACCCCGCGGGCGTACCGGGGCCCCTCCGGCGGCGGGCGGTTCAGGCGTACAGCTTGTCCAGGAAGGCGCTCAGATGGCCGACCGTCCGGGCGATCTGCTCCTCCGTGGTGAGGCTCTCCTCGAATCGGCTGCCCGAGTCGAGGGCCTTCCTGCCGCGTACGTAGAGGGAACAGGCCAGGTCGGCGCACATGTACACCCCCACCGAGTTGCCCTCGCGGCCGGCCGCGCCCGTCTTCCGGGCCGTCATCAGCGAGACCCCGCCGCCCCGGTGCGTCGTCAGGCACAGGGAGCACATGCTGCGGTGCAGGAGGCCGCGCCGGGCGGAGGGGAACCGCAGGGTGACCCCCACGGGCCGGCCTTCGCGTTCGGCGACGAGGTAGCTGCGGTCGGGCGCGCCGGGATCCCGCCAGCCGAGGAAGTCCAGGTCGTCCCAGGGGCGTTCGTCCAGGTCGCGAGGGAGGGAGATGCGCTTCGCCTCGCCCTTGGAGCAGTTGATGAACGAGCTGCGGATCTCCTGCTCGGTGAGCGGCTTCATGGCGGTCCTCCGGAAGGGGCTGCGGGGCAAGGGCTTCAATGCCTCAAACCTAGGGGTACTAGGTTCTGGCCTAAGGTACTCAGACTTCCGGGGAGGGGCCAACGGATTTCGCCGTCGAGGCGGCGGCGGGCGGCCACGCCCCGGGGGTCAGGGCGCCGAGGGCGTAGGCGCGGGCCACCAGTTCGGTGCGGCCCGTGGCGGACCAGCGCGCGGACAGGCTGCGCAGGTGGTAATTGACGCCGTCGACGGTGAGGCCGGTCTCCCGCGCGGCCCGCGGCGTGGTGGCGCCGCCCGCCAGCAGCGCCCGGACGCGGGCCTCGGTCGGGCTCGCCGGGGGAGCGGCGGGCCGCTCCGCGGCCTGGGCCGCCTCGCCCAGCACCCGGACCAGGACCAGCAGCGAGGGGGTGGTGTCCGGGTCGTCACTGAGGGGGCCAGCCGTCAGCTCCCCGTGCCGGCGCACCCCGTCCGCGCGTCCCACCGCACGGACACCGGACAGCGCGACCGGTGCCGCAGGCGCAGCGCCTGGGCGATGCGTTCGACCTGCGTCGCCTCCTGCGGACGGAACAGCTCCAGCACGTCCCGACCGCACAGCCGGCCCGGCGTCGCACCCCACTTCGTGGCCATCGCCGGATTCGCCAGGATCCCCCGGCCGTACACGTCGCGCACCGCCGTCGGCAGCGGGATGCGGTCGAAGAGGGCCTTGGCGCGGTTCCGCCGCACGACGCCGTCACCGGACAGTCCCCCGCCC
>NZ_LIQX01000609.1 GCF_001418475.1 Streptomyces ossamyceticus | reverse complement strand
CCTCGACCGCCTGCCCTACTTCCCCGAGAAGGCGGTCGAGGCTCTCTCCGGAGCCCAACTCGTCGTGCTGGCGGGGGCCTTGGAACCCGTGTCGTACTTCGGCTACGAAGGGATCCCGAGCCTGCTCGCTCCCCCGGGCACCGTGGAGGTGCTGAGCACTCCGGAGGAGGACGGCGCGCACGCGCTGGAGGTCCTCGCGGACACCCTGGGGGCGCCCGGACCGCCGTCACCCGCCCGGCCGGACGACGCGGGGCTCCCGGACGGGGCGCTGACGCCGCGGTCGGTCGGCCGCATCGTCTCGGCGCTGCTCCCCGAACACGCCGTCGTCTCCGTCGAGGGCGGCACCTGCGGCTACCCCTTCTTCACCGCCTCGTCGCACGCCGCCCGGCACACCACCCTGACCAACACCGGCGGAGCCATCGGGCAGGGCCTGCCCGCCGCCGTCGGCGCCGCGATCGCCGCGCCCGGCCGCAAGGTCGTCGCCCTCCAGTCCGACGGGAGCGCGCAGTACACGATCCAGTCGCTGTGGACGATGGCCCGGGAGCAACTGCCCGTGGTCACCCTCATCGCGTCCAACCGCGTCTACAACGTGCTGCGCACCGAACTCGACCGGCACGGGCAGAGCAGTCCGGGGCCCAACGCCATGGCGCTCACCAGCCTGGACGCGCCGGCCTTCGACTGGCCTTCGCTGGCCCGCGCCTACGGCGTACCCGGCACCCGGGTCGAGACGGGCGAGGCGCTGCGGCGCGCGCTCGGCCGGGCGCTCGCCGCCGACGGTCCCCAGCTCATCGAGATGGCCCTGTGAGAGGAGCCGCCATGCACAGCACAGCAGTCCCGGTCGCGGACGCGGCGGGGGCGGTCGACCGCTTCCTCGCCGAGCCGCGGACCATGCTCATCGGCGGCCACTGGGTCGGCGCCCTCTCCGGCCGCTCCTTCGCCACTGCCGACCCGGCCACCGGCACCGCGCTCACGACCGTTCCCGACGGCGACGCCGCCGACGTCGACCGGGCCGTCACCGCGGCGCGCCGCGCCTTCGACGATCCCGGCTGGCGGCGGATGAGCCCCCTGGAACGGGGCGCGCTGCTGAACCGGGTCGCCGACGTCATCGAGGCGCACGCGGACGAACTCGCCCTCCTGGAGTCGCGCGACAACGGCAAGCCGGTCTCCGTGGCACGCGCGGTGGACGTGGGCACCAGCGTGAAGCTGTTCCGCTACTTCGCGGGCTGGCCGAGCAAGCTGGAGGGCAGCACCATCCCCGTGTCGCCGCGCGGCGGGCTGCGCGTGCTGAACTACACCACGCGGCAACCGGTGGGCGTGGCCGGACTGATCGTGCCGTGGAACTTCCCCGTGTCGATGGCGTGCTGGAAGCTGGCGCCCGCGCTGGCCACCGGCTGCACGGTGGTCCTGAAGCCCGCCGAGGAGACCCCGCTGTCCACGCTGCGGCTCGCGGAGCTGCTCCAGGAGGCGGGGGTACCGGACGGGGTCGTCAACGTCGTCACCGGGCGCGGTGCCTCGGCGGGCGCCGCCCTCGCCGCGCACGACGGGGTCGACAAGATCGCTTTCACCGGGTCCACGGAGACGGGCCGCGCCATCGTCCGGGCCGCCGCGGGGAACCTGAAGAAGGTCTCCCTCGAACTCGGCGGCAAGTCCCCCAACATCGTGCTGCCCGACGCCGCCCCCGAGGCCGTCGCCGAGGCCGCCGCGCAGGCCGTCTTCTTCAACCAGGGCCAGGTCTGCACGGCCGGCTCCCGGCTGTACGTGCACCGCAAGATCTTCGACGACGTGCTGGACGCGGTGGCGGAGCGCGCCCGCGGCATCGTCGTCGGACCCGGCAGCGACCCGGCCACCGAGATGGGTCCGCTGGTCTCCGCGCGGCACCACGAGAGGGTCACCGGGTTCATCGCCGCCGGCCGGGAACAGGGGGCACGGCTCGCCGCGGGCGGTGGGCGGCCCGGACTCGACGCGCCGTACGACGCGGGCTACTTCGTCGAACCGACGGTGTTCGTGGCGCCCGACGACGGTCTGCGCATCGTCCGGGAGGAGATCTTCGGCCCCGTGCTCTCGGCGATGAGCTGGGACGACGTGGACGATCTGGTCGAGCGGGCCAACGACTCGCCCTTCGGGCTGTCGGCCGGCATCTGGACGTCCGACCTGGGCCACGCCCACCGGATCGCCGACGAACTGCAGGCGGGCACCGTGTGGATCAACTGCTACAACCTCACGGATCCCGCGTCGCCCTTCGGCGGCTTCAAGCAGTCCGGCTGGGGCCGCGAGATGGGCCGGACCGTGCTCGACCACTACACCGAGATCAAGAGCGTCTGGGTCAACCTCGGCTGAGACCGAGGTCAACTTCCGGGCGAGCAGTCGGCAGTCGCTCGCGCCGCGTGCCGCCGCACCTCCGCACCCCCTCGTCGTCGTACCCCCTCGTCCCGATCACCTCTGTGGAGCCATGCATGGACCTCGAACTGGATGGCAGGACCGCCATCGTCACCGGCGGCAGCCTCGGTATCGGCCGAGCCACCGCCCGCGCGCTCGCCGCGGAGGGCGCGACCGTCGTCGTCACCGCCCGCCGGCTGCCCCTGCTGGAGCGCACCGCCAAGGAACTGGAGGCGGAGACCGGCGGCCGGGTCGTCCCGCTCGTGTCGGACACCGACGACACCGAGTCCGTACGCGCCATGGTGCGGCGCGTGGCCGACGAGCTCGGTCGCGTCGACATCCTCGTCAACGGCGCGGCGGCCCCGTCCGGGCTGGTGCGCAACGCGGTCGAGGAGGCCGACCCCGAGCTGCTGCTGGCCGACCTCAACACCAAGGTCGTCGGCTACTTCCGCTGCGCGCAGGCCGTGACCCCGCACATGAAGGCGGGCGGCTACGGCCGGATCATCAACATCGGCGGGCTGACCGGCCGTTCCAGCCACGCGCTCTCCGGTATGCGCAACCTCGCCGTCGTCCACCTCACGAAGGTGCTCTCCGACCAGCTCGGCCCGTCCGGCGTCACCGTCAACACCCTGCACCCCGGTGTCGTGGAGACCGAGCACATCCATGAGCTGTACGAGAAGGAGGCCGCCAAGCGCGGCATCACCGCGGCCGAGGTCGAGGCGGACTTCGTCGCCCGTACACCGATCCGCCGGGTGCTGGAGGCGGACGAGATCGCCCAGGCCGTCTGCTTCCTCGCCTCCCCCCGGGCCGCCGCGATCACCGGGGAGTCGCTCGGCATGGACGGCGGCCTCACCCGCGGCATCTTCCTCTGACCGTTCCTGTGGACTGAGCATGAGTGAGCCCGCTCAGCCGCACGCCCCGAACGGTGAACCATCCTCTGGTGGAGCAGGGCCCCGCAAGCCGACGCCGTCCCGGTATCCCAGGTCGCACGACCACGCCAGCCCGATCAGCCCAGGACGCCGCAAGCCCACCAGTAGACGATCACACGATCGAGCCAACTCGGCGTCGTGCGCACTCTGTGCCAAGCAGCCACCACCCCCGGCCGCCGCCACGCACTCCCCGCCCTCTCAACCCCGTCTCCC
>NZ_LIQX01000608.1 GCF_001418475.1 Streptomyces ossamyceticus | reverse complement strand
CCCGACTGGCTGCCCCGCCGGGGTAGGGCCGGCGGGGCAGCCAGTCGGGGACCGCGTCGTCCCAGAAGTTGCCGTGGTAACGGACGTGCCGCACGGGGCGGTTGCCCCACTCCTCGCTGCACCCGCCGATGGAGGCTCGGTAGTTGTGGACGACGTTGTGGCGCACGGTCATCCAGTTGCTGCTGTCGTCGGTGTAGATCCCGACGTTCCACACGCCGTACCGGCTGTCGGTGACCGCGTTGTCGCTGACGACGAGGCCGTCCGCGTACGAGGTGCCCTGTTCGCCGCGGAGGTAGATGCCGCCGCCGTCGGCCAGCAGCCGGTTCGTGGCGAAGACCCGGTTGCCGACGATGCGGCCGCCCCGCATCAGACCGCGCAGATCCTCGCTGGGGCCGGAGAGGATGCCCGTGTACGGCACGTGGTCGACCTGGTTGTGCGCGATGGTCGTCTCCCGGCCGCCGGTGTCCCAGATGCCGGACGCGGCGTGGTACTCGGCCGCGATGTGGTGGATCCAGTTGTCGGTGATCCGGTTGCCGCGGTTCGTTCCCTCGGTGTCGGGCGGGAGGACACCCAGGACGACGCCGCCGTCCGAGATGTCGGTGAAGACGTTGCCGACGACGGTGTTGTGGGAGCTGCTCTCCGACAACTCCAGCCCCTGCGCGCCGAGTCGGACGAACCGGTTGCCCTGGAAGGTGATGCGCTCGGCGGTCCTGAGGGCGATGTTCCCCGGCACCGTACGGGCCTCCGTCGCGCCGGCCGCCCTGCCGCCGGGCCTCATGTACATGCTCCACGCGGCGACGAAGCCGGCCGGCTCGTTCGGCGCCAGCCAGGTCGCGTCGGCGAACGTCAGCCCTCGGAACGCCATGTCATGCACCGGACGGCCGGGGCGGCCGGTGCCGCTGAGCAGGGTCTCCAGGACGGGCGCCACCACCGGTGTGCGGCGCATGTCCTGGCCGGGTGCCGGCCGGTAGAGGAGCCGGTGGCGGCCGGGCCGGGAGCGGTCGAGGTACCAGCTGCCGGGCCGGTGCAGGAAGTCCGGCGCGTTCTCGACGAAGGACGGCTCGCCGAGGGACTCCTTGCCGTACAGGTCGCGGGCCAGTTTCCAGCAGGTCCGCTCCATGGTGATCGTGGTCCGCCTCCCCGGCCCCCGGGAAATGTCCGCGACGCCGCAGCGGCCTTCGACGTAGTCGAAGCGGTACACCAGTTCCAGGTCCTCGGGGTGGCGCCAGGACCGGGGGATCGCACTGGTGGTGGTGTAGCCGGTGGCGGTGGTCCGCAGCTCGCCCGGCAGACCCGAGCCGAGGCTCGCCCGGGTCGCCCGCCGGCCGTCGACGTACAGCTGGCGGGTCTCCAGGCCGCCGACGTCCGCCCGCCACACCCCCTCGCGCTCCGGATCCGGCCGCCATCCCGTGACGGGCCGGCCCCCGCTGAGCGTCACCTTCTCCTGGTCGGGCGTCCCGAAGCCGTACGCCTGGTAGACCACGCGGTGCCCGCCCCGGCCGGAGTCGTCGCCGGTCATGCGCAGCGGGGAGGGGAGGCGGTACGTGCCGCCCCGCAGGTTCACCACGATGTCCGAGGCCGTCCGGGCCGTCCGGGCCCGCACCGCCCGCTGGGCGCGGGCCGGGGTGGCGAACGGGCGGTCGATCGTACCGGGCCAGTCGTCGTGCCCCCAGGTCGCCACGTACAGCTGGGCCGCGGGACGGTCGCCGCCGGTCGCGGCGGCCGTGGGGGCCGCCGTCCAGGGGACGCAGACCGCCGCCACCCCGGCCCAGACGGTCACGCCGAGGCGGGTACGCCGTCGTCGCCGTTCCGCGTGTGCCCGTACGTCCGTCATGGGCCAGCTCCTCCGCTCGTCGGGGCCTCCATCGTCGAGGCGGAGCGGCGCCGGGCGGATCGGCCGATCGTCGCCGCCGGGCCGACTTCGGTAGCCGTTCCCGCCCGCACCGGCCGACCTTCGTCGCGCGCGGCACGCCTACGGCGGGAGCGGACGCCCCGGAAGGTGACCGGCCAGGACGCGTCGGCCGGGTCGGAGGGGTGAGGGGTCGGGTGAGGGGCTCACAGGACGAGGCTCATCAGGATGGCGTCCCGGTCGTCGCCGGGCGCGATACGCAGCGCGCCCGGCCAGCGGCCGACCTCCTCCCAGCCCACCTTGCGGTAGAAGTCCTCCAGTCCCAGCCCGCCACGGGTGGAGAGTTGCAGGCGCTCCAGGCCCATCTCGTCCCGTGCGATGTCATGGACGCGATGCATCAGCCCGGCGCCGATGCCGAGGCCCCGGAAGCGCGGATGGGTCTGGACATGGTTGACCGTGCCGCAGTGCGCGCCGAGCGGGTGCGGTTCGCGACGGAGGACCAGCCAGCCGGCGAGCGAACCGCCGACGGTGGCGACGAGGAGCCTGCCGCGCCCCGGATCCAGGGTGCCGACGAGGCCGTCGACGACGGGCGCGACGTCGTGTGTGCTCACCGGCAGCGGCGGGAACTCGGTGGCTAGCACCGCGCCGCCCGCGTTGGCCACGTCCTCCCAGCAGTCGGTGAGTTCCTTCCGCAGGTTCGGGGTGACGTCGTCGGGCCGGGTGAACTGCGCGAACCGAGGGGATCTCTGCACCGTCATGTCCGTCAGCGTGGCAGAACCACCGGCGACGCGCGGTGCAGCACGGGGAAGGGGCGCACCTGAGGGTCACCGCCCGAGTGCGGGACGTCGCGGCGGCCGTGGATATGCTCGCCGTCCGGCGCCCTGGCGGCCGGACGTGCACGCGGCCCGGACCCGGCGCCGACGCCCGCAGGACGACCGAAGGCAGCGAGAAGAGCACCGTGACCACGTACGACTACGAGAAGGACGGCGCGGAGATCTACCGCCAGTCCTTCGCCACCATCCGCGCGGAGGCCGACCTCGCGACCCTGCCCGCCGACGTGAGCCAGGTCGCCGTCCGGATGATCCACGCCTGCGGCATGGTCGACCTCGTCCGGGACCTGGCGTACTCACCTGGCGTGGTGGCCCGCGCCCGCGAGGCGCTGCGCGCCGGAGCGCCCGTGTTCACGGATGTCCGGATGGTGGCCAGCGGAGTGACCCGCAAGCGGCTGCCCGCCGACAACGACGTGGTGTGCACGCTCGCCGACCCCGCCGTCCCCGAGCTGGCGGCGAGACTCGGCACCACGCGCAGTGCCGCCGCGCTCGAACTGTGGCGGGACCGGCTGGAGGGCTCTGTCGTCGCCGTCGGCAACGCGCCGACCGCCCTGTTCCGCCTCCTGGAGATGATCGAGGAGGGCGCACCCCGGCCCGCCGCCGTCATCGGCGTCCCGGTCGGCTTCGTCGGCGCCGCCGAGTCCAAGGACGCGCTGGCCGCGAACGCATCGGGGCTGGAGTACCTCGTCGTACGCGGCCGTCGCGGCGGCAGCGCCATCGCCGCCGCCGCGCTCAACGCACTCGCGAGCGAGGAGGAGTGAGGGGCACCGGGCCCGGGGCGGACCCATCGCGAACGTGACCGAGGGCACCGTCGGCGTCGAGGGCACGAGCGGCGTGGAGGGCACAGACTCCGTTGAAGGCACTGCCTCCGCTGAAGGCACCGGCTCCGTTGAAGGCACCGGCTCCGTTGAAGGCGCGGACGCCCTTGAGGGCACGGGCGGCGTTGGCGGCCGTGGTGGCCTCGGCCCTACCGCGCGCGGTCAGCGGCCCGTGAGGTGCTCGTCGACCCAGCGCACCGCCGTCTCGGGGTCCGCCGCCACGGGGACGCCCTCGGGCACCGGGGGCCTGCGGACCACGACCACGGGCAGGTCCGCCTCGCGCGCGGCGGTGAGCTTCGGCGCGGTGGCCGCTCCCCCGCTGTCCTTCGTCACGAGCACGTCGACGCGGTGGCGGCGCAGCAGCGCGCGCTCCCCGTCGAGGGTGAAGGGACCCCGGTCGAGGAGGACCTCCATGCGGGCCGGGTGCGGGGCCTCGGGCGGTTCCACGGACCGGACGAGGAACCACAGCTCGTCGAGGCCGGCGAAGGCGCCCAGGCCCAGGCGCCCGGTGGTGAGGAACACCCGCCGGCCAAGTGCGGGCAGCAGGGTCGCGGCGTCCGCCAGGGACGCGGCCTCGTGCCAGTCGTCGCCGTCCACCGGGACCCAGCCGGGGCGGCGCAGGGCGAGCAGGGGAACATGGGCGTCGGCGGCGGCCCGCGCCGCGTGGAAACTCATGGTCCCGGCGAAAGGGTGGGTGGCGTCGATGAGCGCGTCCACCCGGTGCTCCCGCAGCCACCCGGTGAGGCCCTCGGCTCCGCCGAAGCCGCCGACGCGGACCTCGCCCGGGGGCAGCCGTGGGCCGGTGACCCGTCCGGCGAGGGAGCTGGTCAGGGTCAGTCCGGGCGTGCCGTGGAGGAGTTCGGCGAGGCGGCGGGCCTCCGTGGTTCCGCCGAGTATCAGTACGTGCATGGGGGTCCGGGTCCGTTCATGAACAGCAGTGACGAGCAGCGCGGCGGTGGGCCGGCCGGTACGGCGAAGGGCGGTCGCGCGGCCCAACTCAAGCACACCGGGCTGCGGCCCGGCTGGACCACCGGCGCCTGCGCGACCGCGGCGACGACGGCCGCGTACACCGCCCTGCTGACCGGGGAGTTCCCCGACCCGGTGACGATCACCCTGCCGAAGGGCCAGACCCCGTCGTTCGCGCTCGCCGCCGAGGAGCTGACGGACGTGTACGCCATGGCGGGGGTCGTGAAGGACGCGGGCGACGACCCGGACGTCACGCACGGCGCGCTGGTGCGGGCCACGGTCCGGCGGTTGCCCGCCGGGTCCGGGGTCGTCTTCAGGGCCGGCCCCGGCGTCGGCACGGTCACCCGACCCGGTCTGCCCCTGCCCGTCGGCGAACCGGCCGTGAACCCCGTCCCCCGGCGGATGATGAGCGAGCACGTCGCCGAGGTCGCGGAGCGGTACGGCGGCAGCGGCGACGTCGAGATCACCGTCTCCGTCGACCACGGCGAGGAGATCGCCCGCTCCACCTGGAACCCCCGGCTCGGCATCCTCGGCGGTCTGTCCATCCTCGGCACCACCGGGATCGTGGTGCCGTACTCCTGCTCCGCGTGGATCGACTCCATCCGGCGGGGCGTGGACGTGGCGCGGGCGGCGGGCCGTACGCATGTCGCCGGGTGCACGGGGTCCACGTCGGAGCGGACGGTCGTCGCCGAGTACGGGCTTGCCGAGGACGCGCTGCTGGACATGGGCGACTTCGCGGGCGCGGTCCTCAAGTACATCCGCCGCCACCCCGTCGACCGCCTGACGATCTGCGGCGGCTTCGCCAAGCTCTCGAAGCTCGCCGCCGGCCACCTCGACCTGCACTCCGGCCGCTCCCAGGTCGACAAGGGACTCCTCGCCGAGCTGGCCCGGCGGGGCGGCGCCGACGCGACCCTGGCCGCGGAGGTGGCCGCCGCCAACACCGGGCTCGCCGCGCTCCAACTGTGCGCGGCAGCCGGTGTACCGCTGGGCGACCTGGTGGCGACGGCGGCCCGCGACGAGGCCCTGACGGTCCTGCGCGGGGCGCCGGTCGCCGTCGACGTCATCTGCATCGACCGGGCGGGCACGGTGGTGGGCCGCAGCACGGTCGCCTGACGCCCGGGGAACACGGTCGCCTGACGACCGGGGCGCCGCGATCACCGCACCGACAGGGGTGCCACGGTCACCTCACGACAGGCGTGCCGCGGTCACCTCACGACGCGGTACTTGAGGTGGGTCGCGAGCGGGGTGTCGACGACGCGGATGGGGCGGAGGTCCCGTCGTACGGCGCCCAGGTCCTCGAAGAGGCGCAGGCCGTCGCCGAGGAGGACGGGCACCACATGGAGCTGGAGTTCGTCGATGAACCCCTCCCTGAGGCACTGCCGTACGGTGTCGGCGCCGCCCGCGATGTCGACATTCCGGTCCCCGGCCGCGGCCCTGGCCCGGGCGAGGGCGCTGTGGATGCCGTCTGTGACGAAGGTGAAGGTGGTGCCGCCCTCCTTCACGAGGGTCGGCCGGGGGCGGTGGGTGAGCACGAACACCGGCGTCCTGAACGGCGGGTCGGCGCCCCAGAACTCCTCGCCGGTGTCGTACATCATCCGGCCCATCACGACCGCCCCGGTGGCGTCGAACCACTCCCGCATCAGCTCGGAGTCACGGTTCTCCCGGCCACCGGTCATGCCCTGGCGCTCCCGCCAGCTCGCCAGGTCATGGATCCACTCGAAGAGGGGCTCAGCGCCGTAGCCGCCCGGGTTGTCGACACGGACGTCGGTGCCGGCGACGTAGCCGTCGAGGGAGATGGCCATATCCGCAGTCACGGTCACGCTCACGAGGAAGGCCTCCTGGGGTCGTGGGAGTACGGGTTCACTCTCACGTCGATCGGGAGCAGCCGCATTCGACGTGCGCCGGGATCCTCGCCGCGCCCTCCGGGATGTCCGCCGCCGCGTGAGCGGGTCGTGGGGCGATGAGTTCCGCGCGGGCGGGGAGTCTGTTCTGGTGACCGCCGTCGGGCCCCGCCCGGCGGGCCCGGCACGTGAGACCACGGAGGACACCATGACCAGCACGCCGGACCCCTCGACCGCCGCGCAGCCGGGCCGCCCGCCGGTCGCCGATCTGGCGACCTGGCAGGCCGCCCGCGACGCGCTGCTGGTCCGCGAGAAGGCCCACACCCGCGAGGGCGACGCGCTCGCCGCGGCCCGCCGCCGACTGCCGATGGTGGAGTTCGACGGGACGGTCGAGGTCGTCGGCCCCGACGGCCCGGTCCCGTTCCTGGAGCTGTTCCAGGGCCGCGAGGAACTCGTGGTCTACAAACACATGTGGTACGACGGCGCCCCCCACCAGGGACAGTGCGAGGGCTGCACGACCACGGCCTGGCATCTGAAGGACGCCGTCTATCTCAACGCCCGCGGCGTCTCGTTCGCCGTCCTGACCACGGGGCCCTGGGACGAGGTGGCCGCCTACGTCGCGTTCATGGGCTACACCCAGCCCTGGTACTCGGTGCGGGGCCTGGACGAGCCGGTCGGCGGCGCGATGGGCCACCTGAGCTGCTTCCTGCGCGACGGCGACCGCGTGTTCCTCACCTACTCCACGACGGGACGCGGAAACGAGAGGGTCAACGGGTCGCTGGGCCTGCTCGACATGACGCCGTACGGCCGCGGCGAGACCTGGGAGGACAAGCCCGAGGGAGGCAGCCCCTGCTGGTCCTGGCGGTCGGACGCGGACGGCGAGCCCACCTGGGGCCCGACCAGCCGACCCGTCCCCCAGTGGTCCCGCCCTGGAGCGACCCCGGTGGACACGCTCGGCCGCCACGGCCCCCACCACTGAGCCAAGGCTTCAACGGCCCCCACCACTGAGTCCAAGGCATCAGAGGAAGGTCATGTCCGGGAGCGCGGCGGACGCGTTCAGCTCGGCCCAGACCGTCTTGCCGCGACGGGCGTGGCGGGTGCCCCAGCGCTCCGCGAGCTGGGCGACGAGGAGGAGACCGCGCCCTCCCTCGTCGAACACCCTGGCCCGGCGCAGATGGGGGGTGGTGCTGCCGGCGTCGGAGACCTCGCACAGGAGCGTGCGGTCGTGGATAAGCCGCAGCCTGATCGGGGGCCGGCCGTAGCGGATGGCGTTGGTGACCAGCTCGCTCACCACCAGCTCCGCCAGGAAGTCCAGCTCCTCCAGACCCCACACGGCGAGTTGCCGCGCGACGTTCGCCCGGGCCCGGCTCACGGCCGCCGGATCCGCCTCCAGATCCCAGTCGGCGACCTGCTCGGCCCCGAGGGCACGGGTACGGGCCAGCAGCAGGGCTACGTCGTCCGGCGGACGCGCGGGGAGCAGTGATCCCAGTACGGCGTCGCAGGTGGCCTCCAGGGACGCGGCCGGCCGGACCAGGGCGTCGCGCAGCCGGGCGAGACCCTCCTCGATGTCGTGGCCCCGCGCCTCCAGCAGGCCGTCGGTGTACAGGGCGAGCA
>NZ_LIQX01000607.1 GCF_001418475.1 Streptomyces ossamyceticus | reverse complement strand
GCGTCGTCGGGTGCGGGTGCGTCGTGGTTTCTCGCGCAGTTCCCCGCGCCCCTGAAGGCATGGGCCTGCGGCCGCCTTCGTCCTGAAAAGCACATGCGGCTCCGCCGCGGGGGCGCGAACAACCCCCACCCACCCCCACCGGACAACGCGGCCCCGCGTCCTGTGCGGCGCGTCGCGTACCATGGGCCCCGCAGAAGGGGAGTAGCTCTTCGCCGGACCGTCGACATACTGCTCAGCTCGTCTGAGCCGGCGCCCGGAGCGGGTCCATCGACAAATGGCCCGCCAGCGAGACCTTCGGCAAGCAGTGCACACCCGTGCGACCTCGCACGGGTGAACGTGTGCTGCCGTGCCGAGGTGTCGCGTCAGCGGACGGTTTCTCTCGGTGGGGCAGCCCGACCGATTGAGGACCCTTGATCAGCTTCAGTGTCATGGCGCTCGTCTTCGGCGTCGTCTTCCTCGCCGAGCTCCCCGACAAGACCGCGCTCGCCGGCCTCGTCCTCGGCACCCGCTACCGCGCCTCGTACGTCTTCGCCGGCGTCGCCGCGGCCTTCGCCCTGCACGTCGCGCTGGCGGTCGCCGCGGGCAGCGTCCTCACCCTGCTGCCCCAGCAGATCGTGCACGCGCTGACCGGTGTGCTGTTCCTGGGCGGCGCGGCGGTGCTGTTGATGAAGAAGGATGAGGACGAGGAGGAGATCCGCAAGCCCGAGAACCAGAGCTTCTGGAAGGTCTCCGGCGCGGGCTTCATGCTCATCCTCGTCGCCGAGTTCGGTGACCTGACCCAGATCATGACGGCGAACCTCGCGGCGCGGTACGACGACCCGCTCTCCGTGGGCCTCGGGGCGGTCCTCGCCCTGTGGGCCGTGGCCGGGCTCGGGATCGTCGGTGGCCGGGCGCTGATGAAGAGGGTGCCGCTGAAGCTGATCACCCAGATCGCGGCCGTGTTGATGACGGGGCTCGGTGTGTGGAGTTTGTGGGAAGCCGTGACGGGATGACGAAGGGGGTGGCGGTGAGCCCCGTTTGTTTTGTACCGTGGAGGAACAAAGTGGCTCCCGCCCGCATTCCCTGACCGGTGGGCGGGGCCGCCTTGTCCTTGCACGGGGCCGTACGGCCGTCTCCGGACGCCCGGCCCCTTCCCGCGTTCCCGCGTCCTGGAGCTTGCCGATGCCGGCCACGACCGTTCTGACCGCCCGCGCCTTCCTGCTCGACATGGACGGCACCCTCGTCAACTCGGACGCCGCGGTCGAGCGGGTCTGGCGGCGCTGGGCCGAGCGGAACGGCCTCGACGGGACCGAGGTCATGCGGGTGGTCCACGGACGCCAGGGGTACGCCACGATGGCCGTACTGCTGCCGGACCGGCCCACGGCACAGAACCACGCGGACAACGCGCGGATGCTGGAGGAGGAGACGGCCGACGTGGACGGGGTCGTCCCGATCCCGGGCGCGCCGGAGTTCCTCGCGTCCCTCACCGCCGGCGGAGTGCCGCACGCGCTGGTGACCTCCGCGAACGTTCCCCTGTCCACCGCGCGGATGACCGCCGCGGGGCTGGCCCTGCCCGACGTCCGGGTCACCGCCGAGTCCGTCGGCGCGAGCAAGCCCGACCCCGAGGGATTCCTGAAGGGCGCCGCCGAACTGGGCATCGCCCCCGAGGACTGTGTCGTCTTCGAGGACTCCGAGGCGGGCATCGAGGCGGGCCGCGCCGCCGGCATGCGCGTCGTCGGCATCGGATCGCGCGCGGCCGCCCACGGGCCGGACGTCGTGGTGCCCGACCTGCGCTCGGTACGGGTCGAGACGGGCGAGGACGGGCTGGTCCGGCTGCACATCGCCTAGAAGTGTGTGCCGGAGGCGCTTCGGGGTGGCCGTCGTGAGTGCGCGGGGGCGGAGTTACAGGTACGTCGGACCGGCTGAGCTGGAGGTTGCGGTCCGGCCTGACGGCGGCGGGTGCCGAATCGGCTCGGCGGCTGACTTCGACCGCTGGATCGTTGAGCGATCGGCAGCAGAACTGACCGAACCGTTCACCTTCGTGGTCGGCACGGACGGTGTGCTTCGGCTGGCACCGCGGCGAAGTGAGCACGTGGCCTGCGCCGGCGGGCGCATGGTTCTGAGTGCCGGTGAGATCAGCTTCATGCGTGACGGGGACCGGTGGACCGTGGGGGAGGTCAGCAACCAGTCCACCGGATACTGTCCGGACGTCATCTCCTGGCCGGCGGTGGCTCATGCTCTGGACGGCGTGGGGCTCGGGCGGCCCTCCGGCTTCACCCATGAGGTGGTGTTCCGGCGGTGCCCCGACTGCCAGGAGCACAACATCGTGCGCGAGGACGACTTCGTCTGCGTCTTCTGTGGCAGCGATCTGCCGGAGGCGTGGAACGTGGATCCCACCGTGTGACGCGACACATGGCCCGGAGCCGCGCCATCGGCTGGAGGCGGCAGCCGCGCCCCGCCCGGCGCACGGTGGGGCGACGGCGGGGCGCGGGGCGGTGGCTGTCAGGCTTCGGTGTTCTTCGGGCCCGTCTGCTGGACCACCTCGAAGGACCAGACGGTGGACGCGGACGCGGCCGGCTTGGGGCGGTCGGCCGGGGGCTGGTCGCCGCCGCCCTGGTGGGCCTGCTTCATCGGGCCCTCCATCCACGCCTCGAACGACGCCTCGTCACGCCACCGGGTGTACACGAGGTAGTTGTCGGTGCCGTCGACGGGGCGCAGCAGCTCGAACCACTCGAACCCGTCGGAACTCTCCACCACCCCGGCACGAGAGGCGAACCGCTTCTCCAGCACCTCGCGCTGCTCCGCGGGGACACTGAGGACGTTGATCTTGACGATGCTCATGAGGTCATCCTGCATCACGGGGGCGACGGGGGTGTGCGTCGACCCCGGCGTCAGGGTTCCTGGGTCTCCGCTTCCAGGCGGGCCCGGGTCGCCAGGCCGTAGACGCCGGGCTCGTCGTCCTTCGAGACGGCCCGTGTGGTCTGGTAGTCGATGACGGCCTGTTCGACCTGGCGGTCGAAGCTCTGGTCGATGTCGCCGTCGTAGAGGCCCAACTGGCGCAGCCGGAGCTGGAGTTCGGTGACCTCGGGGTCGTCGTCGCCTAGGCGGAGCGTCTTCGGTGCCTCCAGCCGGCTGTCCCCCTTCTTGTTCGCGTCGTCGGCGGTCGACCTGTCGGAGGCCCGGGCGCTGGGCGACGCCTCACTGGGGCTGGGCGACGGGGACGCGGACGGTGACGCGGACGGCTTCGAGGCGGAGGGGGAGGGGCTCCCGGACGGCTTCGCCCCTCCGGCGCCGCCCGGCGGTGCCGGTGCGGGTGCTCCGCCCCCGGTGGCCTCCTCGGGCGTCTCGACCGGCGTCTTGTCGCCGTCCACCGTGGTGTCCGGCGCGCTCGCCCGCACGTCGTCGGGGAGTGCCCCGGTCCGCTCGGGCGCCTCGTAGGAGAAGAGGCCGCTCATGAAGCCGGCCGCCGCCATCACCCCCGCCGCCGCCGTGCCGCCGAGCGCGACGATCAGCCCCGTACGGCGGCGACGGCCGGCGGAGCGGGGGCATGCGGGTGTCGAGGAGCGGGTGTGCGCGCGCCCGGCGGAGGAAGGGCGCGGCGGGACCGTGAGCGGCCGGGTGCGGTCGTCGTCGGCCGGTGTGGTCGTGCGCGGGGCCCGGAAGGCCGCCAGCCGCATCGTCGCCGCCTCGGCGGGCTCGGCGTGTCCGGGGCCGCGCGCGTGCCCCCGGTCCGTGAGGGGGCCGGTGTCGCCCCGGTGCCCGTGGTCGTCCCCGGCGTCGCCCAGTTCCACGTACGGGCGGATGCGCAGCGGGTCGAAGTCCTCGGCGGCCGCCGCCTGTGCCGTGCGGGCTTCCAGGAGTGCTTCGGAGGCGCGGCGGCCACAGCCGCAGGACGGGGTCCCGTCCGGGGCCCGGGGAGTGAAGCACTCCGGGCATATGTGGCTGTTCGGTTCACTCACGTGTGGTCCCTCCCCGTGAAGACTCCCGAGTTTATGCAAACCGTCGTCACACAACCTCCCGATCGTCACAGGAGTGACGGGCGCCGCAATGGTTCGACAGGCCATAACCGGTCACACCGCCCACGATGGAAGCAACACCGGAGGAATGAGGAGACCGGGGACGCTGTGCGAGCCCCTCGGAGGCCCTCGGGAGGCCCGCATGACCGACGACACCGCGCACGACGACGGCGGCCGCACGGCGGGGCACCGGGCGGGGCCCACGGCGGGAGACCCGGCGGGGAGCGCGGCTGCGGCGGACCCGGCCGGTGCTCGTCGTCGTGCCGAGGGGGCCGCCGAGCACGTGCGGGGCGGGGTCATGGTGTCCATCGGGGCCCTGCTGCTCGGGATGCTGCTGGCCGCGCTGGACCAGACGATCGTGTCGACGGCGCTGCCGACGATCGTGAGCGATCTGGGCGGGCTGGACCATCTGTCGTGGGTCGTGACCGCGTACATGCTGGCCGCGACCGCGGCGACACCGCTGTGGGGGAAGCTCGGGGACCAGTACGGCCGCAAGCGGCTGTTCCAGACGGCGATCGGGATCTTCCTCGTGGGGTCGGCGCTGTGCGGAATGGCGCAGGACATGCCGCAGTTGATCGGGTTCCGGGCGCTCCAGGGCCTGGGCGGCGGCGGGTTGATGGTCCTGTCGATGGCGATCGTCGGGGATCTCGTCCCGCCGCGTGAACGAGGGCGCTACCAAGGGCTGTTCGGGGCCGTGTTCGGCGCCACCAGTGTGCTCGGGCCGCTGCTCGGCGGGCTGTTCACCGAGCATCTGAGCTGGCGCTGGGTCTTCTACGTCAATCTGCCGGTCGGGGCGGTCGCGCTGATCGTCATCGCCGCCGTCCTGCACGTCCCCCGCAAGGCCGAGCGGCACGTCATCGACTACCTCGGCACCTTCCTCATCGCCTCCGTCGCCACCTGCCTGGTCCTCGTCGCCTCCCTCGGCGGTACGACCTGGGACTGGGGCTCGCCGCAGATCGTCGGGCTCGCCGTGCTGGGCGTGGCGCTCGCCGTGGTCTTCGTGGCCGTCGAGCGGCGGGCGGCCGAACCCGTGCTGCCGCTGAAGCTCTTCCGCGTCCGCACCTTCACCCTGTCCGCAGTGATCAGCTTCATCATCGGCTTCGCGATGTTCGGGGCGATGACCTATCTGCCGACGTTCCTCCAGGTCGTGCGCGGTGTGTCGCCGACCATGTCCGGTGTGCACATGCTGCCGATGGTGTTCGGTCTGCTGTTGTCGTCGACGGTGTCCGGGCAGATCGTCAGCCGTACGGGCCGCTGGAAGGTGTTCCCCGTCGCCGGGACCGCGGTGACGACGCTCGGCCTGCTGCTCCTGCACCAGCTGGACGCCCGCAGCGGCGACGGCGAGATGAGCGCGTACCTCTTCGTCTTCGGGCTCGGGCTCGGCCTCGTCATGCAGGTGCTCGTACTGATCGTGCAGAACGCCGTCCCGTACGAGGACCTGGGCGTCGCCACCTCCGGCGCGACCTTCTTCCGGTCCATCGGGGCCGCGTTCGGGGTGGCCGTCTTCGGCACGGTCTTCGCGGGGCACCTGGGGGACAAGCTGGCGAGCGCCCTGGACGGTGCCCGGCTGCCGGCCGGCGTCAGCGTGGACGGGCTGAAGGCGGACCCGCGCGAGATCGCCGAGCTGCCGTCCTCGCTGCGGCCCGCCGCCCTCGACGCCTACGCCGAGGCCATCACCGACGTCTTCGTCTACGCGGCCCCCGTCGCCCTGCTCGGCTTCGTCCTCGCCTGGTTCCTGCGGGAGGACCGGCTGCGCGCCTCGGTGACGGCACCCGACGGCACGGAGACCTTCGCCAGCAACCCCGTCGAGCGGTCGTCGTACGACGAGGTGTGCCGGGCGCTGTCCCTGCTCGGGTCGCGGGAGGGCCGGCGGGAGATCTACCGGACGATCACCGCGCGGGCCGGTTACGACCTGCTGCCCGCCGCGAGCTGGCTGCTGCTGCGGATCCGGAGGTACGGCTGGGTCGAACCCGCCGTGCTCGCCGAGCGCAGCATGGTGCCGCTGGACGCGATCATGGCCGCGTCGCGGCAGGTCGAGGAGCGTCGGCTCGCCCGCCGTGAGGGGCTCGACCTCGTGCTGACCGGTACCGGGCGCGCGGCCGCCGACCGGCTCGCCAAGGCCCGTGAGGAGTCCCTTGCGGAGTTGCTGGGCGACTGGTGGGGGCCCGACCGGCCGACCGATCTGGTCCGTCTTGTCGAGGAGCTCACCGACGAGCTGTGCGGCTCGGACGCCGAGCGCCCGCACGACGAACGGCCGGTCACCCGCTTGTCGGAGCCGCCGGGCGCGCCAGTTTCTTCGTGAACCAGTGGTCCGCGTACGGGTCGTCGTTGTGCGGCTCGCTCTCCTCGTAGCCGAGCCGCACAACGA
>NZ_LIQX01000606.1 GCF_001418475.1 Streptomyces ossamyceticus | reverse complement strand
GTCAGATGTGGATAAGAGACGGGGCGGCGGGAGGGTGGCTCGCTGATCGACGGGTTCCTCGTCGAGCGGGTCGCCGAGTCGGACTACGCGGGACCCTTGGCCGCGCTCGCCCAGGTCGTGTCGCCGGAGCCGGTGCTGAGTCCGGAGCTGCTGGGGCTCGCTCGGGCGGTGGCGGACCGGTACGCGGGGAGCCTCGCGGATGTGCTTCAACTGGCTGTGCCGCCGCGCCACGGTCGGGCCGAGGCGGCCGGGACGGGTGCTCCGCCGCCCGCTCCGGCCGCGCCGGAACCGGGGTCCTGGGTGAGGTACGCGCGGGGCCCGGAGTTCCTGCGGGCGCTGGCCGCCGGTCGTTCGCCGCGCGCCGTGTGGACCGCTCTGCCGGGGCCCGACTGGGCGGAGGAGATCGGGCGGGCCGTGCAGGCGACCCTGGCCTCAGGGCGGGGCGCGCTCGTCGTCGTACCGGCGGGGCGGCCCGCCGCGCGGGTCGACGAGGCTCTGCGGGAGCTGCTGGGGGAGGGGCAGCACGCGCTGCTGACCGCCGACGCGGGGCAGGAGCGGCGGTACCGGGAGTGGCTGGCGGTGCGGCGGGGGGCGGTGCGGGCCGTCGTCGGGACCCGGGCCGCCATGTTCGCCCCCGTGCGGAATCTCGGGCTGGTCGCCGTCTGGGACGACGGCGATGCCAGTCACAGCGATGACAACGCCCCCTTCCCGCATGTGCGGGAGGTGCTGGAGCTGCGGGCGACTCGGGACAAGGGCGCCTTCCTGCTGGGGAGTTGGAGCTGCACCGTGGAGGCGGCCCAGCTCGTCGAGAGCGGGTGGGCCGCGCCGATCGTTGCCACCAGGGAGCAGGTGCGGGCCGTCGCGCCGCTGGTGCGGACCGTCGGGGACGGGGAGTTGGCGCGCGACGAGGCGGCTAGGGCCGCGCGTCTGCCCAGCCTCGCCTGGCAGGTCGCCCGGGACGGACTGCGGGACGGCCCGGTCCTCGTCCAGGTGCCCCGGCGCGGATATGTGCCGAGGATGGCCTGTGCGCAGTGCCGGGAGCCCGCCCGGTGCCGGCACTGCGCGGGGCCGTTGGAGGCGCGGGAGGGTGCCGGTGCCCTGGTGTGTGAATGGTGCGGGCGTGAGGAGGAGGGCTGGCACTGCCCGGAGTGCGGGAGCCGTCGGCTCAGGGCCCAGGTCGTGGGGGCGCGGCGTACCGCCGAGGAACTGGGGCGAGCCTTTCCCGCCGTGCCGGTGCGAACCTCCGGGCGGGAACACGTGCTCGACACCGTGCCGGGGACGCCCGCGCTGGTCGTGAGCACACCCGGCGCCGAACCGGTCGCCGAGGGCGGGTACGCGGCCGCTCTGCTGCTCGACGGCTGGGCCATGCTCGGGCGCCCCGATCTGCGGGCAGGGGAGGAGGCGCTGCGCCGGTGGATCGGTGCGGCCGCCCTCGTGCGGAACCAGGGGGTGGGCGGCACGGTCGTCGTGGTCGCCGAGCCGACGCTGCGGCCCGTGCAGGCGCTCGTGCGGTGGGATCCGGTGGGGCACGCGGTACGGGAGCTCGCGGACCGTGCGGAGCTGGGGTTTCCGCCGGTGTCCCGCATGGCGGCCGTGTCGGGCACGGCCCAGGCGGTGGCCGACTTCATCGGCGGCGCGGAACTGCCGCCGGACGCGGAAGTGTTGGGGCCCGTGCCGTTGCCCGTCGTGGAGGCGGGGCGGGTACGGCGGGTGGGAGCGCCGCCGCCGGGGGGGGCGTGGGAGCGCGCGTTGATCCGGGTGCCGCCGGGGAGCGGTGCGGCGCTGGCTGCCGCGTTGAAGACCGCGCAGGCCGCGCGGATGGCGCGTGGGGGCAGCGAGGGGGTTCGGATCCGGGTGGATCCCCTCGACATCGGGTGAGG
>NZ_LIQX01000605.1:623-3273 GCF_001418475.1 Streptomyces ossamyceticus | reverse complement strand
ACCACTCAAAAGGTGCGGGGCTTCGTCGTGCCCCGTTTCCCGGTACCCCCGATTGCCCGGCACGGTCTCAACTCTCCCTCAACACGGCGATATGCGGTGCTTGATCACAGTGCACATGTCTTGTGATGCTATGACCGCTTTTGACGGTTGAGTTGATGAGTTGATCGACGAAGAGGTGGCGTTGACCGTGTCGGCCAGTACTGCGCCACCCCAGGAAGAAACCCAAGCGCCCGTTCAGGAGAAACGTCGCGGCGCCGACACCCGCGCCCTCACCCAGGTCCTCTTCGGCCAGCTCAAGCACCTTGAACCGGGTACCCCGGAGCACAACCGCGTACGCGGGGCGCTCATCGAGGCGAACCTCCCGCTCGTGCGGTACGCGGCCGCCCGTTTCCGCTCCCGCAACGAGCCCATGGAGGACGTCGTCCAGGTCGGCACCATCGGCCTGATCAACGCCATCGACCGCTTCGACCCCGACCGGGGCGTGCAGTTCCCGACCTTCGCGATGCCGACCGTCGTCGGCGAGATCAAGCGCTACTTCCGGGACAACGTCCGCACGGTCCACGTCCCCCGCCGGCTGCACGAGCTCTGGGTCCAGGTGAACGGCGCCACCGAGGACCTCACGACCGCCTTCGGCCGCACCCCCACGACCGCCGAGATCGCCGAGCGGCTCCGCATCACCGAGGACGAGGTCCTGTCCTGCATCGAGGCCGGCCGCTCCTACCACGCGACCTCGCTGGAGGCCGCCCAGGAGGGCGACGGGATGCCGGGGCTCCTCGACCGACTCGGCTACGAGGACCCCGAGCTCGACGGCGTCGAACACCGCGACCTCGTACGGCACCTCCTCGTCCAGCTCCCCGAACGCGAGCAGCGCATCCTGCTGCTCCGCTACTACAGCAATCTGACGCAGTCACAGATCAGCGCGGAGCTGGGCGTCTCCCAGATGCACGTCTCCCGCCTGCTGGCCCGGAGCTTCGCGCGACTGCGATCGGCGAACCGCATCGAGTCCTAGGCCCGTCCTGGGCGGCGTCGACCGGTCGGCGTCGGGCCCCTGGGCGACACCCCGCGGCCCGGGACACCGGCGTGACCGTCGGTAACCGGCGACCCCCGTTCCACCTCGGAGGGACCGTGGGGCACGCGGGGCGCACAAAGGCAGGCGGGGCGCACAGAATGGGCCACGAGCACACGTGCCCAGGCCATCTGGCCTAACCGAATGCGCTGTCGAGGCATCACCACTGAGAGCGAATCACTCACAGCATCTCTTTCCGACAGTTATGGTCCAAAACACCGTCAGACCGCCTGTTTCCAGGGCTAATTACCCCTCTCCATGTCGACATGTCACTACATCGCGTTGCCGACGTGTGACATTCTTCCCCCAGCGCGTTTGCCGTGGCCTCGCCGCCGGTATTCAGGTGGAGGCTGCGTTCCCTACGACGGAGCGTCCGCCGCGACCGTCCGCGACCCAAAGGGGGTGGCATGTCCGCAGACCAGGGCAGCTCGAAGGTGCTCACGCTCGCCAAGAGCGAGACCGCGCCCGACGCTATCCAGGCCCCTCAGGACCTTCAGGAGCTCGAGGACCTTCCCGGCACCGAGGCTCCGCCGGCGCCTGAGTTCCCGGCCGTGCCGGCCTCGGCGAACATCGACACCCGCACCCTGTCCCGCTCCCTGTTCCTGCGGCTCGCCGCCCTCGACGAGAACAGCCCCGAGCGCGCCTACGTCCGGGACACCCTCATCGAGCTGAACCTCCCGCTGGTGCGCTACGCGGCCGCCCGATTCCGGTCGCGCAACGAGCCGATGGAGGACATCGTCCAGGTCGGCACCATCGGCCTGATCAAGGCGATCGACCGCTTCGACTGCGAACGGGGCGTGGAGTTCCCGACGTTCGCGATGCCGACGGTCGTGGGCGAGATCAAGCGATTCTTCCGCGACACCTCGTGGTCGGTGCGGGTCCCGCGCCGCCTCCAGGAACTGCGTCTGGCCCTCACCAAGGCCAGCGACGAGCTGTCGCAGAAGCTCGACCGCTCCCCGACGGTCACCGAACTCGCCGCCGTCCTGGGCGTGTCGGAGGAGGACGTCGTCGACGGCCTCGCGGTCGGCAACGCGTACACGGCGTCGTCGCTCGACTCACCCGCCCCCGAGGACGACGGCGGCGAGGGCTCGCTGGCGGACCGCCTCGGCTACGAGGACACCGCGCTCGAAGGGGTCGAGTACCGCGAGTCCCTCAAGCCGCTGCTCGCCAAACTCCCGCCCCGTGAGCGCCGGATCATCATGCTCCGCTTCTTCGCGAACATGACCCAGTCCCAGATCGGCGAAGAGGTCGGCATCTCCCAGATGCACGTCTCCCGCCTCCTCACCCGCACCCTGGCCCAGCTGCGCGAGGGCCTCATCTCCGACTGAGCTCCCGTCAAGAGACGGTAGCGAGCGCCCAGACAGAGACGAGACGACCGCCGGGATGTCCATGCGTTCAGGACATCCCGGCGGTCGTCGTGCGTGCGGAGGGATGCGCGTGGGGCAGTAGCTGGGTGGGGGGCGGAGTAGCTGAGTGGGTGCGTGCGGGTGGCGGGTGGTTGCTCACGAGGTTCCCCGCCCCCCTTGAGAACGCCGGGCGCCACCCATGCCGTAAAGGGGTACGGGGAACCGCGCGACCAGCCAC
>NZ_LIQX01000605.1:320-540 GCF_001418475.1 Streptomyces ossamyceticus | reverse complement strand
ACCCCGCGGGGTCTCGTCAACGAACGCGCGGAACATCTGCGTGCTCCCGGCGGGGTCGTAGTTGCCCTGGGGGCCCTGGTTGTCAGCCATGGCCCGAGACCTTAGCGAATCCGCGAGGGGGCACCCAAGTGGGGTGGGGCGGCGCGGCCTCCGCCGCGGCGCCCTCCTTTACCAAGACTTGGGCCGTGAACCCCCAGATTCGTTTGCCTGCGGCAACCAT
>NZ_LIQX01000605.1:0-267 GCF_001418475.1 Streptomyces ossamyceticus | reverse complement strand
CTCGCCGAGCTGCTCTCGGTGGACATGTCGGTGACCAGCCGCCATGTCGCGCACGTCGCCGAGCGGGGCTGGATCGAACGGCTGCCCGACCCGGCGGACAGGCGCTCGCGCATCCTGCGCCTGACCCCCGAGGGCCGGGCCCTGGTCGCCGAACTCCACCGGCGCACCAGCCGGGTGATGGCCCATCGGCTGAGCGACTGGTCCGACGAAGAGGTCGGCGAGCTGGTCCGGCTTCTCGGCCGGCTGCGCCACAGCTTCGACGGGGCC
>NZ_LIQX01000604.1 GCF_001418475.1 Streptomyces ossamyceticus | reverse complement strand
AGATGTGTATAAGCGACACTCCCCGCACCGCCGTGGCCGCTGGTCACCGCCGACCCCGACATCGCCCTACTGCAAAGGCTCAGGGATGCGCTGGAGGCCCTTTGAGCGGCAGCGGGAGCGCCCCGCCGAGAGGAGATTACCCATGGCCGCCGAGGCGGAAGTCCTCGACGAACTGCACCGGTTGCGGGCACGAGTGCCCCAGCTGACCGGGGCGCTCGCGGCCAGCGTGGACGGGCTGGTGCTGGCCCACGACACCCCCGGCGTGGAGCCGGAGGGCCTGGCCGCACTCACCGCCGCCGCGCTGGGCGTCGCCGTACGCATCACCGACGCGGGCGGCCGGGGCGACCTCCGCGAACTGCTGCTGCGCGGCGAGCAGGGCTATGTGGCGACGTACGCGGCGGGTGCCTCCGCCGTGCTCACGCTGCTCGCCCAGGACCGCGTCAACGTGGGCCGGCTGCACCTGGAGGGCCGACGGACCGGCACCCGTATCGGGGAGCTGGTGGACGCCTCGCCCCGCCGCGCGGCCGACCCGGTCGCCGGGCGGGCCGCGATCAAGGCCCCGGCCGACACGACCGGGCGGAGCCCGGCCAGGTCCCTCGCCCAGACCACGCCCCCGGGCACCGAACCGACCACGTCGCAGACGCCGTCCAGGGCCACGGTCAGGTCGACCATGCCCCGCCGGACGCCCGGCGCCACGACCTCACGATCCACCCCCCGTACCGCTCCCAACGCACCGACAACGTCAGAGAGTTGAAAGGACCGCACACCATGGCCAACACCGAGACCGCACTCAAAGAGGCCCTCGCGTCGATCGAGGGCGCGACCGGCGCCGCCCTCGTCGACTACACCAGCGGCATGGCACTGGGCACGATCGGCGGCAGCAAGGGCTTCGACCTCACCGTCGCCGCTGCGGGCAACACGGACGTCGTCCGCGCCAAGTTGCGCACCATGGAGCACCTCGGCCTCAAGGGCGAGATCGAGGACATCCTGATCACCCTGTCCGACGCCTACCACCTGATCCGGCTGCTCACCGGCCGCGGCGGCAACGGCCTCTTCCTGTACCTGGTGCTCGACGCCAAGCGGGCCAACCTGGCGATGGCCAGGCACCAGTTGAAGAGGATCGAGGCGGAACTGGAGGTCTGACCCGCCCCAAGGCCCACCCACGAGGCGGCGCACCCCGACCGGGGCGCGCCGCCCAGGCGTACCCCACCGCGGGCTACCGTGTCCGCCTCGGGTCGAGAGGAGAAGGTGACGGTGCGCAGAGCGGTACGGGGGGCGGCGCTCGCCCAGGTGGCGGTGCTGGCCGGGCTGTTGGCGGGGTGCTCGCAGCCGGCGGAGGGGGACGGGGCCAAACCGTCGGCCTCGGCCGGCGGGGCGGCGGGCTCCGCCGGCTCCGGCAAGGGGGACGACGTCGCCGCGAGCGGCGGTTCGGTGGGCGCGGCCGGTTCCGCCTGCGAGCTGCCGGTCGCCTTCGACACGGCGGAGAACTGGAAGGCGGAGGCCATCGACACCGGCACCGGCACCGGCACCGGCACCGGCACAGGGGAGGGCGGGGACGAGGTCGCCGCCGAACTGGCCGAGGCGCTGCTGCACCAGGGCCCCTTCACCGCCGCGTGCGAGATCGACGCCAAGCCCGCCGGGAATATCGGCTTCATCCGGGTGTGGACCGGTGAGGCGGGTGCCGAGGCCGGGGACGCGCGGGCGCTGCTGATGGAGTTCGTGAAGGCCGAGGGCGACACCAGCAAGGCGAAGTACAGCGACTTCACCTCGGACTCCGAGGTCTCCGGCGCCGAGGTCGAGTACCTCTACACCAGTGAGGCGCTGGAGGAGACGAAGAAGGAGCGGGCCTTCCTCACCGTGACCGCCGACGGCCCCGTCGTAGTCCACCTCGGCGGCCTCGACACCGGGGAGCACGAGGACATGCTCCCGGCGTACGAGTTGGCCAGGCGGACGCTGCGCGCCATCTGAGCCGACCCTCCGGCGAAGCTCCGGGAATCGCCCCCGCAGGCTGTTCCGGCCCGGCACAGGGCAGAAGCCCCGGACGGACACCGATCGGGGGAGGTTCTCTTGTCCACCACAGGAACGACCGCCGGGGCTCCCGCGTGCGCCGAGGAGCCCGGCCTCAGACGTGTCCTCCGGGTGCGCGGCGAGGCATGACCCGGTGCCGGACCCCGGCTCGGTCAGGCGCCGCCTCCCCGTCGGGCGCCGCCCTCCTCCGGTCCGGCGAGCACGGCACGGCAGTCCCGCCAGGCCGCCTCGCCCAGCAGGGCGCGGAAGCCGGTGAACAGGGCGAGCAGTTCGGGACCCCACCGCTCGCGGAAGGCGGGGTCCACATCGGCGATGTCCAGTTCGTTGGCGGCCGACAGTTCGGCGAAGTCGCGCCGCAGCCGCGGCCCGGGGGTGTGGGAGCGGCCGGTGAAACGGTCGTGGAAGGCGCCGTCCGGCCGGGCGAGAGCGGGATAGGTGGCCGCGCGGTCGCAGGAGGCGTAGAGGTACACGATCGCCTCGGCCTCCTGGCCGATCACCGCCGCCAGCTCCGCGCGGCGGGTCGGCGCCAGCAGCGCCGTCGGGAAGCCGTCGGTGCCGTAGAACGCGTGCGACAGGCCCGCCAGACACAGCGCCGGGCGGGCGCCCCACGCCGCGAGCCGGTCCCGCACCCGCTGGAGATGAGCGAGCAGGGTGCCGCCGGGGTGCGCGACACCGGCGGCCCCGGACGCGCGCAGCAGCGCGAGGGCGCCCTCGGCCGCGGCGAAGCCGACGGGCACGACGGGCATGGCGGGCACGGCGGAATCAGCGGGCACGACGGGCACGGCGGGCACGGCGGAATCAGCGGGCACGGCCTCGTCCTTTCGGCGTGCGGAGCCTTCGATCGGCGCCCGTACGGCACCACGAAGATCCTCGGCCGGGGCCGCTGCCCCAGTCAATCCTGGGGTTTCCTTGCCTCTACCCAAGACAGAGCTATGAGGCCGTGCGCGGGCTGGTGGAGGGCCTCCTACGCCCGCCCGGCCGTCGTCGCCCTCGTGGGCCGTCTGCCGCCACCGGGTCCCGCGTCGCCCGCGCCGGCGCCCGTCGACCGGTAGGCGGTGACGCGCTTGCCCGCCGGGGCGCCGCCGCGGGACGAGAGCCAGTCCACACGGACCCACAGCAGATGTCCGTCGGCGCGTTCGCGGCGGCCGAGGCGGCCCGCCTTGAGCCACAGGCCCGTGCCGACGCCGGCCAGCAGCATCCCGCCCGCCGCCGGGACGGCGAACGACGAGGCGAACGCCGCGGCGAACGCGAGCAGCAGCCACCAGCGGTGTCCGCGCCGCCAGTTCCGCAGGGTCACCGCACGGTCCTGGAGCACATCGTGCTTGCCCGCCCGCGCGGCCCCGCGCGCCAGTTCCGCGTACCGTCCCCGTCGCGACGCCGCGACGACGACGGCCGCGACGATGAACAACGCCGCCCCGCCGAGCACCCCGATGCGCCGTCCCGTCATCCCCGACGGCACCAGACCGGCACCCGCCGCGATCACTCCGAGCCACCCCATGGGTGCCGCCCCGGCCCGTGCCACGACGGCCACCCGAGCCAGTCCCTGTCCTCCGCGCGCCACTCTCCCGCCTCCCGTGTCCCAGGTTCGGTTTCCCTGTCGTACGTCGGTCGCCAGGCACGTTAACCGGCGAAGGTGAAACGTGCCTGAGAAAGCGGGATACCACTCACCGGGCCGGAACCCAAGAGGTCCTACTCCACGAACAGTCCCCGGGCGGCGGCCTTCGCGTCGAACTCCTCCAGCCGCGCCTGCGCCTGGGGCAGGTCGTCGCACATGGCCTCCAGCAGCACCCGCCCGAGCAGCATCGGCGCGCAGGCGGTGTCGAAGGCCAGGCCGGTCCCGACGGCGGCGGGGAGCAGCAGGTCGGAGACCTTGGCGACGGGTGCGAACGCGGAGTCGGCGACGGTGACGACCGTCAGCCCGGCCTCCTTGGCGTAAGCGAGGCTGTCGACGACCTCGCGCGGGTGCCGGGGCAGCGCGAAGCAGAGCAGCGCGGTCGCCCCGGCGCGTACCGCCGCGTCGATCCGGTCGTGGAGCATGCTGCCGCCCTCGTGCAGCAGTCGTACGTCGGGGTGGACCTTCCCGGCGAAGTACGCGAAGCCGTACGCCTGGGCGGCGGCGGCCCGCAGGCCGAGGACCGGCAGCGGCCTGGACGCGGCGAGCAGCCGCCCTGCGCGTGCCACCGGGGCGGGGTCGGCAAGGACCTCGGCCAGATGGCGCAGGTTCTCGATCTCGGCCTCGACGGCCTGCTGGTACTCGTTCAGGGCGGCGGTGGCCGAGGCAGGTTCGGCGGGCGCGACCTCGCGCAGGTGCCGGCGCAGCGCCGGGTATCCGTCGAAGCCGAGCGCCACCGCGAACCGGGTCACGGACGGCTGGCTCACCCCGGCGAGTTCCGCCAGTTCCACGCTCGACAGGAAGGGCACGTCCGCGGCGCGCCGCACCATGCTGTGCGCGATCCGCCGCTGCGTGGGCGTCAGCCGGTGTCCCTCGAACAGGGTCTGGAGACGCACGGCGGGGCTGTCCGCACCGCCCGCCGCCCCCGTGCCGCCGGTGTTCCGCTCGGCGCTCATGGCGCGCTCCCCTTCCGCGTTCCTGCCCGCGCCGGAACGGCAGACGCGTCGCCGTCGGCGAGCGGCACGGCCCCGGCGACACCGAGTCCGCGGCCGCCCTGGACGACGAGAGCCGAGAACACCACCCGCGGCCTCCCTCGATCAGCGCAGTGCGGCACCCAGCCTATTCAGTCGCCGAGAAGTCTGCATGATCCTATGCACAGCTTTTCCTCCGGGGCCGTGCGTGACACTTCCGCCCGCCCGTCGGGGTTCGGCTCGTGCGCGGCTCGGTCCAGGCCCCCGGGACGCCTCCGCGGGCGGTCGGCGTCCCGGGGGCTCCGGCGGTCAGAAGCGGTCGGCCATCCCCGGGATGCCGGGAGGCGTGGGGAGCGGCAGCGGGTTGGGGGTGGCGCGCTCCTCCGCGCCCGGACGGGCCTTGCAGGTGACGTCCTTCGCCGGGAGCTTGCCGGTGGTCAGGTAGGCGGTGGCCGTCTTGTCGGCGCACGACTTGTTGCCGTAGATGCCGTGTCCGACGCCTCCGGCGACGGTGACCATCTTCGAGCCCTTCATGACGCGGCGCAGGCCCTGGCCGCTGGCCAGCGGCGTCTGGGAGTCCCACTCGTTCTGGAGGATCAGCGCGCCGACCTTGTTGTCGACCTTGGTGGCGGGCTCGCTGCCCTGCTTCTTCCAGAAGGCGCACGGCTTGATGGACGAGGCGAAGTCGCCGTACAGCGGGTACGTGGCCTTGTCCTTGATCGCGTCCTCGCGGTACTGCTCGGGGTCGCGCGGCCAGTTGCGGGTGTCGGCGCAGACGACGGCCCAGAAGGCGGCGTCGCCGTTGTCCTTGGGCACGGTCCGGCCGAAGGACGGCGGAACGGGCTCGGGCGTCCTGGGCTTACGGGTGCTGGACGGGGCCCTGTCCGCGGCCTTCTTCAGTTCGACGACCGCTTCGGCGACGTCGCGCGTGCCGCCGAAGAACATGGCCCGCAGGCCGGAGCGGATGTCGTCCCCGGTCAGCAGCGTGCCGTCGAGGTCGATGGGCTTGCGGTCGGCCCGGGCGACCAGGTCGTAGAACGTCGTGCGGACCGCCTCGGGAGTGGCGCCCAGCTTGTACGTGGCGTCCCGTGCGGCGGTCCACTCGGTCCAGCGGGTGAAGGCGGGCTCGGCGCCCTCCGCCCAGACCTGGATCATCCCGCGCCAGATCCGGGCCGGGTCGACGGCGCTGTCCAGCACGATGCGGTCGGAGCGCTTGGGGAACAGCTGCGTGTAGACGGCTCCGAGATAGGTGCCGTAGGAGTATCCGAGGTAGGAGATCTTCTTCTCACCGAGCACCGCGCGGATGACGTCCATGTCCCGGGCGGTGTTGCGGGTGGTGAGGTGGCGGAGCTTGTCGCCCTGCTTCTTGTCGCACTTCTCCGCGACGGTCCGGGCCCACTTCACGTCCTTGTCGAACGTCTCGGCCTTGTACGGCCGGTCCCAGTTCCGCTCGCCGGACGTCAGGCCGCAGCCGACGGGGGAACTCAGGCCGATGCCCCGCGGGTCGAAGCCGACGAGGTCGTACGTGTTCTTCACCGACTTCGGCAGTTCGCGGGCCATGTAGTACGGCATGTCGACGCCCGGACCGCCCGGACCGCCCGGGTTGAGCAGGAGCACACCGCGCCGTTCCTTCTTGGTGCTCGTGCGCATCCGGGATATCTCGAGGTCGAGCTTCTTGCCGCCCGGTTTGCGGTAGTCGAGCGGCACCTTGATCGTGGCGCACTGGAGGGAGGCGGGCAGCGACTTGTCGCAGCGGTGCCAGGCGGGCTTCTGCGTGAGGTAGGGGCGCAGGGGGTCGTTCGCGGCGGACGCCGCGGTGGGGGTCAGCACGGGAACCAGCGTGGTGACGGCGCTGACCGCCACGAGAAGGGCTGTTCGACTGTTGCGCGCGCGCATGAGGTCCTCGGGTCGATGGGTACGGGTCGCACTCATCCTGTCGATCACCGCGCGCGGCGTGATCCCTCCACGGGGCAGACCTTCTCCCACCTTGGGGGGAGGGGGAGTTGGGGCCGATAGTGCTGGAGTCGGACAACCTCGACCGGCTCTTTGCCGTCCGGGGTGAAAGAGGGGGGCTGTCCCCAGTGCCGGGCGGGTCGCGGCTGCCTACCGTGAGGGGCATGACCGGAATGGATGCCCGTGACACGCGGCTCGGGGACACCGAGCTGAAGAAGGAACTCGCCGCGACCCTGCACGCGCGCAGGGAGCTCGGGGAGGACTACGAGTCCGCCCTGGTGGAGTCGTTCCTGGAGAAGGTGGACCAGCGCATCGACGGCGCGGTCGACCGCCGGGTGAGGCGCCAGGTCGCGGAGCAGCAGATGGTGGTGGCCCGCGGCTCCCGCTCGCCCAGGTCCACCGATTCCTGGGGCGAGCGCTACGGCTTCGGCGTCGTCTCCCTCGTCGTCGCCATCCCGCTCTCCGGCATCGGCGGCGGCGTGGCCGAACTCCCCGGCCTCTTCGTCACCTGGGCGGGCATCGTCGGCGTGAACGTGGCCTGGGCGCTGCGCACGTCCCCGCGCCTGGGCAGCCGGAAGGGCGACAAGTCCGGTGACCCGGACTGGCAGGAGTAAGCGTGCGCCGTGCGCGAGGGATATGCGCGGGGACCGCCGCACCCCCGTGCGACGGGGGGCGGGACGACGGCGGTCCCCGCGGGGACGCGGGCCGGGTCAGGCCGGGCTTCGCGTCCATGGCGTCCATGGAGGTCCGGGAGCCGCTCCGGAGGTCCTTGACGCCGTTTCGGGTGCCGGCCTGGGCGGGAAGCCTCTCTCGCCCTGCCGACATCCCCTAATGTGCCGGACCCGTGTTAAGCGGGTGCTGCGCGGACGTGACGCGCTCGTACCACTTCTGCGAAGTCGTGGGCGATAGCCGCGCAATTCTTCACCCTTGCGGCCCTCTTGGAGCGATTCCTCCCGGTCGGCCTACTGCTTGACGCCGTCCTTGGCGAGGAACGACAGCAGGTCCTGTCGGCTGACGACCCCGGTCGGC
>NZ_LIQX01000603.1 GCF_001418475.1 Streptomyces ossamyceticus | reverse complement strand
CTTGCGGATCATGTCTCTCCCAGCATCTTCTCGACGAAGGCCATCGACTCCCGAGGCGTGAGAGCCTGTGCCCGGATGATTCCATGGCGGATGTCCAGGAGCTGGACCTCTTTAGGGTCGGTGATCACACGGCTCACAAGCTGAATCTCGTTGTGTCCCACCGCGCTACCGTCCCGCAGTCTGAGCAGTCTGAACGAGCCCGCCAACCCCGCGTTGTCCTCGCAGGCCAGCGGGAGGACCTGAAGGTCGACGTTCCTCAACTGGCCGACTTCCAGAAGGCGTTCGAGCTGCCTTCGCATCACCATTCTGCCCCCGATGGGGCGGCGCAGCGTCGACTCGCATTGGACAAAGCTGAATACGGGGAGCGGCGCTGCCGCTCGGCCGAGGATCTCCTGCCGGGCCAGCCTGGCGGCCACGTGCTGTTCCAGTTCGTCCTCCCGGAAGGGGGGCCGTCTGGTCGCGAAGGACGCTCGCACGTACTCCTCGGTCTGCAGAAGCCCGTGGATGACCGAGTTGTTGTAGTTGCACAACTCAACCGCCTCTTCTTCCAGCTTCTTCAGGTCCCGCACCTTCTTCGGATAGCGGACCTCCGTCAAGTCCCGCTTCATCGCGATGATCTTGCCGTTCGCGCCCAGGGCCTCGTCCGCCTGGTCCAGGTACTCCGGGCGGGGAATCCGCCGCCCCCGCTCCACCGAGGAGACCAGCTCCTCCCCGTACCCGATCGCCGCCCCGAACTCCGCCTGGGGAGACCCGCCGCCTCGCGCCACAGCTTCAGCTGGCGTGCGACCGTCTTGATCACCGCCCCGGCCTCGTCGTCCTGAGGTCCCGCGTCCCAGTCGCCCACGTCGTTCGCCGCCTTCCGCCATGCCGTTTCCCGGTACGGCCCGGACAGAGCCCGGAGTCCTCCCGGACAGCCGAGCTCCGCACGGGCGCCGACCCTTCACAGGCTATGCATGCTTGACCACGCTGTGTGACATGAGTGACCGAATCACCCGAACCGGCAGTTCCGTTACCGCCGCCACTGCCGGACAGGCGGCGCCCGCGGCTGTCGCCGACCCGCCGCGCCGGTTCTGCGTACCGCTCTCCGCCACCCGTCGCGGAGCCCGCCTCGCCCGGCTGCTGGCCGTGGAGCAACTGCGCTCGTGGGGGCTGCTCCTGGACCCCGCCCAGCTCATCGTGGCCGAACTCGCCACCAACGCCGCGCTGCACGGCCGCGTTGCCGGTCGGAGCTTCCGGCTCACCCTTGCCCTCACGTCGCCGAACACGCTCCGTATCGAAGTGATGGACGCGCGAGGGGAGCGGCTGCCCGGCCGGACACCGGTCGGCAGGGCAGGTCTCGCCGAGGGGGGCTACGGGCTGCTGCTTGTCGAGGAGTTGGCGGATCGGTGGGGTGTGGTGGACGGGCCGGTGCCATCCAAGACCGTCTGGGCCGAGCTGGATCTCAGGCGCTGAAGTCGCTTCGGTGCGTCCGTACGGGGCGAGTCCTCGGCCCTGGAACAGCCGTCAGGGTCTCCGAGCCCCGGATCCAGGCCGCTCTTGGGCTGGCGACACATCAGCCAACAGCGTCAGTACCCTGACCGCATGGCCGACCTCTATGCAGTCGACGTCTCCCTGAACCTGGCGGCAACGGTGCCGGACGCGGTGCTCTCCGAGTTGCGCCGGCATCTCGGCCATGAGGGGGCGGGTGACGGCCTCGCCGACGAATCCGACGACCACCCCTTCTGGGCCGCCCGCGGTCCCGCCGGGCGCATCGGTGGTGTGTTGGTCGGCGAGCTGATCAGAACGGACCCGGGCTGGGCCTTGACGGTTCGTCAAGAAGTGCATGCCGAAACCATGGCGCAGGTCGACGCCTTGATCGAAATGCTGGCATTCCACTCGGCCACGGAAGGCGTCATCGGTCAGATCCGGTTCTACGAGGACGAGATTCCCGATCTGTACCTCAGCAGGTCCGGGGAACTGATGAAGGTATCCCTGAGCCGTCTGCCGGAAACGAAGCTCTAGTCGTCCCCTTGCGGAGCAGACGAAACGTGCAGAACGGCCTCGGCGTTCGCGAGCATGCGTGCAATGTCGATGGGCAGGTGCTCGAATTCCTCCATGACCACGTCATAGGGTTCGACTTGGTGCGCTTGCCCGTCGAATCCGGTGCCTTCGATGAAGTAGCGGTAGCCGGTGGGCGCTTCCGGGTCGTCGACCTTCATCCAGTGGGCTCCGCGTCGACGCACGAGCACATCACCGAGGAACGAGACGAGATCTGTGTGGAGCGTGATCCAATCGGACTGCTCGAACTCGCCCAGTGGCAGCCGCGAGACGTAATTCTGGAGGCCGGGCAGTGAGGCGAGCGGATCCGCTTCGAACTGCTCTCTCGTCACTCCGACCATCGCGGCGAGATGAGCCGCGTTGCCATGGGCCCCTTCCGCCCACTGTGAGACCTCGGCGGCAGACCCGTCCGACGTGTTGTTCCGCATGGCGTGCAGCCTTTCAGTTCTCAGGACGCTCCACTTCCACGATGGAGTGTCCCATCAGCCCTTCTTGGGAGCAGGCCCGTACTCCAAGAAAATGATCTTAACTTCGGTCAGATAGTCCCGAAGCTCCTTGGACGGTCCGGCGTGCGTGAACGACCAGCGCGGGTCAAAGTTCGGGTTCATCTCTCGCAGCGCCAGATCCTTGTGAATCTGCTCCTTGATCCCCTTGCTCAAGGGGACTTCGTTCTTGATCGCCTCCTTGGTCCCGTCCTTCAGAGTGATGGTGCGGTATTCGCCGTACGTCTTCACCTCCACGGCGACGGTGTGGCCGCCGGGCATGTCCACGGGCACGTCAACCTTGCGTCCACCGGAACCCGTCACCGGATACCGCCCCTCCTCCCTTACGGGAACCGGGTAGTGACGCTCGGGGCCACCTCGCCATTGCTGCCTGTGCAGTTCTTCACCCGCCGCCCAGCGGAGTTCCGGATTACGCATGTTGCGCACGTCCCGCAGGGTGAGAGGCCCGTCGCCCGGCGGCAGCGCCGGCCGAGACAGATCGGGTTCCATCCCGGCGTACGGGTTCTGATCTCCGCGTTTGACGGGAGCGTCCGTGTCCGCTCCGTGAGCGCCGGACGACTCGTCCGGCTCATGCGTTTCGGGGTCCGGATCAGGGCTGCCGTTGGAATCACGGTCGGTGTCGGAGTGCCCGTCGGGTCGATCGTCCCCCGTGCGGCCGGGGCGTTCGTCACCTCGACCGAGATCGTCCGGACCGTCATCGGCTCCCCCGGAGCCGCCACCACGCCCCGCCGCCGCATCGCCTGCCGTACGGCCTCCAGGACCTGTCGCGGCGCTGACCCCGCCGCCCCGGCCACCCACCGCAGCGGTCTCCCCCGCATGCGTACCCGCACCGACACCCGCAGGCTCCCGCACGCCCACGTCGGCCGCAGGCGGCTCCTGCCTAGCCCCGGTCTCCCCGGTGCGCTGCTCCGCCGTCCGCTCGTGACGGATGCTGTCGAGGGACTCCCGTACCGTTCCGTCCGCGTTGTGCATGACCAGGGTTTTGGTGTCGAGGTAGACGACCTCGCCCTCCGGGGTGGTCATGCGGACGGAGTTCTCGGGGGTGAGGCCGGCCGGGAGGTCGTCAGTGATGTTCGGGGTGTCGGCTATCCGGTACGTGCCCTCGCCGAGCCTGATGTGCGTGCCGTTCGTGATCCCCCGTAGCCCGGCCATGACGTCACCGACCTTCACGGCGGTCCCGCCTATGCCCTTCGCGATGTACGTCATCGGGTCGACGATCCGTCCCGCCTTGCCCGCGAAGGAGATGGCCTTCGCAATCGCACCGGCCTTACCGGTCGCCGCGACCGCTCCTCCCGTCCCACCCGTGAAAACGGTGGTGAGGACGTTGAAGGTGACCGCCCCTGCCGCCCGGGAGGGGTTCTTGCCCCACTCGTCGTACGCGATGAGCGCCTTGCCGGTCTCCACGACCGCCGTGCGGGAGTCGCGCAGCCAGGAGGGGAGTTTGTCGGCCGGGGTCAGCCAGTACGCGGCACCGAGCGGCGTTCCCGTGATCAGTACGCCGGTCGCGAGCTTGCCGAGGCCGACCCAGGCCTGTCCCGCCGCGTCCCAGCCGTTGAAGCCGACCAGCGTGCCGAGACCCTTGATCGTGCCCCACACGCCGTCCACCACGAAGCCGACCGTGAAGTCCCAGGCGTGCTCGTGGAAGTAGTACCAGGGGTTGGACTCCTCGACGACGTCACCCCATGGCAGCCCCGCGGCATTGTTGAGGTCCTCGGCTCGGTACCCGTACATGTTCTCTTTGTTCGACCCGTCGCCGACGACGAGCGGATCTCCGCCGACCAGTGCGACGATCTTGTTGTGGCAGGCCCGCTCGGCGGCCTGGAAGGCGGACCAGGCCGCGTTCACCGCGTTGCGGCGGGCCGTGTTCTCGTCGATGAGGTCGCCGTCCGCGACCCAGTCGTCGTCGTCCGCCACGCGCCGTTCGAACGCCGCCGCCTCCTCGCGGAGCGTGTTGAGTCGGTCGACCAGGGGCCGGACCTCGGTCGCGTAGTCGAGCAGTGCCTTGGAGACCGTGTCCAGCTCGGTCTGCAGGTCGTAGCCGGCCGACGAGACGGGCGCCGTCGTCGCGAAGAGCTGATCGGCCTCGGGGGCCTTGTAGAAAGGTTCCAGCAGATTGAAGTTGGCGTCGATCAGCAGACCCGCCGCACCGATCGCCATGCCGTCGAACGCGATGTCCCCGGCGTCGGTCTCCAGTTGCTCCAGATTTCCGGTGAACTCCGGTATCTCGGCCGAGACAACGGGCCTGTCCTCGCTCACGCCTACCCCCGTGGACGTCCTCGCGGATTCGTTCGCAGATCGCTGCCCTCAGCAGTCGATCATTTGTACCAAAATTGCGATCGCGATCCCATGTACTTCTGGCCAAGGGGGCGAGTGGCGCTCAGAGCGTCGGCTGGTCGAAGCGGCTTGCGCCGGGGCCTGGAAACACGGGTCCCGGTCGGCTGTGCGTCGGGGCTTCGGGCGGTAAGAGAGAAAGAACTCTTGGGTGAGAAACCTTCCAAACCAACCAAACCCCGTGTTCGTCACCCGCTGGGGTGAAATGTGTCAAGTCGGCTGGCGTGGTGGGCGGTTGCGCGTGCAGGCTCGGCCGAGACAACCGCAGACATGCGTCGGCCCCCGCCGGGACTTCCACCTCCCAGTGCGAGGGCCTGACCACCGAGGAGAAGTAGGGCTTCCCTCATGGCTGAGACCAAGCCTAGTGGCGCCGTGCGCCCGCAGTCCCGTATCCGGCAAAACCCCACCCGTTCCGGGGTCACCCACATCAGGGAGTACCAACCCGACCGGTTCACGATCATCGGCAACCACCTTGCGCAGCACCGCGAGTTGTCCCTGACCGCCATCGGGCTCGGGACTCACATCCTCTCGCTGCCGCAGGGTGCGTCCGCCGACATCCGCACCCTCGCCGAGCGGTTTCCCGAGGGGCGGGACCGGATCGCCTTCGCCCTGCGTGAGCTGGAGGCCCACGGGTACATCGAGCGGGTGCGGGAGCGGGTTGATGGGGGGCGTGTGGTCACGCGTACGTACGCGTACAACGCTCCGGCCCTCACTCGTCACCGTCGGGCGGCGGCGGGCGCAGGAGACGGGGCGGGCTTCACCGCCGCGCGGCCGACGAGGCCCGTACCCGTCGGTCAGGGCGATCCCGCGAGGCCGTCCGCCGACGTGACGTCCGCGCCTCCCGGTGTCGCCGTGGCTCCGGTTCCTGCGGGCGTGGACAACGCCCCCGGAGCCGAGGACCGCGCGCCCACCCCGCCTGAGTCCGCCGAACCCGAGCCGTCCGGCGGCGAACACCACGACAAGGCTGTCGCCCTGCTTGTGGGGCTGCGTCGGACCGACGACCGGTTCACGCTCTCCCGGCGGGACGTGCGCCGTCTCACTCCGGCCGTCATCGCCTGGTTCGACAACGGTGCCAGTGCGACGGCGGTGCATCACGCCATGACGGCCGACGTGCCCGCCCTCGTCGAGCATCCGGCCGGCTTTCTCGCCTATCGGCTGAGGGAACTGCTGCCACCACCGTTGCCGTCGTCGCCGGAGGTCTCCGAGAGCGGGGTTCCAGAGGCCCAGCCGTCTCCCTCGTACCCCATGGTCGACTGCGCGGGCGGCTGCAATCGGGCCTTCCGCCGACCGGAGGGCACGTGGTGCCGGGACTGCCGGGCCGAGCGCGACCGTCGCACCGCCGAAGCCGAAGCCGTCTGCGGCCGTGCGGCCTGAGCGACCGGCAGGAAGCGCCTCGCGGGGCGTATGAGCCTTCGAACCGATCTGACCGCCCCACCACTTCGACGGAGCTGACATGGCCCACCCCATGCCCCACCACACGACCCACTCCGCCTACGTGGAGGTGTACAGCGCGCTGCGTCAAACGGCTGCCGCACTGGAGGAACTGAAGCGGACGGGCGCAGGGGAAGGCTTCGCGGAACCCTATGCAGGGGCCGCCATGCACGCCGTGCGGTTCGCCGTGGCGGTTCTGCACCCCGTTCTGCCCTGCCAGCCGGGGCCGCCCGCCGACCATGAGCCCCAGCGACAGCTGGACTTGGCCGCGCACTGGCGGGACGCCGCTTTCGAGATCGGGGAGTTCGCGCCGGGGCCCGCTCTGCGGGTCGTCAGGTGCGAGGAAGGCGCCGGTACGCACGGGGGCGGTGTCCAGGGGGCGTAAGGCGGTCGCGGTGTGCGTCAGTTCACCCTCGCGGAGTGGGTGTTCGCGCTGGCAGAGTGGACGTGTATCGCGCGGGCCGACGGGGGAGGCACGGGAGCATGACAGCGATGATCTCGGTGAAGGTCGAGGGGCCGGTCGGGCTGGACGAGCCGCAGGAGCTCCTGGAGGAGCTGGGCCGGGAGACCGGGCTCGACTGGCGGCTGGAGACGGTCGGGCAGAAGGGCACGCTGGGCGGCGATCTCGCCTTCACGTTGCTGGAGGCGCTGCTGGAGGGCGCGGTGGGCGCCGCGGTGGGGGTCGCCGCGCAACGGGCGGTCGACACCTGGCGGGGGCGGCGGCTCGACCCGCCGACGGTCACCATCGTCTTCCAGATGCCGCAGACGCCGGGGTCGGCGCCTCCAGTGCCGGGGGCGCCGACAGTGCCGGGTGCGCCGGGTGCGCCGGGTGCATCGGGGAGTGCGGGTACGCCGGGCACGCCGGATGCGCCGAGTACTGCGGGTACGCCGGGTACGCCCGAGCCGCCTCAGGGGTCCGAGCCGCCGCAGGGTCCCGGTGACGACGTCGGCGGTTCGGCGGGGTCCGCCGTCCCCGAAGGGAGCTGACGGGTATGGCGTCGCGGGCGCTGGTGATCGGTGTCGGGGCGTACGACGACGACTCCGGCATAGACGGGTATCCGACGATCGAGGCGAGCGCCCGCGCGTACGGGGCGGCGCTGGCCCGGGACCCGCAGTGGGGCGCGGAGGCCGGCGCCGCCGTGCTGGATCCGGAGCGGACCCGGACCGCGGACGGGGTGATGCGTGCCCTGCACGACGCGGCCGCCGCCGGGGAGGGGCCCCAGGACACCCTGCTCGTGGTGTACGTCGGGCACGGCGCCTACTGGCAGGACGTGCCCGGCGGGCAGGTCCACTTCGCGGTCGGCTCGTCCCGGATCAACGAGCCCTGGACCTGGCTGTCGGCCTGGTACGTGTACCGGGCGATCAGGAAGAGCAAGGCCGGCCTCAAGGTGCTGATCGCCGACTGCTGCTACTCCAACATGCTGCCCCACCTGGGACCCGAGTCCGCGCTGCCGGGCGCCCTCGGCACCCGCTACCAGGGCACCTGTGTGCTCACGGCGGTCGGCGGCACCGTCCACAACGCCTGGGCCGACGCCTGCGCGAACCTGCCGAGCCCCCTCGACACGTGCACCCCGTTCAGCGGGCATCTGCTGAACGTCCTCGGCGAGGGCATGCCCGACCACCCCGACGACCTCACCCTCGGCGCGCTCCGCGCCGGGATCGACGAGAGCATGCAGGAGTGCGGCGTCCACCACGCGCCCCGGATGCTGCTCAACGACGCCTCCGAGGCGGCCACCCTCTTCACCAACCACGCCAAGGGCCGCCGGCCCCGGGCACGCGTCCTGGACACCGTGGACGGCTGGGTCCGCGAGCTGCTCCTCAACGGGGAGCGCAACCTGCCCGACCTGATGCGCCGCCCCGACCTCGCGGGCCGCGTCGTCGTACGGCTCAAGGCGGGCGACGAGCAGAGCCGCGAGCTGGCCCACCGCGTGGACCGGCGGGCCGCCGAACTCCTCCCCGACCCGGTCGACTTCGTCAGGTACTGGGGCGAGATCGAGCCCGCGATGCTGGGCGGCGGATGAGCGGCGCCCACGGCCAGGAAGCCGGACGCCGGACCGAGCACCTGTTCCAGCTGGACCTCGCCGAGTCGCTCAACGAGGCGTACGCCTGGGTGACGCGGATCCAGGTCGCCCAGTTCACTGGCATCCTCAGCCGGATGCGGGAGGAGCACCGCGAGGCCATGGCGATGCGGGCCCTGCATGCCTTCGCGCTGCGCCGCCCCGTCCACGAACTGGTCCGGCTCGCCGACCACTTCGACGGGCGGGACGCGGTGATGCTGATGGCGACGGCGGCGCTGTCCCGGCCGGTCGGCGAGGCGGCCGAGCTGGCGCTGATGCAGTATGAGGCGGAGTCGGGCGGCGAGCGCGCCCCGATCACCGCGAGCATCGTGCACGACGTGGCCTGCCAGCGCACCGCGTTCGACGTGGCGGTGTTCGTACGGGTCCTGGAGCAGCGGGAGCCGACGCTCGCCAAGCGGACCGTGCAGGTGTTCGCGAGCCCCGGTTCCGGCCGCACCAACCTCGACAAGGCGCTGCTGCACACCGCGCTGCGCGACGAGGGCTGCCACCGCGAGGCCGACCGGCTGCTCGGGCTGACCCTGCGGGCGATCGCCGACAGCCCGCCGGGAGCCGCCGGGCCGGGCGGGGCGGGCGAGGAAGGTGAGGAGATGGCCGACCTCGCGGGCGCCTTCCAGCACCTCAGCCCCGCCGGGCGGATCCTGGAACGCTGGGTCGAGGAACGGCTGAACGCCTCGGACGCCACGGAGGTGGAGCGCACCAGGGAGTTGGTGGCGCGGCTCATCGCCCGGCGCGGCGCCGGACACGACGCCCTCGCCGAGCACATCGGCCGCACCGCGCAGCCCCGGCACGTGGTGAAGCTCTGCGCGCTGCTCGCCAGGGGCGACACGGCGTCCCCCGCCAAGTGCGCCCTGGTGCGGCGGTACGCGGCCGGGCACAAGAGCGTTCAGGAGCTGGCCGTGCTGGTGACGTTCTGGCACAAGGAGCCGGCCCTGACGCGCACGACCCGTGAGCTGTTGACGGACATCGTGGCGGGGGCCCACGACTCGGGGGCGGGCGCCCACGGCTCCGGAACGGCCGTCTATCGCTCCGGGACGGACCTCTTCGGCTCCGGGACGGACGTCTTCGGCTCCGGGGCGGGTTCGGAGGGGTCCCGCGCGGGTGTCGAGGGGGCCAGGGTGGTCGTCCAGAGGTCCGGGGCGGGCGTGGACGGCTCCCGGGCGGGCGCCGAGAGAGCCGGGGTGGCCGACGACGGTTCGGGGATGGGGTCCGACGGTTCGAGGGCCGGACCCGACGGTTCGGGAGCGGGGCCCGACGGCTCGGGGGCCGTGCCCCGCACGTTGAACGAGTTGCGGCAGTTGGACGAGTGGCTGCGGGTGGAGGACGCCGATCCGCAGTGCTCCCAGATGCTGGGCCACGCGGCCGCCGTGCATGTGGAGGGGCGTTCCGGCGCCGACCTGGT
>NZ_LIQX01000602.1:1779-1921 GCF_001418475.1 Streptomyces ossamyceticus | reverse complement strand
GAGGAGCGACTCGGGGCCGTGGAAGAGCGCACGGGCCTGGTCGACCTCGCCGACGAGGACACCGGAGCCGAGGGAGGCGTCGCCCGAGTCCAGCGGGATCCGGCCCAGCAGGGCGCCGAGGAGCGTGGACTTGCCCGCGCCG
>NZ_LIQX01000602.1:1429-1687 GCF_001418475.1 Streptomyces ossamyceticus | reverse complement strand
GGCTCCTCGACGACGTCGAGGCGCTCGATCATGCGCTGGGTCTGCCGGGCCTTGGCGGCCTGTTTCTCGCTGGCCTCGCTGCGGAACTTGCGGCCGATCTTGTCGTTGTCGTTGCCCGCCTTGCGCCGGGCGTTCTTGACGCCCTTGTCCATCCAGGAGCGCTGCATCTGGGCGCGGTCCTGGAGCGCGGCCCTCTTGTCGGCGTACTCCTCGTAGTCCTCGCGGGCGTGCCGCCGTGCCGTGTCGCGCTCCTCCAGG
>NZ_LIQX01000602.1:0-1365 GCF_001418475.1 Streptomyces ossamyceticus | reverse complement strand
GTTGGTGGGTTCGTCGAGGAGGAAGAGGTCGTAGCGGGAGAGGAGGAGGGAGGCGAGGCCGGCGCGGGCGGCCTGGCCGCCGGAGAGGCCGGTCATCGGCTGGTCCAGATCGACGGCCAGACCGAGGGAGTCGACGACCTCCGCCGCCCGCTCGTCGANNCTCGCCCTCGCGGCGCTCCGGTTCCTGCGGGAGGTGCCCGACGGTGGCCGTGGGCGGGGACAGCCGCAGCTCCCCCTGTTCCGGTGGGAGGAGCCCGGCGAGCAGCCGCAGCAGCGTGGACTTGCCCGCGCCGTTGGCGCCGACCAGCCCGATCACGTCGCCGGGGGCGACGACGAGGTCGAGCCCGGAGAAGAGGGAGCGGTCGCCGTGGCCGGCGGCGAGGTTCTTGACGACGAGGGTGGCGGTCACAGGGTGCGATCCTAACGACCCGCGGCCGACCGACGCCCGCGGCCCGTCACCACCCCCAGGCACCGCCACCTCCGGTCACCCCCAGGCACCCTCACCTCCGGTCACCGCCCCATCGGCTCCACCAGGACCGTCCCCGTGGTCCGGGCCACGATGAACGACTCCCCCTTCACGGACTTCGCGTCCAGCCCGATCCGGTGCTGCCCCGCCGGCAGGATCCCGTCGAAGAAGCGGTACGTGTGCGTCCGGTACAGCCGGTCGAGCCGGTACGCGGTCAGCTCCACCCGGCAGGTCGAGGTGATCTCGATCCCGGCCTGCCCGTCCGCCGCGATCAGCCGGGTGAGCCTGCGCTGTCGGGCCGGACTGCGGTCGAGCGCGTTCTCGATCTGCGCGACGAGGAGCGGAATGATCGGGGCGAACCCGTCGACGTACGCGACCTCCACCCCCGCCCGGTCGAAGGCGCGCCGCNNGGACGGCGACCCGGGCACCGATGAGGAGGACCCGTGGGCGCGGCGACGTCTCGTCGGCGTCCTCGCGCAGCAGCGACTCCAGGGCGCTCCGGTACTCGGAGCCGTGGAACCGGAAGGGGCCTATACCGGTGTAGCCGTTCAGTCTGAGGTCGGCCTCCTCGTCCGTCTGCCAGGCGAAGTCCCGCCACACGTAGTCGTCGCCGTCCCGCTCTATCACCGCGGTCACGGCCCCGCAGGCGAGGTCCGCGCACTCGGGGCAGCCGTAGACGACGTACCGGCCGCCGCTCAGGGGCGCGTCGGCCTCCAGGAGCAGACTGCGCACCTGGGCGGTGAAGATCGAGGGCGGGACGTCGGAGGCGAGCGGGGAGACGGCGTCGAGGTCGGAGAGCTGGAACAGCAGCGGGCGTCCGTCGACGATGAAGTCCACGAAGTCCCGGTGGGCTTGGTAGGCACCGTCGGCGAGGACGCCACCGGCGCGGATCGCCGGTG
>NZ_LIQX01000601.1 GCF_001418475.1 Streptomyces ossamyceticus | reverse complement strand
CGCCAACGCAGCAGCGTCCGCAGCTGATTGCGCACCACCACGGGCGGACGCTGCTGCGTTGGCGGCCTCGCAGGAGGCAAGGGACGAACTGCTGCTGGATCTTGAGGCAGCCATCGCCGCGGGCGACGACAACTGGCTCGACTGGTTGGATCTGCCGGCAGGTGGACTTCCCACTGACGGGGCTACCGCTGCCGCAGCGGAACTGGCTGCCCAGAACCGTTCCACCCTGCAAGGTGACGCCCAGCTCACCGAGGTGGCAGGCGATCCGGGCTTTCGGGTCGTCGTCGAGACCAACTACAGCGTCGGCGAGTCGGTCATCCCAGGTACCGAAACCCTGAGGGCCACAGCCCAAGCAGTCGCTGTGATCCAGCCGCGCTGCGACTTCGACCTGGACGCTGATCCCACGAAGCTCGTGACGTTGGTCTGCGACGGCGAGCCCGTCGACATCGACCCCGAAAAATTCGATCCGGACGACCTTCCCGACGCGTCCGTGATGTTCTCTGTGCGTCTGGCCGAGTGAGAGGAAGTCGTGTCCATGAAGTTCCGGTACACCACAAGGGGCCGTGCGGCTCTGACCGCGGTGACGATCGCCACCGGGCTGGTCCTCACGGTGGCCGGCTGCGGCGGGGGAGAGGACGACGGCAAGTCGTCGGACGCGGCGACCAGCTCGGCGCCTACTCGTGACAAGGGAGACGACAAGAAGAAGCCGTCGTCACCTGACGTCGCGTCGGCCCTGGCCGAGGTGAAGAGCGGGGACATCGCCCTCTCTGTGACGTCAGCCGACCGCGACCAGGGTGGCTACGTCACGATCAGCGGAACTGTCACCAATAGCGGCGGAAACTTCTGGCCTGCGGCCGACTGGCGGGGCGACGAGCGCGAACTCAACAAGAACGGCGCCTCCTTGGCAGGCGCGTCACTGGTGGACGGCCAGGGGAAGAAGAAGTACCTCGTGCTCCGGGACACCCAAGGCCGCTGTCTATGCACCAAGTTCACGGGCGGCGGTGTCGAAGCCGGTGCGACCACGGCCTGGTATGCCCAATTCCCCGCACCCCCCGAAGGCACCACCTCCGTGGACTTCCAAGTCGGCTCCATGCCCCCCGCCACCATCGAGCTCTCCGAGGGCGAGTGACCATGGCCGCTCTCACCCCACGGGTCACCGCCGCCCTCGCGGTCGTGGTCGCGCTCGCCCTCGCCACCCCGGTGGCCCACGCCGACGACGACCCCAGCGAACCCCCGGGCACGGTCACCACCTCCCCACCCCCGGAGGTGGACGCGAACAGTCCTGGCCTGAAGCTGGCCGCGGGGGCGACGCTCGCGCCCGCCAAGGTGCTGGACATCAAGTCGGTCGTGGAGGACCTCGGCGGCGAGGAGCGCCGCGAGGACACCAACGAGAACGTGACGTTCGCGCTCCAGGCGGAGGTCCTCTTCCCGAAGGACAGCGCGAAGCTGAACCCGCAGGCCCGCTCCCGCATCGAGGCGATCGCAGCGGAGATCAAGGCGCAGAGCGCCACCAAGGTCCGCGTGTTCGGCTTCACCGACGACCTCGGCTCGTACGCCCACGGCCTGAGCCTCTCCAAGAAGCGCGCCGAGGCCGTCCACGACATCCTGGCCGGCGACCTCGACGGCGACGTCACCTTCGAGGTGCGCGGCTACAGCGAGGACTACCCCATCGCCGACAACTCCTCGGAGGAGGGCCGCAAGAAGAACCGCCGCGTGGAGGTCTCCTTCCCGAGGACCGCGTCGGGAACCGGCGACGAACAGAGCTGACCAGCGATCGGCTGGGCCCAGACGGCACAGTCGCTCAGACACCCACGACGCGGACCCTGTCGCCACACAGCTTGTTCATGTCGTCCGCGTCCGATGTGACGATGATGCGGGGCCCGGCGTAGCCCAGAGCCGTGGCGGCGACGACGGAGTCGATCGCGTACTTGTGCCCGTGCAGGTTCGCGTTCCGGAGCAGGTCGATGGCACGCCAGGTGATCGCGTCGCTGACAGGCAACACCTCCAGGCGGGACGTGTGCCGGCGGAGGCGGTCCATGGGGAATCGCGATGAGGGCCTACTGCTCCGGAGTCGAGCCGGCCTCGGGCTCCGGCGGATACGCGACGAAAGTGCCCTTCGCGGGAAGCGTGACGACGAGACCGCGTTCGCGCAGCTCGCGGGTGGCCCGGCGGGCGGTCAGATGCGCGACTCCGTACTGCGCGGCGAGATCACGTTCCCCGGGCAGGCGGGCACCGGGCCGCAGTTCACCCTTGCTGATGCGCTCAGCGATGTGATCGGCCATCTGCATGTACACGTACGCGATCTTGCTCGGGTCGATCGGCGACTCGTCAGAGGCGGGCGTCATCCCAACAACGTACGACAGCGTTCAGCTGTGCGAATCTATGGAGCACAGCTAACCGCTATACACCACCCAGTACTACCCTGTAGCGTAATAATCGCCGAAGAACCCCGGCGGCCTGGCCCGGCCCCGGGGCATGGTCAACGCTGAGAAAGAGCGCCGACAATGCTGGAGCTTACTGTCCGGGCACTCGCCTGGATGCTGTGTATCTGTATGCCGGACTCGCGTGGTCGCCACCGCGCGGGAACCCCCGTCCCGCCACCTGCCCCCGTGGCCCGGACAATCCCTCGCCCCCGCCCGCACCCCGAACCGCCAACGCCCGCCTACACCCTGGACGAACGCGTCCGCCGCCGCGCGACCCGTGGTCTGCGCGAACGGCGCCGCGCCCTCTACCTGGCGAGTCTCGGCCTCGACACGGAATCGCCCCTGTCCCGTGAAGTCCGTGTCCCCGGTGCCCTCGCGGGGGCCACCCGATGACCGACACCGGACAACGCCCACCGCGCCGCCTCCCGATCCGTATGTGCGCCCGCTGCCAACGCTTCACGAAGAACCCGGTCCTGGTCCACGAGCACCACGGGGCCACGGGCCCCGGCTTCAACGTCTACGCATGCCAGGAATGCGCCCCCCACTACCCGCCCCCGACGGACGAACTGAGCGCGTTGCGCTGACGTCCCCCCGACCACGTCCCGCGCCGGGAGTCGCCCCCTACTGGACGGCTCCCGGCGGAGGCGGCGCTCACCGGGCGCTACTCGTTGTGCAGCACCTTGGCGATCGTGAGCCGTGCCGCCGACCTCGCCGGGATCAGCGCGCCGAGCGCGGCGATCGTGACGCCCGCCAGCATCAGCGCGGCCAGTTGGGGCAGGTGCCAGACCTGTTTCGTGAACTCCGGGAACACGATCACGCCGACGTGGTCCACGACGAGCCGGTGCGCGACGATGCCCAACGGGATTCCCAGCAGCCCGCCGACCACGCCGAGGGCCGCGACGGACGACATCGTCATCGTCATGACCTGGCGGGGGGTCATTCCGATCGACTTGAGCATGCCCAGGTCGCGCCGCCGTTCCCGGATGTCGAGCAGGACGGTGTTGAAGACGCCGAGCGAGGCGACGACGGTCAGCAGCACGGTGAACACCGACGAGAAACCGACCACGGTCGTGGCGACGGTGTTGTCGGGACGCAGCACCGAGGGGCGGAGAGCCGGGTCGGCGGCCCTGACCGCGTCGACGTACTTCCGGACGTCGGCGCCCTGGGTGAGCCGGACCGTGTACTCGGCGGCCTGGAACGAGGAGTCGAGGCGCCGCAGGGTCTGCCAGTTGGAGTCCAGCGCCTTGGCGTTGCCGTCCGAGAGCCGGCCCACGATCGTCACGGGGGTCTGCCTGCCGTTCAAGAGAACGGTGATCCGGTCGCCCACGGACAGCCCGTGCTGGTCGAGGAACGCCGGCCCGGCCGCGGCCTGTCCGGCACGGTCGGGCCAGTGCCCGTCGACGACATGAGGGGCGAGGTCCCGGGTGTCCCCCCGGTAGAAGTTGGCGTACACGGGTTCCGTGTGTCCGGCGAGGCTCACCCTGGTGAGCCCGCGGACGGTCACCCGGTCCGCGCCGGGCAGGGAGCGCAGCCGCTGCTCGGTCTGCCGGTCGGACAGGCGTCGGGCGGTGTCGCCCCCGACGGTGGAACCCCCCGCCGCCTCCACGCGCACCCGGGTGGCCCCGTCGTCGTCGACGAAGGCGAGCAGGGTGCTGGTCAGACCGGTCGTCAGGGTGACGGTGGTGACGCCGAGGACGATGGCCGCCATGGTCAGCAGCGAGCGGCCCGGCCGGGCGAACGGCCGGCCCAGGCCCAGGCTGACGGCGCGGGGCAGGCGCGTTCCGCCGAGCCGGCGCTGGACGCGCAGCCCTCGTCCGGTCCGCGGCGAACTTCCCGCGGTGATCGCCTGGGCGGCAGGAAGCCGGTGGGCGCGTACGGAGGGGATCAGGGCGGTGACGACGACGAGGGCCGGCATCCCCGCCAGGCTCAGCACGGACGGCCACCAGCTGGTGCCGATCTCCGCGCCGCCCGTGTCGATGCCGGCGAAGGCCACCCGCAGGATGGGTCCCGTCGCCGCGTTCCCGATGAGGGTGCCGAGGACGCAGCCGATGACCGCGGGGACGGAGACCATCGTCAGATAGACCGCCATCACCTGGTTCGGGGTGAAGCCCAGTGCCTTGAGCACACCGATGTGCCGATGCCCGGAGACCACCGCCCCGCTGACCACATTCCCCACGATCAGCACGGAGATGAGGAGGCCGAGGACGCCGAACAGCGTCATGAACGGCACATAGGCGTCCGCCTGCGCGGCGAAGGCCCGCTTGAGGGCGAGGTAGGTCTGCGCGGTCACCAGTGAGTCGGCGGGCAGTCGGGCGGTGGCCGTGCTGAGGCCGGCCCGCAGCTCCCGTTCGGTCGCGGCGTCCGAGAAGCGGTACAGCATCTGGCGGGTGGCCGGGCGCAGCCGCTCCATCTGCTCGGGTGAGACCCAGCCTCCGGCGGTCTTGCTCATGCTGGTGGCGAAGCCGACGACGGTGAGGGCCGGACCTCCACGGGGCCTGAGTTCGGTGCCGAGCGTGTCCCGGCCGGGTGTGCCGGCGATGGGCCAGTTGATGACGATCTCACCGGGAGCGGTGGCCCACCGGCCCTCCAGGAGGTGGATGCGGTCGACCGGTCCGTCCGGTTCGGCCCGGCCCACGACGGAGAGGGATCCGGCCGGCATCCACAGCCAGTCCTCGGGCATTTCGAGAACGGCCTGCCCGAAGGGCCCGGCCGCGGCCTCGACCCCCGGTCGGCGGGCCGTGGCCGCGAGCCGCGCGGACGACACCTTCGACGCGTCGAACGTCGCCACCGTGTGGGCCCCGCGCTGCTGCGCGAACGCGTTGTCGAAGGGGGCCGACGCCGCGGCGAGGAGCCCCAGCCCGAGCAGGATCGTCGTGGTGGAGCACAGGACCACGAGCCCGATGACGAACGTCTGGAGCCTGCGGCGTTTCACGGCCGCCCGCGAGGCCCTCCACACGGCGCTCATACGGCGGCCTCCACAGCGCTCTCGCGGGCCACCCGGCCGTCGGCGACCTCGATCAGCCTGCTGGCGCAGCGTGTGGCCAGGTGCGGGTCGTGCGTGACGATCAGCAGTGTCTGACCGATCTGGTTGAGGTCGATCAGCAGGTCCATGACCTGCTCGCCCGAGCGGCTGTCCAGCGCGCCCGTCGGTTCGTCGGCCAGCAGCAGGGCCGGACGGTTCATCAGCGCCCGTGCCACGGCGACACGTTGACGCTCACCTCCGCTCAAGGCGGCCGGGTAGGTGTCCTTGCGGTCGGCGACGCCGAGTTCGTCGAGGAGTTCCAGCGCGCGGCGGCGTGCCTGCCGGGCGGACGTGCCGATCAACTGGGCTGCCAGCGCGACGTTGTCCAGCGCGGGCAGGTCGTCGATCAGATTGAAGAACTGGAAGATCATGCCGATGTGCCGCCGCCGGAACAGTGCCAGCCCGGTTTCGTTCAGCGCTCCCAGGTCCTGGCCGTGTACCTGAACGGTTCCCGACGTCGGGCGGTCCAGGCCCGCGACCATGTTGAGCAACGTGGACTTGCCGCAGCCCGACGGTCCCATCACCGCCACCGCCTCCCCGGCGCGGATCTCCAGGCGGACGCCGTCCAGGGCCGTCGCGTCGCCGTACTCCTTGCGGACGTCGTCCAGCCGCACGACGGTTCGGGAGGGGTGGTTGTCCGGAACAGTTGTCATGGCACGAACCTAGAAGCGCCGGGGCAGGCATGACGTCCCTCGCCGGATGTAACCGGTCGCGCGGGTCATCCTGGGGATGTAGGGAGGTGGATCCGCAGCATGAGGCGGCGGGCGGGCCGGGCTGCCAAGCTTGTGCGGGTGGGGAGTTCGGTGTTGATCTGGCTGGTCGCGATCTCGGCGGCGGCGTGCGCCGCGCTCGTCGTCCTGAGCGTGGCGCTCGTGCGGGCCCGGCGGCGGCATCGCGTGGCCGTCGAGGAGGGCGGCTGGTTGCTGGAGCGGGAACGCGAGAGCGTCGCGCGGACCGCCGTCGACGCCGAGCGGGCCAGGATCGCGGCCGAACTCCACGACATCGTCAGCCACAACGTGAGCCTCATGGTGGTGCAGGCCGGGGCCGCCCGCGAGGTGCTGGCCACCCTGCCCGGCGAGGCCGAGGCCGCGCTGAGCGCGGTGGAGAGCGCCGGGCGGACCGCGATGACCGAGCTGAGGCATCTGCTCGGCCTGCTCGCCCCCGCTCAGAACGGGGACGACGAACCGTACGGCGGGGACCTGGCTCCCCAGCCGAGCCTGAGCCGGCTCAGCCCGTTGATCGACCGGATCGCCTTCGCCGGACTGCCCGTCGAGGTACGGATCTCCGGCGATCCCCGCCCCCTGCCGAGCGGGATCGACGTCACCGCCTACCGGATCATCCAGGAGGCACTGACCAACGCCCTCAAGCACGGCCACGGAGCGAAGGCCGAGGTGACGGTGCGGTACGCGGAGCAATGGCTGCGCGTCGAAGTCCTGAACAGCGGCCCGAGTGTCCTGTCGGGTGACGCCCCCGTCCCCCCTGCC
>NZ_LIQX01000600.1 GCF_001418475.1 Streptomyces ossamyceticus | reverse complement strand
ACCACCCGGGCCCGCACCCGGTCCATGGCGCGCGGGCCCGGGTGGTGCTGCTGCCGCACGGGGCCTGCTTCCTCAAGCGCTTCGCCGCCGCGGCGGGCTCGCCGGTCTTCGGGCTGCGCCGGGAGGACCTGCTGCCCGGCGGGCGCCCGCCGGCCGCGGTGGTCCTGGCCCACGAGGACGACCGGGCCGCCCTGGCCCGCTCGTGCCCCGAGGCCCTGCCCGTCGCCCATGTGGTCGGCGACCCCGCCCACGACCGCATCCTCGCGAGCCTGCCACGGCGGGACGCCTACCGTCGGGCGCTCGGCCTCCATGCGGGACGGCGGCTGATCGCGGTGACCTCGACCTGGGGGCCCGAGTCGTCGTTCGCCCGCTTCGAGACACTCCTGCCCAGGCTGGTCCACGAACTCCGTGACGACCTCCACCGCGTCGTCGTCCTCGTCCACCCCAACGTGTGGTCCGGCCACGGTGCGCGCCAGGTCCGCGCCTGGCTGGCCTCCTGGACGGAACGGGGCGTCGGCGTCCTCCCCCCCGACATGGACTGGCGGCCGGTGCTGTGCGCCGCTGACCTCATCGTCGGCGACCACGGCTCGGTCACCCTGTACGGCACCCTGACCGAGGCGCCGATCCTGCTGACCGGCACGGCGGACGACGAGACCAACCCCGACTCGCCCGCGGCCGAACTGGCGCTGCTGGCCCCGGCCCTCTCCCCGTTCCACCCGCTCACCAGGCAGTTCGCCTACGCGTCCGCCGAGTACCGCAGGCCCGCGTACGAGGCGGTCGCGGCGCGCATCACCTCCGAACCGGGGCGTTTCCACCGCAACATGCGGGCGTTGCTGTACCGGTTACTGGGTCTGGGGCAGCCCGCGCACGCTCCGTTGGGCGGGCCGCTCCCCGTGCCCGACGCGTCCCTGATCTGGCCGTCCGCCGGCCGGGAGGTGCCCGCGTGACCGCGCCGGGCGGAGGACTCGCCGCGGTCCTGGCCGCGTGGTGCACCGACGGTCACTGCGTCGACGTGGACGGCTCAGCGACCCGGCGGGATCTCGCGGACGTCGTCTTCGGGACCAGGCCGAGGCCGAGCGCGGAAGGGGCCGCCCGCGAGGCCGCGGATCTGCTGGCGGCCCACCCCGGCTGTGTGCTGGTGGTGCTGCCGCTGACGGGCGGGCGGTGGCTGGCGGTCGGGCGTACCCCTTCACCTCGGCGGCAGGGCGTCAAGGAGGGCGGTGACCCGGCGCTCGTCGTCGACGCTGACCGTCGCGGACAACGGCAGCGCCCGTAGGTAGAGGTCGCGGGCGGCGTCCGTATCGCCCGCGTCCTCGGCGCACCGGCCCAGCATCTCCAGGGTCCGGGCCTGCCAGTGCGGGGCGCCCAACTGCTCGAACGTCCGCAGTGCGGTGCCCAGTTGCCGGATGCCGGCGGCCGGTTCCCCGGATCGGGCCCGCGCCCGCCCCAGGAAGGCCAGCGCCCGCGCGGCCTCATGCGCGTCCCTCACCGCGGTGAG
>NZ_LIQX01000060.1 GCF_001418475.1 Streptomyces ossamyceticus | reverse complement strand
CCGGCCCCCACACCCCCTGTGGGGGCCGGCCTGTCTCTGCGGAGCCCACCCGTGAAGATCGACCGCACCGACATCGTCACCGCCATCGCTGTTCCCGGCCTCGTCTCCGCCGCCGCACTCACCGCCGACCACATCTACGGCACCACCGCAGCCGCCATTGAGTTCGGAGCCGCCCTCGCCGCCGGGAAGCTGTCCTTCGTGTCCTTCGCGAAGAAGTGGCCGCCCGCCCTCGCCTGGGGCAGCCTCGCCCTCGCCGGCGCCTCCGGACAAGCCTGGCTCACCGGCACCGTCGGCGGGTTCGCCGCCTGGTACGGGTACGCGATCACCGCGGCTGCCGTGTTCGCGGGGATGGTGAAGCACCGGCACGACATCCGCCACGACCAGATCAAGGTGGAGCAGGAGTCGGTGAAGCTGAACACCGCGCTCATCCGCCAGCAGATGCTCCACCACACGCTGGTCCAGAAGACCACGCCCGAACCGGTCCAGGCCGGACCGAACCTGACCGGCCGGACCGTGGAAGAAACCCGCCTGCGGACCGTGGTCCACGAACTGTTCCAGGCCGAGCTGCCGGGCTGCACCGTGGAACGGACCAGGACCGGCTGGACCGCCGTGCTGGACCTGCCCGTGAACCTGGACCGGGACAAGCTGCGGGCCGCCTGGCCCAAGGTCGCCTCCGGTATGGGCGTGGCCGGGGAGTTCATGCTGGAAGACGGGGCACTCACGAACCAGCTCATCGCCCGGTTCATCGACGGCGACCCCCTCGAAGCGGTGGTCCCGTACCAGCGGTTCACCGCCGGCCGGTTCACCGACCCGATCACCCTCGGCGTGGACCGGTTCCTGAACCCGGTCCAAGTCGAACTGGCCTACGCGCACGCCCTCGTCGCCGGTTCGTCGAAGTTCGGCAAGTCCACCCTGGTCCGGTCCATCGTCTTGCAGCTCGCGGACCGCCCGGACATTGTGGTCTACGGCTGCGACCTCAAACCCGGTGCGCCGGAGATGACGCCGATGCTGCCGATCCTCCAAGACCTTGCGCAGACCCCGGAGCAGGCGCACGCCTTCCTCGACTGGCTGAAGCAGGAGCTCGGCGAACGAGGTGAGATCCTCGCTCAGGCTGGCGACCAGGAGTGGGACCCCGTGAAGCACGGCCGGCCCGCGTTGTGGGCGGTGTTCGACGAGCTGGCGGAGCTGGTCCGGCAGGCTGATGTGGGGCCGTGGAAGAAGGATCCGGCGTCGAAGAAGCTCGAATCGCTGCTCGCTTTGGCCCGGTTCGCGGGCATTCATCTCATCGCCGCGACCCAGCAGCCGTCCCGGAAGGTGTTCGGCGGGACCACCGACGCCCGCGGTAACTACAGCGTCCGCATTTCCACCCGTATGGCTGACCGGGACCACCGCCGGTTCATCTTCGGCACCACCCCCGGCTGGGAGCCAGGCGACCTCGACGCGCCCGGAAAGTTCCTCCTCCAGTCCCCGGACCACCAGCAGCCGGCCCCGTACAAGGGCATGTGGCTGACGAAGGACGAGTTCACTGCGGAGGTCGCGCGGATCGGCGCGGACACGGTGAAAGCACCGGTGGGGAAGCGGTTGATCCTGCCCGTCACCGGGGGGACGAATCAGGACAAGGTGCGGGCCGCGCTCGGCAAGTACGGCAACATGCTGCGCCGGGAACTGGAGGCCGCGACCGGGCTCACGGAGAAGCAGGTGTTGGATGCGGCCCGCGCGCTCGGCCCGGAAGTGGAGCGCTGCGCGGACACGCAGACGTGGCGGATCGTCCCCGCAGCGGCGTGGGAGGCGCAGGCCATAGCCACGCAGTAAACCCGCAGGTCACATGGCGTGCGGGTGGGGTCGGGAAGGGGGTCGGGTCAGCAGCGGTCACCGGTCGGATTCGCCGCCGTCGCTGCGACCCTGGTTCCGACCCCGCTCAGACCGCCGGCCTGCCACACTGGCTGCACCCCCCCGCCGGGCCTCCTGCCCGGCATGGCCCCGTTGCCGACGCCCCCGTGGTGGCAGCGGGGCTTTCTCGTGCCCGAACGTGGTCCGGCCCCGCTGCGGTGGCGGGGCCGTCGTCATGCGGTGGGTTCAAGCGTGACGCCGCTTGCGGGTGGGGTGTCGGGCGCGCCATGCGTCGAGTTCAGCGGGGGGCCACAGGAGGGTTCGGCCGATCTTTCGCGGCTGGGGGAAGTCTGGGGTGTTGCGGTGGTGGTTGTAGAGGGTGCGCCATGCGATGCCCAAGCGGGTGCATGCCTCCTCGCTGGTGATCCATCCATCGAAGTCGTCCATGCGGTAAACTGTAGTCACTCACTGACTAAAGCGAGAGGGGGTGTTCAGCGTGAAGAGGTTCCAACCGCAGCCCGGTTTCGTGGTGCAGGCGTACCGCTTCGCGCTGGACCCCAACGCCACCCAGGAGCGGGCGCTGCGCTCCCACTGCGGCGCTGCCCGCGCCGCCTACAACTGGGCCGTCGCGTGGGTGACAGCGTCATGGTGGCAGCGCAAGGCCGAGGAGTCCTACGGAGTCCCCGAAGGCCAGCTCACCGAATGGCGCTCGTGGTCCGCATACTCCATGCGGAAAGAGTTCAACCGGGTCAAACGCACCGACCCGCAGTTTGCTGACTGGTGGGACGAGAACTCCAAGGAGGCTTACTCCAGCGGTCTCGCGAACGCGGAAGCTGCGTTCAAGAGCTACTCCAAGTCCAAGCGTGGTGAGCGCAAGGGCAAGCGGGTAGGCGTGCCTCGGTTCAAATCGAAGCGGAAGGCTCGCCTGTCCTGTCGGTTTACCACAGGCGGGTTTCGTATTGAGCATGATGGACGGCACGTCGTCCTCCCGAAGATGGGTCGCATTCGCGTCCATGAACGCGCCAATGGCCTCCGTGACCGCATCGCTGCAGGCACGGCACGGATCCTGTCAGCAACCGTGCGGCACGAACGCGGACGCTGGCTCGTCTCCTTCCAGGTCGAGGTAAAGCGCCCGATCACCCGCGTTGCACGCCCGGACGTCGCAGTCGGTATCGACCTGGGAGTGAAGACTCTCGCAGTGATGGCCGACAGCACTGGCGAGATCCGCACCGTGCCGAACCCGAAGCACTACGACGAGGGGGCCAATCTGCTGCGCCTGCTCTCGCGCAGGGTCTCCCGCCGTCAGGGTCCGGACCGTCGTACCGGTCGGAAGCCGTCGAGGCGGTGGGAGAAGGCCAACGCGGAGCGCAACCGCGTGCACCACCGGGTGGCGAACCTCCGCTCGGACGCCCTGCACAAGCTGACGACGAGTGTGCGTGCCGAGTATGGGACCGTCGTGGTCGAAGACCTCAACGTTGCAGGACTGTTGAGGAACCGACGCGTGGCGCGCGCCATCGCCGACGCCGGCTTCGGAGAGATCCGTCGGCAACTCACCTACAAGGGGCAGCGAAACGCCTGCCGCACCGTCGTGGCGAACCGCTGGTATCCGTCCTCCAAGACCTGCTCGGCGTGCGGCGCGGTGAAAGCCAAGCTGCCGCTGCACGTCCGAGCCTTCACCTGCGACGCCTGTGGCCTAGTCCTAGACCGGGACGACAACGCGGCCCGCAACCTTGCCGCCCTCGCGGCGGACTGCACGGCTGGTACCGGAGTGGCCGGAGACCAGGACGCCGCCTCGGCGGTGTCGAAGCCTCGTGGAGCCGACCAGAAGACCCGCGCAACCACCCGTAGCCGCAAGGCCACGGGTGGGCGGGCAGGTGGCGCAACCCTGCCGCACCAGCGGCAGCAGGAAACGAGAGACCGTCGTCAGGACACCGAAGCGCAACTCGCGCTGTGGTGACACCGTCACGGACCTTCCTGACTGAAAGGTCAGGACTGCTGAGATCGGATCACGGTCCCGGCAACGGCTCCTCGTCCGGGCGCACCGGGCCCACGCTCTTCTGCGGGTCGATCTTGTTTGCCGCCTCCTGCGCGCTGTACCCCTGACGACTGAGTTCCCGCACCGTCTCCGCCAACTCGTGGGCGTAGGCGTCGAGGTTGGCTTCGGCGCGCGCGGTGCTGAGCCCGGACTGTCGCAGGTAGGCGAGCAGTCGGGCGCGGGCGGTCACGCTCATGTGGTGGTCTCCTCGCTGCCCGCCGAACGCACCGGGCCTGCGCCGCGCTTGAGCACCGCGTCCAGACGATCGCGTAGCGCGCTCGCTGCCTGCGGAGACAGCAATGCCTCCACGACGACCCCGCGCTCCCATTCCACGTCATGAGCGGCGAGCCGAATGTGATCGTGGAATCCACCAGCCGTGGCCACGTCGATCACCCAGACCGGATCGCCTTCCGCACGGTAGTTCGCGGCCTCGGTTCCGCCGTCGAGGGCGAGGATGTCGGGGCCGCTCGCGCTACACCAGATGCTCATCCGGTGGCCTCCTTCTCGGTGCTCGGGCGGTCGGCAAGCTCTGGAGGCTTTCGACCCATCCGGAACCCTGTGTCGACGATCAGGTAGCAGAGGCGAAGGCCGTCCGCGCCAGGGTGCTCCTCCCTGATCTCCGCGACCCACTTCGGCTCTCGGTTCTCGGCGGACGCCGCCAACTCCCTGACTCGCGGCGCCGAAAGGTCAGCCACCTCCGGGGAGATACCCGACAGGTCCAACGGTTCGGGGATGGCTTGGGTGACCTGCTGGCGGGGCGGGGTAACGGCAGCACGCGGCTCCTTGGGCACGGACGCCTTCGCCCGGCTGACGACAGTGGCTTCCCGTAGCGGAGGAACGCCCGCCTTCTTAGCGATCCGTGCGACGTGCTGCCGGTCGTACTGGACGCGTCGGGCCACCTCGGAAGGGCCGAGGGTGCGGGCCATGAGGACGTCGACGATCGCGTCGTGGGTCTCCTTCTGGACGTCGTCGAGCTTGGCCTCCAGCTCCTTGCGTTCGGTGCCGAGCCTGTCGAGGAGGGCCTTCGCCTCTTCTTCCTTCTTGTCGGTCATGTAGCCGATGATGCCACGCCTGGCTGCAATGTCGGTAGACACGGTCAGTACGCAACTCATCTCCGTAACCCCTGCACGCCACTTGACTCCGTAGGCATGAGTTGTAACCATAGGAGACATCAAAGCAAGCAAGGGGGACCCGATGACCGCCGCCACCCGCACCCGCCGCAACACCCTCAAGACCCGCGCCCGCCAGAACCGCGCCGCCGCGAAGATCCGCCGCCAGGGCGTGGCGACGCTCGCAACGCACTGCGTTGCTGCGGGCCTCAGCATCAAGGAGGCGCGCACCGTCGCGGGGTCCCTCCGTAAGAACGCGGCCAAGGCGAACGTCACCGGCACCCCCGGCATCAGCTACGCCAAGAACGCGAAGGCCCGCGCCTGCACCCGGTACACGCCCGCCGAGGTCGCCGCGATCGCCGTCATCTACCGCCCCCGCAAGCCCGTCTACAAGGTCGCCGCCGCCCGTCTCGCCCTCGCCGCCTGAAGGAGCCCAGCTGTGGACCTGTACGCCGAGCTCGCCGAAACCCGCGCCTGGATCACCGAACTCCACGCCGACATGAACCACCCCACCTACCCCAACCGGCCCTGGGAGCACCGCCACAACCTCGAAGGCCGACTCGCCTACCTCACCCACCGCGAGACCGAACTCGTCGACCAGATCGCGGCCGACGAGGAGAACATCGACCGGCTCGTCCGCGCCGCACTCGCCTCCGGTGACCCGGCCGTGTTCGCCGTCACCTACGTCATCGCCGGAACCACCACCGCCCGCGCCGGCCTTCACACCGGCACCCTCGCCGCCTGACCGCCCGACACGACAGGAGCAACCACATGCGTCTCCGCCAGGCCCACGCCATCCTCGAAGCCGCCACCGCGTTGGAAGCGGCCGGGCTCGGCTTTCAACTCCAGCCGTTCCACCACGACTACCCCGGCAACATCCGCAACACCCAGCGCGACAGCATGACCGGCGGCACCGACATCACCGACCCGGACATGGGCGACAGCAATGCTCGCAGCTACAACGTCGACTTCCTGCCCGGCCCCGACGACGACCACATCGAGGCGTACCTGACCTTCGGGCTCGGCCCCGACCCGGAGTGCCTGTTGTACGTCAAGCGGAGCGTTGCCCTGGAGGTGCGGGAGGCCGAACGGTTCCGGGGGCTCATCGGGGCGCAGCTTGCGGCAGAGATCGCCGACAAGGTCCGCGAACACGAACAGCCGTACCGCGACGCCTACGAGGAACGCACTCGCAACGCCTGACCCCGCCTCGCGCCAAGGCCCCCGCCCCCGCCAGGGACCGGGGGCACAGCCACGCCCCGGTAACAGAACCACCCGCCCGACTTCACACCGTCCACACATCCGATACCGTCCCCCAACCCAACGCACCACCCCAAGGGGGACACCATGCGCCACACCGCCACCCTGCTAGCCGCCACCCTGCTCCTCGCCGGGGCTGCGACCAGCTGCTCCAAGTCCAGCGACGACATCGCCAAAGACTGCGCAGTCGCCCTCACCGACCGCACCGGCGGCGACCGTGCGGACACGCCCACCGTCAGCGAAGCGCAGGAACGCGTCGACGCATTCGACGACACCCTCGCCGACATGGTCCGCTCCGGCTACCAGGGCCCGGCCAAGGACGCAGCCGACGCCCTGCAAGAGAAGTTCGAAGGCGGCGGGAAGAAGCGGCCAGAGGCGTGCGAGCCCCTGTCGGACGACGACTACACCGTGCTGCTCATGGCCAAAGGCATCGACGGCCTCGGCTGGACGGACGAGGACGGCAAGTTCGACAAGCTCAAGATGGCGGACGGCGTACTGAAGAACTAGCAGCCGGACATGCCTGAGGCCCGCCCTCCCTCGCCCAGGGAAAGGCGGGCCTCTGCCCTGCACCACGGACACCCAACCGGACCCGCAGTTACCATCAAACCACCACCACCGGTAACGCGAACAGAAGGGGGCCCCGACATGACCAACGACCCCCACCCCAACCAGCGCCCCCACAACAACAACACCGGCCGCTTCGAGCCCAGCCAAGCCGCCGCCGAGAAAGCCGCCCAAGCCGCCCGCCTCAAGGCCGACAACCCCCGCCTCAGCTACCAGCAGATCGCAGACGCCGTCGGCTACAACAACAAAAGCGACGCCTGGCGCGCCATCCAACGCTGCCGCGAAGCCGTCATCCGCGAGGCCGGCGCCGAACTCGTCGCCGCCGAAGCAGCCCACCTCGACGACCTGTTCGTTGCCGCCCTGGAAATCCTGGAACGCAACCATCCCACCGTCTCCCACGGCCACATCGTCAAGGACGACGACGGGCAGCCCATCCCCGACGACGGCCCCAGACTCGCCGCGATCCGCGAGATGCGCGCGATCAGGGAGAGCTACCGCAAGCTGTACGGCGCCGATAAGCCCGCCAAGGTAGAGCACTCCGGCGGCGTGAAGTACGAGGTCGTCGGAGTCGACCCCGAGGACCTGACGTGACCACCGAACTCCCGCCGTGCACACGACGGTTGAGCTGCGGAAACGGTAGAATCAGGGGTGACAAAAGACCCCGGCGGATGCTGCGAACATCCCCGGGGCGCGGCCGATCTACTGAGGAGATCGACATGACCAAGCGTACGTGCAGCGTGCCCGAATGCGACAGACCCCACCTGGCGAAGGGGATGTGCGGGCGGCACTACCAGCGGCTCCGCTCCACCGGAAGCACCGAACGGAAGCCAGAGCGGAAGTGCTCTGTCGACGGATGCGAGCGCAAGCACCACGGACACGGCCACTGCAATACGCACCACGCAAGGCTGCTGTCGACTGGGAGTCTTGGCACTCCGATCCACCAACGGAAGACGTGCACGTTCAGCAACTGCGGACGCCCCGCTGTGAGTCGAGGGCTCTGCAACAGCCACGCGAACCAAGCGAAGCGCGGCAGGCCGCTCACGCCGCTGCGCTCACGCCAGAAGACGACCGTCCGGGACGAGCACGACCGAAAGCGGTGCAGCACCTGCGGCGAGTGGCAGGATCCGGCGAACTTCTACCCCAACCCGAAGACTGCAGACAACCTCAACACGTACTGCAAGCGCTGCGATCGGAACATGCGCCTGAGCCGCAACTACGGCATCGGCGTCTCGCAGTACGAGAGCCTCCTTCTCGCGCAGGGCGGCGGCTGTGCCATCTGCGGCGGCGCCCCCAAGGATGGTCCATCGCTGCACGTCGACCACGATCATGCATGCTGCCCCGACCGTAAGAGGTCCTGCGGATCTTGCCTCCGGGGGCTTCTCTGTGAGGACTGCAACCGCGTCCTCGGCATGTTCCGCGACGATGTCTCGCGGTTCGAATCAGCCATCGCTTACCTGAAGCGAGGAAGGCGATGACGGGGGCTGCTCCGAGCACGGTGGTCAGGTATGAGCCGAGGGGCGGGGCCAGGGAACTCCTGCTGGCTAAAGATCAGGAAGTGTGTATCGCCGGTCCAGCTGGCACGGGCAAATCGTTGGGAATGCTTCAGAAGGCGTTCTACACGAGCCTCATGGTGCCTGGCTGCCGCTCGCTGGTGGTCCGACAGACCCACGCCGCGCTCACCGGCTCTACCCTGGTGACATTCGAGCAGCAGGTGGCGACGGCCGCGCTCGCCGAGGGCGTCGTCCGCTGGTTCGGCGGATCGCCCCGGAAGCCTCCGGCCTACCAGTTCGCGAACGGCTCTGAGGTCTTGGTGGGCGGCCTAGATCGTCCAGAGAAATTCCTCAGTACGGAATTTTCGCGCATTTATGTGGATGAAGCAACGCAAATCACCTTGACCGCGCTGGAGACCTTGATCACCCGCCTGCGGGCGAACGCGGACACGTACCGGCAGATCATCCTCGCGTGCAACCCCGACCACCCGAAGCACTGGATCAAGCAGCGGTGCGACGAGGGCACGATGCGGATGATTCACAGCCTTCACCGCGACAACCCCCTGTACGTCGACCTGGACGGCTCGTTGACCGAACGCGGTATCGACTACATGGCCAAGCTCGACGCCCTCTCTGGAGTGCGCAGGCTCCGCTACCGTGACGGCATCTGGGCGGCTGCCGAGGGCCTCGTCTACACAGGCTGGTCTGAGCCCGTTCACGTCATCGATCCGTTCGCGGTGCCCGACTCGTGGTCGAGGTGGGTCACGATCGACTTCGGATTCACGGCCGCGTTCGTGGCGCAGCTGTGGGCCGAGGATCCCGACGGTCGCCTCTACCTGATCCGGGAGTGGGTGCGCACTCGCATGCTTGTGGAGGACCACGCCGAGGTGATTCGGGATCGGCTGCTCGCAGGGCAGCCGCAGCCGCGCGGGATCTACACGGACCACGACGCGGAGGACCGGGCCACGCTGGAGCGGAAGCTGGGGATGGGCACGAAGCCTGCGCACAAGTCGGTGTCGGACGGGATCCAGGCGATGCAGTCCCGGCTGAGGGTTCAGCCGGACGGTAAGGCGCGGCTGTTCGTGGTCCGTAATGCGCTGCTGGAGCGGGACCCGGAGATGGATGCGGCGTCGCTGCCGATCGGTCTGGCGGAGGAGGTGTCTGGCTATGTGTGGGCGGTCCGGCCGGGCAACAAGGGCGGGTTGAAGGAAGAGCCTGCCAAGGAGAATGACCACTCGATGGACGCCGCCCGGTACATGGTCGCGGCCCGTGATCTCGTCGGCCGTACTCGCGTGAGGTGGCTGTGATCGCCCGACGCTAGCCGCCCTGCTGGACATCCGTGGACAATGCCAGGTAGTCGAACCATTGGGAGGTCGGCGTGACCAAGACAGCCGCCACACTCGCCGCGGCCCGCGCCCGCCTCACCAAAGCCGCGGCCACCGTTTCTGAGGCCCGCGCGGGCCTGTACACGACCGCGGGGTTCGCGTGCGGTACCGCGTCCGCGTGGGTCACCTGGGGTGTCGGTGCCGGCCTGGCCGGTGCCGCCGCGTCATTCCTGCTCATGGGTGTTCTGTCCGACGGCGAGAAGGGGGTGACCCGGTGAGGTCTCTACGTGCATTGAGGAACAAGGCGCCCGTGCCGTACGTGTCGTCCCGCGGCGGGCTGAGTATTCCGTGGCGGGCCCCCAGCGGGGCTGAGGCGCAGATGCGGGCGATGGGTCATGTCGGAACATTGTTCTCGATCGTCAACCGCACCTCCAACGCGACCGCGCTGGTCGACTGGAAGCTGTACCGCAAAGCGCCCTCCGGTCTGCCCGAGGACCGTGTCGAGGTCACGGCGCATGCCGTCCTCGACCTGTGGAACCGGCCGAACAGGTTCTTCACCCGGCAGGAACTCGTCGAGACGGTGCAGCAGCACATCGACCTCACCGGCGAGGGCTGGATCGTCATCGCCCGCAACCCGCGCTCCCCGATGCCGCTGGAGCTGTGGCCGGTCCGCCCGGACCGTATCCAGCCGGTGCCGCACCCTACGGATTTCATCTCCGGCTACCTGTACACCGGCCCGGACGGGCAGGAGATCGCGCTCCGTGTGGAGGACGTGATCCAGATCCGCATGCCCAACCCGCTGGACCCGTACCGCGGTATGGGCCCCGTGCAGTCGGTGCTGACCGAGCTGGACGCGAGCAGGTACAGCGCGGAGTGGAACCGGAACTTCTTCATGAACTCCGCCGAACCGGGCGGGATCATCGAGCTTCCCACGGTGTTGTCCGACCCCGAGTGGGACCAGCTCCAGATGCGCTGGAACGAGCAGCACAAGGGCGTCGCGAACGCCCACCGTGTGGCGTTCCTGGAGCACGGCACGTGGAAGGACCGCAAGTACACGCAGCGGGACATGCAGTTCGCTGAGCTGCGGCAGGTCTCTCGGGATGTGATCCGGGAGGCGTTCGGCGCGCCGGCGTTCGTTCTCGGCGAGGTCGGCGACGTGAACCGGGCTACGGCCGAGGCATCGAAGGTGCTGTTCGCGGAGCAGTTGACGGTGCCCCGCCTGGAGCGATGGAAGAGCGCCCTCCTCAACGACCTACTGCCGCTGTACGGGCCGGACGCCGCCCGCATGCTGGAGTTCGACTACGAGGACCCCGTCCCCCAGGACGCGGAAGCACGCAACGCGGAACTGCGGGAGAAGACGTCGGCGTACGTGCGGCTCGTCAATGCGGGCGCCGATCCGAAACTGGTGTCGGAGTATCTGGGTCTGCCTGAGATGGCTGGCGATGATGATCGCGGTCTGTTGAAGGAGATCGTGAAGGGTGCTCCGTCGACGGCGCCGTTGATTCTGCCGCTGCTGGGGTTCACGCTTCCTGCCCAGCCTGCCGCGCCTCAGGCTGCTCCCGCTCCGGCCCCTGCTGCGGCTCGGCTGGACTTGCATCATCATGTGCCGTTCACGCCGGCGCCGCGTGCTCTGCCGTCGTACAACACGGCGTTGGCGCGTCCTCGGTCGCCGCGTGCGGCGGCTGTGGAGCCGGATCTCGCTCCTGTGCGGGAGCAGTTCGAGGCGGCTCTGGCTGGGCTCCTGGAGGCGTGGGAGCCGATCGCCGAGGCGCAGTATGCGGCGGTGGAGGAGCAGGTCGCGGCGGCGGTGGAGGCGGGGGATACGGAGGCGTTGGCGACGCTGGTGGTGGATCCGGGTCCGAGTATCGGCGTGCTGCGGCGGGCGCTGGGTGACATGGCCGAGGTGGCAGCGAAGCAGATGGCGGAGGAGGCTGCCGAGCAGGGTGTGAAGGTGCGTCCGCCGAAGGTCGACAAGGGGCTGCGGAATGCGTTCGGCTCGGAGTTGATTGAGATCGCTGCGGCGACGGCTGCGCTGGTGGCGGCTGATCTGGCGGCGTCTGCCGGCCGTGAGGCGCTGCGCCTGCTGGTGCCGGGTGTGCGGGGTTCGGAGGTTGCGGAGAAGGTTGGCGGGTTCCTGCGGGGGCTGAAGAACTGGTTCCGCAGGGATCAGTTGGGTGGTGCGTTGCATCGGGCGCAGAACGCGGGCCGTATTGCGACGTTGGAGGCGGCGCCGAAGGCCCGGTATGTGGCTAGCGAGAAGAACGACGCGAACCGGTGTGACCCGTGCAAGGACATCGACGGCGCCGAGTTCGATGACCTTGATGCGGTGCGGGCTGCGTATGGGTCGGGCGGGTATCTGCGGTGCGAGGGCGGCGTGCGCTGCAGGGGCACGGTCGTGGCCTTGTGGGAGTAGTCACGGCCCCTCGTACGGGCGGCCCCAGCGTTCCTCGTACCGTCGGCAGGTGCGGCGGTAGTGCCAGTGGTCGACGAACGGCCCGAGCGGGATCATGATGCAGGCGAGCCAGCCGGGCCCGTACAGGATGACGTCCTGCCACGACCAGCCGCTCACGGCTGCTCCTTGGCGTCACGCCACGCGGGGTCGGTCCACTCGAAGCGGCTCACCAACCCGCCCGAAACCGCCCCGCCGTCACGCTCCTGCATCTCATCCCGCACCGCCGCCGCATAATCCGCAGCCTCGATCAGCGCGCGCCCGAGTTCGCGGGCTTCGTCGTTGCTGAGGAAGCACAGGTCGTCGGCTTGGATGTAGACCTGTCCGGTGCCGTTGACGGTTTCGGGGCCGACGACGGCGTTGCCGCCAAGGACATCGGCGTACTGATAGTTGCTCACGGTGTGGCCTTCCTGAACGCTTCGGGGATGGACGGGCAACGCCCCTGGCTGCATTCGTACGAGCAGCAGGTGAGGGCGAGGCAGCGGCCCGGACGGCAGTGCTCCGATAGTGGGCGCGGCATCGGGTTGTAGGCCACACCGCCGCGTGCAGGGCGCCTGCCCGCCCTCCCCTCGTAGGAGCAGACAGGGCAGATCCCCCGAGTGACTCCCGGCCCGCCGTCGGGAATGCTGTCCGGTCCGCCATCGACGCGACGCCACTCGTGGCCGCCCATCTCCCGCCCGCAGAGGGGGCACGGGAGCCAGAAGTACCCGGCCACGAACGCGTACGCCTGGTGCACCCAGCGAGGGAGGAGGGAGATCCTTCCGCGCGCTTCACGTACCCGCGTGAGATTCACGGCTGCTCCTTGCGTCGGCTGATGTCTGCGGGGTCGGTGCCGCGATCCCCTGCGGCGAGACGCTCGGGCTGACGGCACACATCCCAATCACACGGGCTACCGGGCTCGTAGTGCCAGCACTGCACCGGAGGATCATCCTCGTCGTACTCCACGGATCAGCCCTCCGGGTCGGTGGTGGGGATGTAGCCGGGGATCTTCTTCAACTCCGGGCCAAGGATCTCCAACGCCCGCTCAACAGGAGTGGGCTCGGGAAGGCCAACGGTGTACCCGTGATCCGCCGCCTCTGCTTCGGACAACGAATACGGGGCGTTGATCCGTGTGGCGCTCAGCCCGCGTATCTCGCCCGTGCCGCTCCCCGTGATCCACCGTCGGTCGAACTCCCGCTCCGCTTCAGCGCACGCCTCCGCGTAAGCCTGCGCCCACAACTCGGCGAGGACTTCGGCGAACCCGTCGACCTCGTCGCGCTCGTCGAGCGGCCAGGGTGCTTCAGTCACAGACGGCCTCCACTCCGTATCCACGTGGCGGCCCGCAGTACGAGCGGCTGCCCGGGTTGCACGTCCCACCAGTACGGCTTACCGAACAGCCAAACAGTGCGCAGCGCGTCAGGGTCCCGGATCACGGCTGCTCCTGGTGCTTGTAGTCGGACATGCCGCAACCCGCACACAGGCCACTGTCGGCGGACGTGGCGGGCACCCGGTAGGCGGAACACGGAACCGGGTCTTCAGCGCCCCGGAGCGCGCGGTCGATGTCGTCGACGGCGCGCATCGTCTGAGGCCCCAGCGTGTTGAGCTTCCAGCGATCGACCTCGTCACGGACGCGCGCGAGCAGGGCCTGCGCCTGCTTGCCGTCGTGGACGTGCTGCTCGTGGGCCATTGCGAAGCATCTGGAAGCGCGGCCCGCGTTCTCGATCACCTGCTGCGCCACATGCAGGCGCTCCTCCGGGCTGGCCCGCTTGAAGCGGGCGATCCACTGGCCGGGAGTTGGTTCGCAGGCCGGGTCCCAGCCGTCCTCTTCGCCAGCGCGCAGGCGGGCGACTTCGGCTATCGCGTCGGCGTGTTCGCTGCGGGCCGGACCGGGGCACACCTTCACGTGGTCAGCCCACACGGTGATCCCACCAGTGCCGCATGTGTTGCAGTTCAGTGTGAGCGTCCGCCGGGGAGCGTCGGTGGTCACGGGTTCCTCCACGGCGGGGCTGTTGTGCGCGGTGGCGATGTACCGGAGCACAGTGGTGATCGCCGACCGGGTCGACGCGTCCACGTAGCGGCCGACTTGTACGGGACCTTCGGTGGCATCGAGGTGACGGGCGGCGAGGATGACCATCTCGCTGGGCGCGTCGACGGTGATCCGCTTACGGGAGGCGCTCACGGGGTCTCCTTGATGCCGAGTTCGTGTTCCAGTTCGCGGATCCGTTTCGCCATCGCGTCCCGATCCGCCGCGAGTTCCGTCCGGGACAGGGCCGGGCTGCTGGTGACGAACCGGTACACGCCGTACCCGACAAGCGCGATCGGCCAGAACAGGGCGAGGACGACGGATATGAAGGCGGTCGGGCCACGGTCCCACTCGTTGAAGCGCGCGACCGGGTCGGGATACCGGGCGCCGAAGGGGCCCATCTCTTTGGCGGCCTTGTCGATGGCGCGGGCGCGCAACCGCCCGTAGAGGTGGCGGGCGCCGTACAGGCTGGCGGTCAGGTAGGCGGCCACGCACGCGAGAGCGATCACGACACCACCTCGCCATCCGCCGTGGCGGCGGCGACTTCCCGGAGTAGCAGCGCGTACGCCACCCGCTTCTCCAGCCGAGGCTCCGCCTCCCCCCGCTCCCACCGGCTCATGGTCATCTGACTGACCCCCAACGTCTGCGCGAAGTCCCGCAGTGTCACCCCGGCTTGAGACCGGATCTTCGCCCGCTCACCCGGTTCGGGGAGCCGCGCGGCACGTACACGGGCGGCCAGCGCCTCGGCCCGTGTGGTCGCATCCTGCGAACTGTTCCTGTCCATACATGAACACGGTACGCGAATACATGCATTCACGCACCCGGATGACAGGAATTCACAAACCCGCACGTTAAAGAAATGCGACCCCCGCGATACAACAACGGTAGAACCGCGTTACCGCAGGTCAGACCCCATATGAACAGCAATACATAGTGCACAATGAGCCTGCCTGGACTACGCAAAAACCCACACCGGGGAAGGCAGGAGCCAATGAGCCACACACGGCGATCATGGAACACCGCCAGCCCCGAAACCCTCGCCGAACGCGGACGCGCCATGCGCCCAGCACTCCCCACCCCAGACGGGTCAGAGACCTGGTACCGCGTCACCAACGCCCTCGACGAAGGCGGCACCCCCTACGCCAGCATCTCCATCTATGGAGACATCGGCTCCTGGGGCATTACAGCCGCAGCCTTCGTAGACGAGCTGAAAGCGATCGACGCCCCGGAGATCCGCCTCAACATCAACTCCCCTGGCGGAGAAGTCTTCGACGGACTGGCGATCCACAGCGCTCTGCGCTCACACCGCGCGAAAGTCCTCGTTCAGGTCGACTCGCTCGCCGCGTCCATCGCCTCCGTCATCGCCATGGCAGGCGACCGGATCACCGTCGCTCCCCACGCACAATTCATGGTGCATGACGCGCAAGGCGTAGCCGTCGGGGATCCCGAAGAGCTCCGCGAGTACGCCGAGTTCCTCGACCGCCAGAGCGACAACATCGCCTCCGTCTACGCAGAGCGCGCGGGCGGCACCGTCAAGCAGTGGCGGGCCCGCATGAAGGCCACCACCTGGTACTTCGCCGACGAGGCAGTAGCAGCCGGACTCGCCGACGAGGTCGCCAAGCCGCAGCGCATGACTCCGGAAGAGGAAGAGCAGGCCCGCGCCACAGCCGCCGCCTGGGACCTCAGCGTGTACAACTACGCGCACACCAGCCGCGAGGAAGCCCCCGCAC